>DAIDHX010000001.1 GCA_027451885.1 Planctomycetales bacterium
TATTTGCTGGCCGCTGCGCGTTTGGCGAATCAGACGGTGAAAACGTTTTTATCGCTTGTGCAGGCGCCTCGGCCGGCGGACGTCGAGGACGACGAGTTCGAGCTTGAAGACGACGCGGCCCAGGAGCCAGGCGAGGCCGCGGACGGCGAGGAGACCGACGACGACCTGGAAGCTGACGGCGACTCGACGCCGGAAAAAACCGAAGCCACCGCGCTTTTGCGAAGCGAACCCAACGGCCCGGAAAGCGTGCCGCAGGATGCTGTGCCGCAGGACGTTGCGTCGAGTTCGAACAACACAAATCCCCCTTATCTCAAATCCCCCTTATCTGGACATGCAAAGTCAGTATGGGGAGCGTGATCGGTTGGACCTCCAGACCGGCGACTCGTCGCTGGAAAAAACCGAAGCCATTGTCTCTGTTCCGAGCGAACCCACCGCGCTTTTGCGAAGCGAACCCAACGGCCCGGAAAACGTGTCGCAGGACGTTACTGAGAAAGAGCTTGCGTCGAGTGTGAGTGACACGAATCCGGCCGGTTCCAGGCGTACTGAGAACGCTGGGCGGGCGCAGGAGCGGCGGAACGACTCGGCGGAGGCCAGGGAGCGGAAGAAGCGGAAGGAAGAACGCCGGCGTCAGAAAGAGAGCAGGCGGAAGAACCGCAGGCGATGAGTCGGGTCGATCGCCGGCGTTAGGTCGGTAAGGACGCTCGCGTTGAGTCGGGCAGACCGGCGGCGGTGAGTCGGGCAGACCGGCGGCGTTGAGCCGGGCAGACCGAAGGCGTTGAGCCGTTAAGACCGATGGCGTTGAGTCGGGTCGACCGGCGGCGTTAAGTCGGTAAGACCGCTGGCGTTGAGTCGGGACGACCTGCGGCGTTGAGCCGGTGACCGGTCGCGAGTCTAAACCGTGAGGCTCCGCGGTCAGAGCCTCAGCCGTGAGACTCAGCGGTCGGCGGGCGGCGGTTTGGTTGTGAGCGGGAGAATCCCGCGGGTGTTCCTTGGCAATATGGCGGTTGGTGGCGGCGGCTCGCGGTTGGCGCCCGCGGGCCGAGGGGGGTGCGCCCGTGGCGCGCGCCGAGTCTCCGCGGCCCGGAGCCCCCCCAGCTCGTGGCCAGACCCTCGCGTCCAGGGGTACGTCGCCCGCCGGATGCGTGCCCCCACACGGACGGTTGATCTCCCTCACCGTTCGGAATCACCGGCACAGTCCACGCCTGTTGCCAGGTCGCCCTCGATCGCGTACTTTAACTCTCGCAATCGATTCACGCATGGCCACGGAATCTTCTTCGCAATCGATTCACGCATGGCCACGGAATCTTCGCATGGCCACGGGATCTTCCTGGAAGCCGCGTGACGCCTGGGACTGGGCTGTGTACTGGTTTTTCAGCCGAGTCGCGTGCGGCGATCACGAGGCGCGGAGGGGGCTCGCTTGAGTCTCCTCGGCAAGTGAATCGCTGCCCTGGCGGTCCCTGTTCGTTGCACGCGGCGGTCCCTGTTCATTGCACGCGGCGGTCCCTGTTCATTGCACGCGGCGGTCCCTGTTCGTTGCACGCGGCGGTCCCTGTTCGTTGCACCTTGATCGAGCGCAAACCACTCTTGAAAGCCACACCCACGATGGGAATCGACTCGATGCTGAACCGCTCCTCGCTCGCCGGCCGTTTGATCGGAACCTCACGCAAAACGGGCGACAGGAACGCCCAGCGCGCTTCTCAACGGCGGCGTGAAGCGCGGTTCAAGGCTGAGGTCGTTACGCTCGAGGAGCGTGCGCTTCTCGCTGTGGAGATGCCGCTGGCCCCGACGACGCAGTTCGGCCCCTATGACACCGTCGGCAACCTGAGCGACGTGCTCTTCACGGGCAATGCCACGGTCGGGAATGTACCCGTCAAGCAAATCACGTTCCACAACAACACCCAGCACCCGATCTATCCGTTCCTCTACGATCCCAATACGGGCAAGTCCACGGCGGGAGGGTATTACGATCCGTTCGATCCGCATGGCCAGGAGTTCCGCGCTTATATCGGCTACACCGAGGGAGGCAAGGATTACCTGGGCTTGCTCCCCCAGCATACGATCACGATCAACGTGCCGCTTGTGTTCTGGGATTCCGGCCGGGCTGGGATTGCAACCGACCCGACTGATCTCCTGCCCAAGGATACGAACACGAACAAGGACAGCCCGATCTCGAACCCGTTCTTCTTTTTCTACAAGAACCTGAACGGTACGGAGACAGCGCGGTATGTCGCGAGTGCAGCGCAGAGCACGGGGGACAACGGGATTGTGATGTTCTATCACCAGGCTGACCCCGCGCAGGCGGTTGACCCGGCCGCGGACGCGCCTGACCAGCTCATCGAGTTCACGATCCGGGACAAGCCGTTCTTGAGCGCCCTCTCCACGAAGTCGAACCCGATCGATCCCTCGCAGCTTGTCACCTTGATCAATTACGATGTCTCGTATGTGGATCACCTGATTCTTCCGGTGGCCATGGAAGCGACTGGCGTGCCGGTGCCGAATACCAGTGCCAAGGCCGACTACGGCTGGATTGGCGCGAACAAGAGGTTTCTCGGCGTGGGGAGTCTCCAGGAGGCGATCACGAGATTCACCTCGGACACGCCTGACAACGGCCTGGGGAATTACTTCCACGGCAAGGGCTGGCCGTCGTTCTTCAATCCGGTGGACAGGATTGACCCCACGGTGGGCTACCGTATTCCCGGCGGCGCGAACATTCTGTTCGCGAGCCCGCTGGCGGGGGCGATCTCGTCATATGACCGGCCGTTCGGACCGTCGAATCACTGGATGCTCACGAGCGGCGGCACGGGACCCATCCAGTATGGCCTGGGGGGCACGTTCTACACGCCCAACGAGGCGAGCATCGCCAGTATCCCCAACCTCGATGCGATCCTGAAGGCACTCCAGCCGGGCATGAGCGTGAACGGCAACAATGGGGAATACCTGGGCCAGATCCAGTCAGTGGACGTGGCAGCGCACACGGTTTTTCTGACGACGACGCCGAACGTGCCGAACGGGACGCCGGAATCGTTTGTCTTTTACAACCCCGCTCGCGACCCTTACGCCACCCGGCTGACGAACCTGTGGTACTCCTGGGCGGCGTATTACCAGAAGCAGTTCAGCACCTTCCAGCCGGAGCAGATCACGGCGACGGTTTCAAGCGATAGCGATAACAATAACAACGATTACCGCATCCTGACCTTTGGCGGCACGAACCATCCTGAGCTCGCGGTCGGCATGCAGGTGACGGGGGGCGGGATCACGGGCCTGACAACGATCGTCAAGATCACCAACGTGAACAACGTGCAGCAGGTCTACCTGAGCCGGCCGGTGCCCGGGGTGAGCGCGCCTGCGCAGCTCCAGTTCACGTTTTCCGCACCCCAGCCGATCGCCTATGCGAACCAGACGACCGAGCTCCCGCTCAGCTTCGCGCCGGGACGGCAGGCGTTCGCGAAGGAGTTCGCGGGCACGGTCTACGAGCTGCTGAGCGTCTTCAGCACCGCGCCCAGGCAAGTTCCCAAGCTGCCCGCGTCGATGGAGGTCGTCGGCAACGCGATCGGGGGCAACGTCGGCTTCTTACCAACGGCAGAACCAACCGATTACGTGAACATTTCAGCCGATGTACGCGACCTGATCAAATCCGCGCTGCGGGGCGTGCCCGATTTCAACGCCTATCCTGAATCGCAGTGGTACCCCGCGCCTGCCACCGAGACCGGGGGCCAGAATTTCAACGTCTTCAACCTTGATCCCTATGTGTGGTTTGTGCATCGCGAGCTGGGGCTTTCGGGCTATGGCTTCTCGTTCGACGACGACACGGCGGA
>DAIDHX010000002.1 GCA_027451885.1 Planctomycetales bacterium
CGCGTGGGGCACGCGTCGTTGTGGTCGGCCGCACGCACGAACGCGCTACGGCCGCCGCCGAAACAATCCACCGTGAGACCGGGAGCGAGACCGCGGCGCTGCACGCCGAACTCTCAAGCATTGCCGACAACAAAAGACTGGCTGATGAGATCCGCGCGCTTGTCCCCCGCCTCGACGTCCTGGTGAATAACGCCGGCGCGCTTTATCCCACGCGTAAAGAAACAGCGGAGGGGCTGGAGGCCACATTCGCGCTCAACCACCTTTCGTACTTCGTGCTGACGAACCGGCTCCGCGGCTTGCTGGAAGCAAGCGCTCCCGCGCGCGTGGTGTGCGTGGCGTCCGACGCGCATCGCGGCGTCGACCTCGATTTCGATGACCTGGGATCAAAGCGGAATTACCTGGGCTTCCGCGCCTATCAACGCTCCAAGCTGGCGAACGTGCTGTTCACCCGGGAGATGGCAGCGCGGCTGCTTGGCACGGGCGTTGTGTGCAACTGTCTGCATCCTGGCGTGGTGCGAACGAATATCTTCCGCGAACGCGGCGTGCTCAACGCGCTGGCTCGCATGGCTGGGCCGATGATGATCTCACCGCAAGCCGGCGCCCGGACCTCACTCTTTCTGGCGGCTGATCCCACCGCCGCGACCTCCACAGGCGGCTATTATGTCAAGCAGAAGCCAGTGACTCCCTCGCCGCAGGCGCTTGATTCCGAAGCGCAATCTCGCCTCTGGAATGTAAGCCTGGCGCTGACGGGGCTCGACTAACATGCAGTTCAAGCTGGGATTTGCGGGCGAACATGTCGAGATCGATCTTGCTGACGACCGGGTTGTCGCGGCCTGGAACGCGCCCCAGGGAGTTCTTGGCGACGCGCTTGAAGCCATGGCCGTGCAAGCACTTGGTGCGCCTGACGAGTATCCCCGGTTCGAGCAGGCCGTCGTGCCCGGCGACAAGGTTGTCATCGCACTCGATCCCAATGAGCCGGTGGCAGAGCGAGTCGCCCGCTTGCTCGTGGATTCGTTACTCAAGGCGGGTGTCGAGCCCGGCGATCTGACGCTGGTGGCGCCTGTGTCGCGCAGGTCGGAGCCTGATCCCGAGTTGAGGGTGAGCCGCGCGACGCACGAGCCAGGCGATACGTCCAGCATTGCCTATCTTGCGAGCACGCGCGAGGGACGGCGGATCTACCTGAACCGGCTGCTTGTGGACGCTGACGCGGTCGCGCCCGTGGGCGTGATCGGCCAGGCTGCCACTGGGCGTTGGTGCGGCCCGTGGAGCACGACGTTTCCGGGACTATCGAACGCCGAAACAAGGAGCGCCTACGCCCGGCCATGGGAATCAAGCGGGCCGAGCAGCCTCGAACGCGATACCGGCGAAGCGCTCGAGGTGAGCTGGCTTTTGGGTTCCCGGTTCCACGTGGCGATTGTTCCCGGAGGCCAGGGAGCGCTTGAGATCATCGCCGGGCGCGACGACCGCGTGCGCGACCGGGCGATCGCTGCTTACGAGCGGCACTGGAGCTTCAAAGCTCCCGAGCGGGCGGAGCTGGTGATCGCCGGGCTTGGCGCGGCTGAATCTGGCAACTGGCTCGATCCGCTCGCTTGTGCGCTGCGATCGTGTCTCAATCTGGTCCAGCGCGGTGGGAGGATCGTGGTGCTCTCGAGGGCTGAGCCCGCCATCGGCCCCGCGCTCGGCCGGTTGCTCGAGGTAAACGAGCCGCGCGCTGCCCGCGAGACCCTGCGAGGCGCGGAGAATGAATCGGACTACGCGGCGGCATTGCTCATCGCGCAGACGAGCGAATGGGCCGATGTGTTCCTGCATTCCGCGCTCGATCCCGCAACGGCTGAAAGCCTGGGCATGACGCCGCTCGAACGCCCCGGTCAGGCCGCCCGCCTGGCCGCTCAGGCGTATTCCGTAATCCTGGTCAATCACGCCGAAAAAACCCTGGCCCACGCTCCCTAACAGGCATCGTTCCGCGTGGCGCCCTCGCAAGCGAGCTCGAGATCACCATGGCTTACGCAGCTTCTGACGGCAGACTTCCAGCCCAGGCACTCCTTGTCGATCGTACGAGTCGCGTTCGACTCGAGATCAAAGGGCCTGACCGCGCCAGGTATTTGCACAACTTGACGACCAACGAGGTGAAGAAACTGGCCGTCGGGCGCGGTTGCGAGACATTTGTGACAAGTCCGCAGGGCAAGACGCTCGCGTACGTCATCCTGCATGCGCTCGACGATCGAATCCTCCTGCGGGCTGACCAGGGTGGTCTCGAGCACGCACAGGCTCACCTGGCGAAATACGGAGTCTTCGACGACGTCGCGCTGGACGAGATCAGCGCGCAAACCTTTGAGCTACATCTCTTCGGCGGTGCGCCCCGGGCCGGCGAGATCGCGGTTGACCCTGGCCGCGCTGAATACTCGCACGCCGCCGGGAAGGTCGCCGACAGGCCGGTGCTGGTGATCCAGGAGTCACCATCGGGGCATCCCGGACTCACCGTGATCGGCGCAGTCAGCGATCGAGACGCCGTCGAGCAGGCGATTCATGAGGAGGCGTCCGCGACCAGGATTGATGCCGCGACCTTCGACGCCTATCGCATCGCCGCGGGGACGCCGGAGTTCGGCCGGGAGGTCACGCCGGCCAACCTGCCGCAGGAACTGGCGCGCGACGACCGTGCCATTAGCTTCGTGAAGGGATGCTATCTCGGCCAGGAGACCGTGGCGCGGATCGATGCGCTTGGGCATGTCAATCGTTTGCTGGTTGGTGTGAGCATCCAGCCAGGCGCGCAGCTTCCAGCACCCGGCGTAACGGTTTACGACGGTGAAAAGGCAGTCGGCACGCTGACTTCAGTTGCTGTCTCTCCCTATGACGGCGCAGGCATCGCGCTTGGGATCGTACGGGCAAATGTGGCCACGGCCGGGACGAGACTCGCACTTGAGCCCGGAGGTGAAAAGCACGCGATCATCGTGCAACTCCCCTTGATTCCGGGCCGGGTCTGATCCCGGCCTCGATCGCCAGTCTCAGTCGGATTCCAGACCCATCAAGCCGCCTTCAGGAATCGCGGCGATCTGGACATAGGACGACGGGCCGCGAGTCAGCCCAAGCTGCTCGAGCACCAGGAGTCCGTAAGGAGAATTCGCCCTGCGTCTTCCCGCGAGCCCAGGCGCGGAGTAGCTGACACGCCCGCGCACAACCGATGTGCCGCTGGTTACCTGGACAAAGGGTCGCTCCGTTCCCTGGCGACGGCGGAGCTCGGCGAGAATCGACTGGCACTGTTCGTAGGTCATCCGCTGGACCCTCCCTGGTCCACGACAGAAATGGGTAAGTCAGGAGATGAGTGGAGGCAGGCGAGCGTGGCCGCCGCGCCTCCGCAACCATTTCTGCGCTAGTGATCGGCCGGAAGGCGGGCAAGGATTCACGACAAATTCCGGTCCTAGCAATTAGGACGACTGAAACGGCTGCACCGATCGGTCGAATCTGGCCAGGTGCTCAGCTCGTGGAACCTGAGTGGAATGGCGGATTGACCGATCCGCGTTGACCCTCTTGCGTGATTATGCCAAAACTCCCCATGGAGAACGGTCGATTTCAGCGAAGTCGAGCCGAGTCGCCGGGGCCAGGATGCCGTGGCGCGTCTCGAGACTGGGGAGCGTGAAGTCCATGGACGGAGAGCGCGCGCGGGTAGAGCAAGCGCGGGCGAGTGTTTTTCCCCATCGCTGGGAACGGCTTGAAGACCCCGGCTCAATCGCGGTGGTCGCCGCCCATGACGTGGTGATCGCAGGCGGCGGCCCGGCTGGACTGACAGCCGCCTACGAGCTGGCGAAACACGGCCGATCCCCCGTGGTGCTCGAGCTCGACCCACGGCTCGTCGGCGGCATCAGCCGAACTGACGAGTACAAGGGCTATCGCTTCGACATCGGCGGGCACCGCTTCTTCTCCAAGAGCGACGAGGTCAACCGCCTCTGGCGCGAGATTCTCGGCGAGGACTTCATCGTCCGCTCCCGTTTGAGCCGTATCTACTACGACCGCAAGTTCTTCCATTATCCCCTCAAGCCTGCCGACGCATTGCTCAAGCTGGGCCCGGTCCGCTCGGCACAGATCATTGCCAGCTACCTCAAAGCCCGGCTGATGCCGATCCAGCCCGAGCGCAGTCTCGAAGACTGGACCGTCAACCGCTTCGGTCGGGTACTCTTCGAGATCTTCTTCAAGTCGTACACCGAAAAGGTGTGGGGGATGTCAACCTCCACGATCTCGGCCGACTGGGCGGCCCAGCGGATCAAGGATTTGAGCCTCGTGAAGGCGGTCATGTCCGCCCTGTTCGGCAAGCTCGCAACCCGCGGCGAGGTGATCAAAACACTGATCGACCAGTTCCATTATCCCCGACTCGGCCCGGGGCAGATGTGGGAACGCGCCCGCGATCGGATTCGCGAACACGGCGGCGCCGTGCATATGGATCGCCGCGTGGTCAGCATCGAACACAACGGGGAACGTGTGACAGCGCTGCTGGCGCTGGATTCGCAGGGCAAACGATACCGCTACGAGGGGGCCGAATTCCTCTCGACGCTCCCCGTGCGCGAACTCGTCCGCGGCCTTAACCCCGCTCCCTCAAGCGAGGTGATCGAGGCCGGAGAATCGCTTAAATACCGTGACTTTCTCACGGTCATGCTCATCATCGACCGCGCCGAGACCTTCCCGGACAACTGGATCTATATCCACGAGCCCAACGTCCGCCTGGGACGAATCCAGAATTTCAAGAACTGGTCCCCGGACATGGTGCCGGACCTTTCCAAGACCAGCCTCGGGCTCGAGTATTTCTGCTTCGAAGGGGATGACCTTTGGTCTCGCTCCGACGCGGAACTCGTGGCGCTGGCACGCACGGAGCTGGCCGCGATTGGGCTTGCTCGTCCCGAAGAAGTCAGCGATGGCTGTGTCGTCCGCGTGCCCAAGGCGTACCCCGTCTACGATGACGTCTACCAGGGCAAACTCGCCGCGATCCGCGGCTGGCTCGACCGGCTGCCAAATCTCCAGCTCGCAGGCCGCAACGGCATGCACAAGTACAACAACCAGGATCACTCGATGATGACCGCGCTACTCGCCGCGCGGAATATCCTTGGCCTCGGCCAGTACGACATCTGGAAGGTCAATACCGACGCCGAGTATCACGAAGGCTCGGGCGATACCGCTGACCGCGGCCGAGCGGTGCCCAGGGCCGTCGCCGCGTCCTGATCCCATTGGACGCTCAGACACGGCGGACGCCTGGTCAGAAATGGCCAGGTGCTCTCAGGCCGGCCGATCCAGTCTTGAGCCGGACCCATGCAGGCCCGGCGTTCTGGTATGTCGTTCCGCCAGGTCAGCCTGGCCAGGATTGTTAGCCTGGCCAGGATCGGCCAGGTCGCGGCACCCGGGATCGAAGCGCGCGCTCGAGGAACTTTGCCTGGCGCGGCGCCCCGTTCCTGTGCAAAGCCTGCAAGACTCAGAAGAAGATCTGGAAACGCAGCCAGAAGATGTCGCTCGTCGACGAATACTTGCCCGGCGCCATGATGACCGGGTTGCCGAAGAGACCATGCTGCCAATCGAGGAAGACGCGGGTATAGAAATTGAGATACCAGTTGGCGCCAATGTCGATGATTCCGGCGTGATTGGTCCACTGGTTGGGATCGGCGAAACCGCTGGTGAAAATGTTCCGGCCGATGTCAAGCGTGCTCCAACGCGCGTGCACCTCGATCGCACCTGGGCTCATATCGCCGTTCTTGAAGAACACGAAATCCCGACGCGGCTTGACGACGTTCACGCGGCGAGTGAGCTGCTCGCCGGTGAGGAAGTACGACGACTGGACCATGTAGCCGGTGGCGTTGACCGGGGTCGAATGGTTGCCGTTCGCAACGCCGTAACCTTGCCGCACCCCGCCGTACTCCGAGATGAAGAAGAACGATTTATAGAACCAGACCAGGTGCGCAGCCCACTGCTGGCGCTCGCCAAACTCAATCACGTTCTTGTTGAGTGCCAGGAAGGTGGGTGAGAGCGTCTGTGCACTGTTGGGCGTCTGGTCGTTTGCGGTCTCGAAGAGGATTGGCTCGGGGACCGAGTTATTCTCATAGCCGACGTCAAACGAGCCGCCAATATTCAGATAGTTGAGGGCCTTGAACCGCTCCGACTTGAGGAACGGCCGAGCGTTGAAGTAACCGACAAGATCCTTATTCGAGCTGTAGTCCTGGAAGGATCTTCGCGGACCGTTGAACACGCCCAGCACCGTGCCAATACGCGAATCCCAGAAGTCGTAGAGCACCATCGCACCCATGCGGCGGTTGAGAGCCAGGTTGCCCGCGAACAGCGAACGCTCTGGTGCGATCAGATCGCCTTCCGCAATCGAGTAGTACTCATACAGATAGGGCGTTTTCATGCGCCCGGCTCGAAAGCGAAGATTATTGGTAACGCGGACACTCAGGAACGCATCGAGCAAGTCGAGCGTGCCGTACCCCCGGTTGATCGAGGTGTAGAAGCCAAGTTTCTTTGTGAGATCGCCGGTGAAATACCAACGTTGGCGAGGAATAAAGAACTGAGAGTGCAGGAATCCCTGATTCTGAGTAGGGAATCCGCGATATTCAACCTGGGTCAGGTCGTGGAACTGGAGCCGAAACTCGTCATCTTCGGTTTTGAACTCAAGCCCTTCGCCAAATTCCACCCGCGCTTCATGTCTGAGGGGCGCTTCATCCGCGCCGCTTTCGGTGGGTAAGGTTCGAATATCACGCCCGCGTGAGCCTCGCCCCGGCTGCTGCTCTGGATCGGTTCGGCCACCAGTGCCCTGAGCACCCTCACCGATTCGATCCATGCGAGACATCGTGCTCGCGCTTGTGCCTGGCGAGGGCTGAAGAGGCAATGCCGGCAGCGCGGTTTCGGCCCCTGCACCGCGCCGGACTACCCCCTCGGCTCCCCCGCGTGACTGACGAGGCGAAACCGCGTCTTGCTGCTCCTCGCTCGGCTCCAGCCCCGTGTCGATCTCACCCAGAACTTCCCGAACGAGCCGATCCTCAACCTTTTTACGATCCGCCAAGCTTGCTTTGGCGTCCGCGTTCGCTGCTGAACCCTTGGTTTGCGCGGATTTCTCAGCTTTTGATTGGGCCGGTTTCTGATCCTCGAGCTGCTCCGTCAAGCGATCCAGCTTCTTCAGCAGGGCGTCGTATTCCTTGTGGAAACGTGCATTGCTTTCATCACGCTCTTTCTGGAGCCGCGTGTTGGCTTCTTCCAGCCGCCTCAGGCGTTCCTCGAGATCGATGGACTTGTGAGAGCCTTCTTTATCTGCGGGCTTTGGTTTGTCTTCAGGCTTTGCTTTGCTTTTGGGGTTTGGCGGGTTTGCGGGGGATGTGGTGGGTTGCGGTTCCTGGGCATGGGCGGTGAGTGGGAATGAACACAAGGCGCAGAGCGACAGCGCGATGCCCAGGGCGATGGGGTAGATCCGTTCGCGTGCGTTGCGCATCCATTTTTCCCGAGTGTTCGCTACGGCTCCCACGCGGGAACCACCGCTCGAGTGATCTGTCACCGCTTCCCTGAGATCTCGAATGAGAGGAGAGGTGCCGGCTGATCTTTCTCACTTTCGACGTAATGCTTCGTTCGACTTGAACGTTTTTTTTGATTTTGCCGATCTGGCGGAAGCGAGGGGTGGTTCGCGATTTCCAGGAAAACGATCGACTTTCTCAGGGGATCCGCTACACTTAGGCAGAGATTGTAAGAGCTTTCATGGTGTCAGCCAGCTTGGGAGTGTCTCTCACAATTCGGGGTGAACGCACGCTTCTGGTTCTCGATTTGTTCCATGACCGAACGAGAGTTTGGCCCTCTGGGCCTGGAGCACGGAATGAGGAGTCGCAGTGAGGGCGGTGGGACGGAGTTAGAAGGAATTTCAAGTTCAAACCCCGCGTGGCGGCGGCTCTTGTGCTGGCTCCACGTGGCCATTGTGGCCAACGTCTTCGTGCCCCTGGGCGCGATCAATGCAAACGCCACGGAACCCGCAGCGTCGCTCGTTGGCCGGCGGGTCGTTCAAAAGGAACGTGATTTCTCGTTGCGAGTCAACGATCAGGTCGTCAGCTCGCGCAGGTTCATCCTTTTTTACAAGGTTGACCAGACCAAGGACGACTGGATCTGGCTGAAAGCGGAAGGTAAGTCGCTGGCGGGATGGGCCAAGGCCGATGAGGTCATCCCTGTTGAAGACGGTATTGTCTACTTCACCCGCCAGATCGCCGCTCAGCCGGAGAATGCATTTCATTATGTCATGCGGGCGACGCTCTACGACGATCGCCACGACATTGACAAGGCTCTCGCCGATTATGACGAGGCCATCAAGCTCGATCCGAGCCAGGGCTGGGTTTTCAATAACCGGGGTATTGCCTGGACGGACAAGCACGAATATGACCGAGCACTGGCCGACTTCAACGAGGCCCTGCGGCTCGATCCCCAGAATGCAAACGTATTCAACAATCGCGGCACCATCTGGCGAATCAAGCAGATTCATGACGAGGCGATCGCCGACTTCAACGACGCGATCCGGCTGTTCCCGGAATATGCCTTCGCCTACTACAACCGCGGCCTGGCCTGGGCCGACAAACACGAATACGATCGGGCGATTTCCGATTTTGACCACGTACTTTCGCTCGATCCACAGGATGCCCTGGCGCACTACAACCGCGGCCTCGCCCTTTTGAAGAAGCACGAGTATGCCAAGGCGCTTCCCGACCTTGAAGAGAGCATGAAACTGGGCTTCAAGACCGCGGAAGTTTACTACCATCGCGGTCTCGCCGAGTTCGAACTCAAAAACCTCGAGAAAGCGATCAGCGACTTTTCCGCAGCGCTGGCGCTCAATGCACGCTATTCCGAGGCGTTTTACAATCGTGGTCTCGCCTGGGCCGAGAAAAAGGATTACGTTCGCGCCTTCGCTGATTACGAGCAGGCGATACGGATCAATCCCGACTACGATCAGGCTTACGTGAGCCGGGCGTGGCTGCTGGTGAGCTGCCCGGATCCCAAATTCCGCAACGCCAAGCGGGCGATCGAATCGGCAACGAGGGCCTGTGAGCTTACGAAGTGGAAGCAGCCCTATGAAATTGGCACGCTGGCCGCGGCTTACGTCGAAGCAGGGGATTTTGCCGCCGCGGCGAAGTACCAGTCGCGGGCCAACGAGCTCCTGAACACCGCCAAGCAGGACGGCCAGCACCTGCGTTAGGTTTTAGGCCGGCCACGAAAAAACGTTGTTTCAAAACGAGCCCGGCGGTTGTGTGCCCCGGGCTCGTGTTGTTACCAGAAATCAGCGAGCGTGATCGCGCGGCGCCAGGCGCCCTAGAATTTCTTGAGTGCGGCGGCCTCGTCGGGATAGATTTCGAAAATCCGGTCGAAGCCACTGACCTTGAACGCGTCCATAATAACCGGACGTAGGTTGCAGAGCCTGAGCCGGCCCTTGCCTTCCTGGACCTTGCGGTGCAATTTGACGAAATGCGCCAGCATGGCGCTCGAAACAAAATGCGCGTTGGCCAGATCAATCACGAGCTTGGTATAACGCCGGGAGGCAACCAGGTCGAGGAGCTCCCGTCCCACGACCTGGACCTTGTCGGCATCGAACATCGCGACCGTTTCCTGAAAACTGATGACTGCGACTCCGCCGACATTCCGGTACACGATGTATTCGTAGTCAGTGGCTGGCATGGTGGGAAAACTCCTGTGGGGACCTTCGCGGCAGCTTGGCCGCCACAACGGCAAGCCGCGAACACGTCCTTCAACTCCCTGATGTTATCAAGCATGAGCCAAAGGCAACCACGCGAAATCCGCGGCTCGGACGGTAAAGTTGATCGAGCCGAATCAATTCAGCGGAGGGATCGACTTGACCGGGATGTAACGCGGCCTTATCTTGAGAATGTATCCCCCAATACGGCCTACCTGAACGTCCATGATTGATCATTTCGCCGATTTCACGATTCGGGTGATGGTAGCCGTGGCATTTCTCGCCACGCTCATGCTGCCCAAGCCACCGGCGAAAATTCAGGATCGGGGGCGTGCTCGATCCTCACGCTATCGGATTTCGAGCAGCAGTGATCTGCCTTCCTGCACCACGACTTCCGTTTCAGCGATTGCGCCTCGCGATACCTATCCGAGCGAACCAGCTTCCGAGCCCGAGACCGTTCGCGCATTGCCTGCGACGCGTGCGGAGGTTGCCAAGTCGCCACAGCCAAAGATTGTCACTCTCACATTGAAGGAGTCGACGCAACCTCCCCTTAGGCCGCTCCGCCTGCGCTTTTGAATCGGCGCCTGCGCCTCGTCGGTAGTTGGGTCTCGGCCTGAGATCACGAGTTGGAACAAAGCAGAAGACAAACGAGCTGCGCGAAGTTCCGCGAATTCTGGATTCATTACATTGAGGGGGGTGCAGAGATGGCGACCGAGCAACATTCGACCGAGCCCGCGACGACGAAACGCGTTGGGCCCGAGCCGAAGAAGGCCAAAAAGGGCGGTTGGGGCTGGCTAGCCGCGCTGGGGATCGTAGCCGCGGCTGCCGGCGGCGGCTTCTTTTTCATGGGTGCGAAGAATGAATCGCACCAGGAAGGCGGCAAGGAGCACGCCAAGGCCGAGGGTGAACATCACCGCTCGGAATCGGGCGAGGGCAACACGATTCTCGTGGTGCGTCCCACGCTCGGTGGCATGGAGCGTACGACGAATCAGCCCGGTACGATCCGTGCATTTGAATTTGCCGATCTGTTTGCCAAGCTTTCGGGGTACGTCCGCAACCTGACCGTGGACCGGGGCAGTCGGGTGAAGAAAGGGCAGACGCTGCTTGAGGTCTACGATCCCGAACGCAAGGTCGCGGTCGATCAGGCGCAGGCCGAGCTCAGGTATGCCAAGGCTGCCGAGGTGCAGGCCGAGGCACGCGTGAAAGTCGCGATTGCGGCCGTTCAGGCCGCGGAGGCGAACAAGGAACAGGCCAAGGCGATTCTCGAAGAGATGAACGCCAAGTGGGAGTATCGCAAGAAGCAGTACGCTCGTATCTACGACCTCTGGACTCGCAACGGCATCGAGGAGCGGCTGGTCGACGAACAGCGTGACGACATGCATGCCGCGGAGGCGTCGGTGCATTCGGCGAAGGCAGGCATCATGACCGCCGAGGCCCAGTTGATCGAAGCACAGTCGAATGTCGACAAGGCCAAGGCTGACCTGGACGCGGCGCACGCGCAGGTGGGCGTCAACCAGGCTCACCTCGATATGGCCAACGTGATGCTCGAATACACGCAGATCAAGTCTCCGTATGACGGCGTGGTCACTTTCCGCGGCGAGGCTGTGCACGATGGCGCGTTCATTCGCTCCGCGGCCGAGGGAGGGGATAATGCTCTTCTCACCGTGGCGCGTTCGGACAAGTTCCGTACGATCGTGCTGGTGCCCGACACGGACTCCCCCTACTGCAAGGTCGGCAATGACACCGAGATTCTTTTTGACGCGCTCCCCGGCCGGATCTTCCACGGCACGGTGAGCCGAATCTCCGAGGCCGAGGATCTCAACGATCGCAACATGCGCGTGGAAGTCGACCTTGAAAATCAGGACGGGTCGCTCCGCGACGGCATGTGGGGCCGTGCCAATATCTTGCTCGAGAAGATCGTCAAGAACCTCACCATTCCTTCGCAGTGCATGATCAGCAAGAACGGCAAGGGCGAAAGCGCGGTGATGGTGATCAAGGATGGGGAGATTCACCGTACCAACGTTCTGGTTGGCGTCGACAATGGCCTGCGTGTGGAGGTCATCTCCGGGCTCACCGATAAGGACCAGGTCATCCTGCGCCCAGATCCGTCGGTGCTTGACGGCACCAAGGCGGTGGCCAGGGAAGCCGCGGCGGAGGACCTCAAGAAGCACTCTTGAGCTCCGAGTGATTAATCATTCCGGGCCTCCTGCGCTGCATAGCCGGCGCAGGAGGCCTTTGCATGCGCCTGGGCCCACGGACGAGGTTGAGTGCCTCGGCAAAAGAACCGAAGTAAATGAGAGTCGTCAAAGAACGCCCCGACACCAGGTTGAGTCAGGGAGGGCTCGGGATGGCAGCTCGCGACTCGGTTCGCGTCCGCCCGTCAGTGGAATCGCTTGAAGGCCGGCTGGTGCAAAGTACCGTGTTCCCGATCAACTCGATCGGCTCGAGCGCGGGCACGATCACGCAGCCAGGTGAAGTGACTTCGGCCTCAGTGACAGTGGCCCAGCAGAACCTCACACCGTACAAGACAACCACGATCTTCGGCGTATTTGTCACGCCGGCGGATGGCTCGGGGATTCATCCTCGGATCGTCGGGATCGAAGACGCAGGGGTGAAGATCCCGTTCCAGCAAGGCCGTGCGTTTGGTCAAGGCGGCAGCGACCAGGCGGCGGCATTCGTCAAGCTGAGCCGTCCCGGCCCGCTCACGGTGCAGGTCGCGGGGGCCCAGCATACGGCGGGCAGCTATGTGCTCGACGTGACGCTGGCTGGAGACCTCACGGGGAGCGGGTCAGTCAGTCCGGCCGATCTGCCGCTCTTCGCCGAGACCTATTCGTCCCGGTTTGGCCAGCCAAACTACAACCCGGCCGCCGACTTCAATCAGAACGGCCGCGTCAACCTGTATGACGCCATGGCGCTCATGCACAACATGCCGCCGCAGAGCCCCAACAAGAAGCTCCAGGCCGTCATCCAGCTCATGCCCAACGAGCAGACGCCTTCGCCTACCTCGGCGAACTCGGGGGGGCAGACGTATCTCAAGCATGTCACGATTATCGGCTTTACCACGCCCGGCAGCCTGATCCTCACCGACGGCAAGAGCCAGATCTACAAGTTCAACGGTCAGGCGTATTACTCCGGTGCGAAGGGTTTCTTCGCGATTCCAACGGTCAACACCGGGGGGCTCAACAACAACGACTTCCTGTTCCTTGATCCCTTCGGGCGCAAGCTCATGCAGGATTACCCAATCTTCTGGAACGCATACGCCCGGCCGAATTCGCGCTACCGATAAACGATCCGCGCTGCGCTGTCCGGCAGTTCTCAGGGCCCCCGTCGGAGATCCGGCGGGGGCCATTGCATGCGCGGCATCGGCCGCGGTTGTTGATCCCTGGAGCCCGGGATCAACGGATGGCAGGAACGGTGCGGCAGGTGGTCGAGCCGTTCACGCGGCGACCGCGGTGCTCACAAGCTCCAGCCCAACGATGCGAGCCTGGGCAAAAGAAAAGGCCGAGCCCGGAAGGCTCGGCCCTGGGAACTCATGGTTCTTTCTGCGAGCGTCACGCTAGCCGCCGACGCCCGAATGCTCTGCGTTATTGCTTTGCATGTCGACAAGCGGGGGCGGTGTGCCAAGCGCGACCCAGAGTCGGAACTGCGATTGATCGAACTCCAGAAGGGCCTGGACGAGCCGGACGCGCGCGTCGGCGAGCAGGTGCAAGCTGTTGACGACCTCGATCGGCTTGCCAAGATTGGCGCGGGTTCGGGCAAGGTCTTCCTGGAAGCCCTGGCGTGAGGAAACGAGCTCGCCACGAGCGATGTCGATCTGGTGAAAGGCGGCTCGGGTATCGGCGAGTGCCTGGCTGACTTCCTTGCGTGCAAGGTTGATCGTGCGCTGGCGTTCCGCGACCGCTGCGCCCAGTTCGGCATCGCGCTGACGGATGAGCGCCAGGTTGCCTACGCCCATGTTGAGGAAGTTCCAGTAAAGCCGCACGTCGAAATCGTTCCGGCCGGCGAAACGTCCCATGAGAGGAGGCGTGAGATTGCTGCCGCCGCCGAAGGCGCCCGCGCTGAAGCCGAGCCAGAGGGTAGGCAGGAGCGGCCTGCCAATTTCTTGCGACTTGCGCACCTCGGCCTCCGCGATCTGGGCCGATCGCTTGGCGAGATCAGGGCGATTATCGAGCGCAACTCGAATCAGGTCTTGCTGGGTGGTGTTGAGGTCGATCAGGAAGATTGGCACGAGCGGGCCGCCGACGGGCACGAGCGTGACGGAGGGATCAAGGTTAAGCCGCATGGCGAGCCTGGCCGCGGCCACGCCGACGGTTTCCTCAGCCTTCTGCACGTCGCCCCTGCGGAGGCTCCACTCCACCTTGGCACGCTCGGCGTCTGCCTTGCGGCCTTCGCCGGTGGTCGCGTATTCATCGGTCACGCGGACGATCTCGTACGCCTCGCGCTCGGAGAGCCGCTGGGCCTCGAGCACGGCCTGGGCGCCCAGGAGCTCGAGATGGAGCTGGGCGACGTCGAGCAAGATTTCGTTCGCGGTGGCGGACGCGTTGAATTCGCGGGCAATCACGCGCTGGCGGGCGGCCAGAGGCTCGAACCAGGCGTCGGTGAGCTGTGCGAAGATATTCACGCCAGGAATACCGATTGTCTCAGCGGTTACACCGCGAGCACCGGCACCGAAGTAGAACGACTGCTGAGTCAGATTGATCATCTTGCCGTTCGACCGCTGGGTCAAACCGTTATGATCGTGATAGGTGGCACCGCCGTTGAGCGAGGGTACGAGCAACGTCCGGGCCGCAAGCTGCTGGGCCAAAGCCTCAAGGATCTGAGTCCGGGCCGCGGCGATCGTTGGGTTCGCAACGTCCGCCAATCGAAGGGCTGTCGCCAGATCGATCGGATACTCCCGGTTCGACGCCGGGATCACCGAGGGTGCGGGAACCACGATATTCGGATCGAGGCCCGCGGGCTTGAGATCGGGGTCGAGCTTCAGCGGCTGGAACGCGAACACATTGCGCGGTGAAAGTGTAAGCGCGGGGGCCTGCGTGGTGGGCAGCCGATTGTCCACAATCTTCGGCCCGGCCTTGGGATCCAACGAGAGCTTGATCGCCGTTGGGGGCTGATCGCCCGGCTCGATCGACTGGCCCTGCGCACATGCCTTCGAACCCAGAGGCTCGATGCTGGCCAGGCTGGGTGGTGCTGCAACGCCCAACGAATCAAGCTGTGGGGAGGCCGATTTGGCCTGTTGCACCGTAGCCCCTTGCGGGCTCGCCATGATTCGCGACTGTGGCGAGGGCATTGCCCCCGCCACGGGCACCTGGGCCGAGGTCTCGTTATAGACCCGCCGGCTCATTCGGACCGATTCGTCCGACGCGCACCCAACCACGAACAACGCCGCGGCAATCGGAGCCACCCGCTTCCCGAGCCCGCCGCCATTCGGCGGGCTCATCTCAGAACGCGAGTTCATCATCCAATCCTTTCTTGAGAATAGAGAGGACAAGGCATGATTGACATCGCGCCTAGGGTTTGAGCAGGGACGAGCCATCCGCCGGGGGCGGGATCAGTGAAACACGCCGGACTTCTGGCGAGACGGGCGCGGGCGCCCTCATCCCAGCCGTGGTAGGTTGAACGCCGCTGCTGGTGCTGACCCGGAAGGCCCCCGGCGGACGAGCAGGCGGCATGGACGCGACGCGAGCAGGCGCTGGCATGGCTCGGTTGGCCTGGGGCCGCTCGCCGGCGGGCATCGGTGCTCCGCCTCGGACTGGCAGCAAGTTCTGGGGATACACGCCTTCGGTGGGAACTGGTTGGGCCAGCATGTTCGCCGGAGGCTGCCCGAGCGCGACGTACATCTCGAACTGGGCTTCATTGAAGTTCACGATCGCATCGAGATACGAACGGCGGGCGCTCGCGAGCAAGTCGAAACTGTTCAGGAGCTCGATCGGCAGCACGCGGTTTCGGTCCGCGCCACCCATCGCCTTGATTCGATCGAAATCCTCGTGGAACGAGAGATTGCCCGCACGCACGGCACTTTCATATGTGGCGATCTGGGCATAGCGGGCATGGGCCTTGGCGTAGGCTTCCGCCACCTGGGCGCGAACCATGTTGAGGATGGCGACCTGCTCATATTGAGCGACCTGGAGCCTGGCCGAAGCCTCGCGAATCATCGCGACGTTGCCCACGCCCAGGTTCTGGATCGTCCAGTAACCGATGGCGTCGAAGTCGGTCCGGCTCGAGAGTGCACCAAAGACAGGCCGCACCAGGTTACTACCGCCGCCGAAACCGCCGGCGCTGAAGCCGAGCAGAATGTTGGGCGAGAAGGGCAGGATCTTGGCGCCATCGAGCGAATAGAGGGCTGCCTGGATCGCCGCACGCTGCGCCGCGAGCTCAGGACGATTCAGCAGACCGATCGCAATCAGCTCCGAGACCGGAATCGGATCGGGGACGATTGGGCTGGGAACCACTGCGCCGTCGGTCGGGTGCAGCCGAATCGAAGGATCCAGATTGAGCAGCCGGCAGAGCTCCGCCGACGCGGTCAGGATCATCGCTTCCGCCGCCTGGATGTCCGACTCCCGGCGGGCCAGCTCAGTCGTGGCACGGTTGGCGTCCGCGTCGCGACCCTGGCCGGTCCTGGCGAACTCCGTCGTCAGCTTCTGAATGTCCCGGGCCTCGTCACGCGCCTGGGTGAGCACCGCCTTCAAGCCCTCGGCTCGCAGGAGCTCGCTGTAGGCCATCGTGACCCGCAAGAGCACCTGGTTGCGAACGGCCATCGTGTCCATCTCGCGCTCACGCACGATCTGGCGGCTCGAAAGGTAGTTGAAAATCCCCAGGCCGACGTTCTCCTGCAAGAACACGCCGGGAACATTGACCGTGCCGGCCGCGATCGCATTGGAGCCGGCACCGATGTAGAACGCCGAACGATTCACCGAGAGAATGTTGCCGTTCGACTGTTGCAAATTGCCGTTGTGCGAGTCGTAGTTCATGCCGGGGTTGATTGAGGGCAAGAAATACGCCGCGGCAAGTTGGCGTTCAGCGTCGGCGATCAGGATTCGCCGCCGAGCAATATTCAGTTGCGGGTTCTGAACGCCTGCCAGCCGAAGCGCCGTGGTCAGGTCGATCTGCTGGATCTCCTGGCTCAGGATGGTCGGCGGCGTGACGGGAGCGGGTGCAACTCCCATCCCCGGGCGTCGAGGCGTGTTAATTCCCGATCGGGCTTCGTTCGGAAGCGCCCGTAACGGGGGTTCGGCCATGGCCGGAGCTGCCGGCGCCGCCGGGGCAACCGGCGGTGGATTTGGTGGGGCTCCAGGCCGACTCGGCACCTGAGCATGCGACTGCATGGGCGCAGCCATGCAAAGAACGCTTGCGAGCACCGTTCCAATCGCTGCTGGTCGTCTAGGCGTCACGACCTTATCCTCCCGCGTCCGCGGCACGACGATAAAAGCTCCGATCTTCCCGACATTCACTTTTTTCCATCGTCCCGGAATTCAGAGGACTTGACGATTACTGATCGAGTTCGTTCGGAGGGGGCGTCGATTGACAGGCCGGGAGGGTTGGTTAACATAAGACAAGGACGAAATCCTTCTTGCGATCCTGAGAGGCCATTCGTGGTTGCCCGCGTGTTCCGGCATATGCTGGGAATTCTGCTCTGCCTCTCTCTTGCCATGAACCTGTGCGCTGGTCGGGCACTTCAGGGTTTGAGCAGCGTGCATCATCGGGGTGTCTCTCCGCCCCGTAAGGTCCGTCTGGGCCGATCCTTCACGGCCCGCACGCCACAGGCCGCCCGAGCCAGCATGATGGACGATCGCCGGGGGCTTCCCACTCTCCGCCTGCTCCCAATTCCGGGTTGGATTCCGATACCACTTCTCGAAGATCGAAATGGAATCGACCGCGGCACCCACGGATACGTCGCCCACCCCCTTCGGTGTTAAGTCACTCGCGGTGTCCCCGTGCGCGCTTTGCCTTGCGCATGCGCCCAAGCCGTTCCCCCGCCTGATACGCGTCTACCCCGCCCGACTCCGACTCGGAGGTTTTTCTCTACATGAATGGTTTAATTCGTGCATCGCTGGGCAACCCGCATGCGGTGACGGTGATGTCGTTTGCCCTGGTAATTCTGGGCACGCTGAGCCTCACCGCGATTCCGATTGATATTCTCCCCGTTTTCAAGGCGCCGGCGGTGCAGGCGCTCACGTTCTACGGCGGCATGTCCGCTGAATCCGTGGCCAACGGTATCTCGAACCGAATGGAACGCTGGACCGGGCAGGCCAACGGCCAGCTCCGCCAGGAATCACGGTCGATCATCGGCGCCAGCATCGTGCGTAACTACTTCCGTGAGGACGTTGACCCCAACGGCGCCTTGACCCAGGTGAACTCGCTGGCGCTGGGTGTGTTGCCGAACCTGCCGCCAGGTACGTTGCCGCCAGTCGTGCTGCCGTTTGACCCGACGTCCATGGTGCCCGTGTGCGTGGTCGCTCTCGACAGCGCAAATCCAGAAAATAACGAGTCGGTGCTCTACGACGTCGGCCGGTACGAGATTCGTAACTTCATCATGGCCATCAACGGCGCCGTGGCGCCGGTGGTTTATGGCGGCAAGATCCGCGCGGTTCTGGCCTATCTCGACCGCCAGAAAATGCAGGCCCGCGGCTACTCTCCGGTCGACGTGATGCACGGGCTGGATGGATCGAACGTGTTCCTGCCCTCGGGTGACGCCAAGTTCGGCAAGATGGACTATGTGCTCGATTCGAACTCGATGTACTTGAACATCTCGGACATGGGCGAGATTCCGTTGCGTTACGAGGAAGGACGAGCCGTCTTCCTCCGCGACGTGGCGACCCCCAAGGACGCCAATTACATCCAGACCAACGTGGTCCGGGTCGACGGCAAGCGCGTGGTCTACATTCCTGTGTACCGCCAGTTAGGCGCGAGCACGCTCCGCGTGGTGAGCAACCTGCGCGGCGAGCTCAAGAACATGGAAGAGCGAGCCACCCGTAGCGGTATCAATCTGCGCTTGCTCATGGACCAGTCGGTCTACGTCTGGAGCTCGATCAAGGCGTTGATTCAGGAAGGGCTGATCGGCGCGGTGCTCTGTTCGCTCACGATTCTGATGTTCCTGGGCGAATGGCGGATGACCGGCATCGCGATCATGACGCTGCCGATCTCGGTGCTCACGGCCTCCGCCGCGCTTTTGGCGTTCGGGCAGACGATCAACGTCATGACGCTCGCGGGAATGACGCTGGCCATTGGCCCGATGATCGACAGCGCGATTATCTGTCTCGAGAATACGCATAGGCATTTGAGCATGGGTGCAACGCCGAAAGACGCGGCGTTCCTGGGTGCGAGCGAAGTGGCGATGCCCGAGCTCGTTTCCACGCTTTGTACGTTCCTCGTGCTCTCGCCGCTGGTGTTCACGCCTGGTCTCGGCCAGTTTCTCTTCAAGCCGATGACGATGGCGGTGGCGTTTTCGATGATCGCGGCTTACTTCCTGTCGCGAACGCTGGTGCCTGCCTGTAGCGCCTTCTGGCTGCACGGGCATGGCGATGGCCACGGGGCAGGGCATGGCGACGCCCACGGCGCGAGCCACGGCGGGCACGACGGCCAGTCGGGGCACGAAGCGCATTCGGACGGACCCGAGACGTTCCAGATCAATGGCGGCAGCCATGGCCACGAGGCGCCCAGGAAGGGGCTTATCGGCCGCGCCTTCGCCCGCTGGCAGCGCGCCATCGACCAGGGCATCGAGATCTACGTCAAGGGGCTCGACGGCGTGCTTGCTCACCGCTACATCACGGTGAGCGTCGGCTTCGGGCTGCTGGCCGCCACCCTCGTCGTGTTCTGGCCCATCATGCGCCGGGAGTTCTTCCCAGAGGTCGACGCAGGCGCATTTGAAATGTACGTGCGGGCTCCATCCGGCCTCCGCATCGAGGAGACTGAAAAACGCATCGCCGCCGTCGAGAAGTTCATTCGCGAGAAAATCGGCGAGGAAGATCTTGAACGCGTCCTCTGCGAGCTGGGCGTGACCGCCGACTGGTCGGCCGCTTACACCCCCAACGCCGGACCCATGGATACTGTCGTCAAGATCCAGCTCACCGAGGAACGCAGCAAGTCCGCCCAGGAGTATGTCAAAATCCTCCGCGACGGCTTCCACAACGATTCCAGTTTCTCTGATCTGGAATTCGCGTTCGATGCGGGCGGTATGGTTCGCTCCGCGATGAACGAGGGCAAATCGACGCCGATCAGTATCCGCGTCACCGGTAAGAACCAGCGGGTTGCACACAAGATCGCGACCGAGATCAAGGGGCGCGTTCAGGCAATCGACGGCGTCGTCGACGCTCGGATCATCCAGCGCCTTGACTATCCGCAGTACCTGATCAAGGTCAACCGGGCCAAGGCGTCTGAGCTGGGGGTCACCCAGCGCGACGTGATGCAGAGCGTCGTCGCGGCGTTCAACTCCAGCGTCCAGTTCAACAAAACGAATTTCTGGTTCGACCCTGTCAGCAAGAACCAGTACTTCGTGGGCGTGCAGTACTACGAAGAGGACATCAAGTCGATCGACACGCTCTACGACATCATCGTGACGCCCTCGCGTCCCGATGTGCCGAAGAAGCCGATCCCGCTCAAGAACCTGGCGACGATTGAGCTTTCACCCGTGCCGACCGAGGTCACGCACTACAACATTCAGTCGACCATCGAGCTCACGATGGGCGTCGATGAGCGCGACCTGGGTCACGTTTCGGACGATGTCTGGAAAGTGCTCGACACCTTCGGCATTCCCGACAAGGAGAAACCGGCCGAATGGTATCCCTACGACCCTGAGAAGAAGGACAAGACACGCTTGCCGGGCTCGAAGGTTGTGCTGAGCGGTGAATACCTGCGTATGACGGCGACCTTCAACAGCCTCTCGAGCGGTCTGATTCTGGCGTCGCTCTTGATCTACTTCTTGATGGTCGGCCTCGACAAGTCGTTCGTGGTGCCGCTGTCGGTCATGTCGATCGTGCCCTTGTGCTTGATCGGCATCTTGCCCGCGCTCTACTTCTCGGGCTCGGCGGTGAATGTGCAGTCGCTGCTCGGCTTCGTGTTCATTGTCGGTATCAAGGTGGCGAACTCGGTGCTGATGACCGATTACGCTCAGGAGTTGCGGCGTCACGAAGGTCTGACACCGATCCAGGCGATCCGCAAGGCGGCGAGCTTGCGCGTGCGTCCGATCACAATGACGGCCCTGGCGGCGTTCTTCGCACTCATCCCGGGCGCCATGGCGCTCGAGCGAGGTAGCGAGGCGAACGCGCCTCTGGCCCGCGCGATTCTGGGCGGACTCGCCGCTGGCGAGCCGGCGACCCTGTTCGTGCTGCCAGTGATCTATTCACTCATCGTCAAGGACAAGCCGGGAACCAAGCTCGGCGGCCACGACGACGAGAACGGCCACGGCGGACCTGATCCGCACGGCAGCCATCACGCCTGATCTCGGGCGTTTGCTCGTGATCAAAACGCAAACGCGCCCGGGTCGATTTCGGTCGGCCCGGGCGTGCTTCATTTCGCAGGCACCTACCCCGTCGGTGACCGGCGGTCGTTACTCCGCCCTGACAAGCTCCTCGAAAAGCTCCCGCACCCGTTGCGTAACGCGGTTCGATTCTTCCATGAATGCCTCGACTGACTCGCCCGGGCGCTTGGCGTCGTAGCCCAGACGCTTGGCGAGTCCTTCAATACCGGGTAGGTCTTCCGGAAGCTCGGCGTCTCCACGCCCGTGAATCAGCCTGAGCCGGGCCTCGATCGTGCGCAGTAGCTCGTACGATTCACGAAGCTCGTCGTGCGTGGGTGCGCTCAGGATTTCGAGCTTGCGCAGATTTTTAAGTGCGTCCCAGTAGTTGGGTCGGATCACATCCGAGAAGTCGGGTGCATGGCGAAGTTGCAGGTACTGCGTGATGAATTCAAGGTCGGCCAGGCCCCCTGCGCCTCGCTTGAGGTCATGCGGTTTACTCGCGGCTTCGAGCCGCTTACGCATCGAGCGGACTTCCTGAACCAGTTGCGCACGATCGGTTGGAAGTGCGAGCGCGTCGTGGATTGTCGCCATGACGGCCTCACCGAATCCTCCGGTGGCGTGGATCACCCGAGCGCGGGTGAGTGCAAGCCGCTCCCAGGTCTGGGCGCCCGCGCGGAGATACTGCGAGAAAGCGTCAAGAGTTAGGACGAGCGGGCCGGCCGCGCCATAGGGTCTGAGCCGGGCGTCCGCGGTGTAGAGCGGACCTGCGCCCACACCGTCCGCGAGCGTGCGCAAGACCTGCTGCGCCAGGCCAGTGACGAACGTGTCGTTCGCGAGAGCGCTCGAGCCTCCGCGTGTGAAGCCTTCCCCTTCGTGCAGGAAAACAAGGTCGAGGTCGCTGTGGTAGTTGAGCTCGCGACCACCGAGCTTACCGAGGCCAAGAATTGCGAAGCGATCGCGTTTGCCGCTCGCCAATCGCGGCAAGCCGTACTTCGCCTCGCGCTTCCGCCAGAGGTCAAGCGCGACCTCAATCACCACCGCCTGGGCGACGTCCGCAAGCTCGCGAGTGACCTCGCGAATCGGCTCGCGGCCCAGGATGTCGCGTGCCCCGATCCGAATCCATTCCTTGTTGCGGAAGCTCCACAGGATTGGCGCCAGGTCGACCGCGCCCTTGCACAGCTCGGCGAGCTCAGCGCGGATCGCCGAGCCAGACAGCGGCCGATCGACCACGAGCGAATCGATGAGATCGTCGATCATGCCCGGATTGTTGATCAGAATCTCGGTGAGGAAGCGGCTGTTCGAGCAGATCTCCACATAGAGCCTGAGGCTGGGCGGATTCAGGTTGAAAAGCTCCCACAGCACCGCCTTGGCTCCGAGCGAGGCTGAGACCTTTTCAAGATGCGTGAGCGTGAGGTCGGGGTCAGGGGTGCGAGTGACGGCCTCAAGCAAGCGAGGCGCGATCGCCGCCAGAAAGTGCCGGCACCGCGCCTGCGAAAGAAACGCTACATCTTCACGCGCAAGCGCTAGCATATTGTGATAGGCGATTTGCGGATCGCGGAATGGGTAAGGCGCGAGCGCCTCGCGAATGGATTCCGGGCTAGGATCGGGGTCGAGCACCAGGTCGACCACCAGATCGACGGCCGGGTCTGGATCAGCACTGAACGCGTCGTGCAAAAGGTGGTTCAGGATACGGCGGTTGAGCTCGGTTTTGCCGCGGTAATCATGGAGAAAGCGTTCGGCGGGGCCGCCGCGTTCTTCCCAGGGGCTTGCGAGCTGGTAGCCCATGCGCACGGCGAGCGCGCGGAGCTCGGCCGGGTCGCGGGGCATCTCGTGCGTCTGGCGATCGAGCACAATTTGCAGCCGGTGTTCCACCTGGCGCAGGAAGCGGTATGTATCGTCCATGATGTGCCGCTCCTCGGCGGTCAAGCAGCCGACCTGTTCGAGCCTGGCAAGTGCCTCGAGCGTGTTGCCGCTTTGAACCTCGGGATACTCGCCGCCGTGGAGTAGTTGCAGAAACTGCACCACGAACTCGACGTCGCGAATGCCGCCAGTCCCCGTTTTGACCTCCACCTCCGCGATGCCCGCCGAAAGCGTGCGCTGCTCGATCTTACGCTTGAGGGCCTTGATCTCGGCGATTTCCGCCGCGCCCAGGTAGCGTCGATACACGAAAGGGGTGACCGCACGCTGAAAGATTTGCCCGAGCTCGAGATCGCCCGCCGCCGGCCGCAGCTTGATGAGCGCCTGCCGCTCCCAGGTTCGTCCCCGCGTGACGTAGTAACCCAGCGTGGCGTCGAGCGACTGCGCGAGCGGTCCCTGGTCGCCGTCGGGCCGCAGCCGCATATCGACGCGGTAAACCTTGCCAAGCGCCGAATGTTCCGAGAGCAGCCTGAGAATCTCGCTGCCCAGGCGCGCGAAATACTCCGCGTTCGACACCACCTTGGGCCCCGTGGTTCGGCCCTCGTGATCGTAGAGAAAAACGAGGTCGATATCCGAGCTGTAATTGAGCTCGCGGCCGCCGAGCTTGCCCAGCGCGAGCACCACGAACCGCGCGTCGACTCCGCCCGCGGAACGTGGGGAGCCATAGCGCTCGGCGAGCCGCGTCGTTGCGACGCGGAGCGAGGCTTCCACGCAGGCGTCGGCCAGGTCGGAAAGGTCGCTCGTGGTCATCTCGAGCGAGAAGCCGCGAACGAGGTCGTTGTACCCGATGCGGAAGGATTCGCGGAGCCGGAAGCGGCCGAGAGCCTCGGCCTGATGGAACTCGCCGAGAGGCGCGAGCTCGCGCCAAAGATCCTCCACGAGCGCATCGCGATCCCTGCGTTCCGCGCCTTCTCGCAGCCAGTCGAGGAGTGACGGATCGCGGATAAGGATTTCGCCGTAATGGCGGCTTGCGCCCAGAAGTTGGAGCAGGATCTCGGTGGTGCGTGGGTTGGCCGCGAGTTGCCGGACAATGCGCTCGCGGGGGTTGGCCGCGAGGAATCGCTCGAAGTTCACGAATGCGAGCGTGGGGTCAGCGCAGCGCGGGAGCAGGGAATCAAGCTGCACGGCGAGCCGGGCGTAGTCGCCCAGGGCGGCAGTGTTTTGCCGCACCATCTCCTCGAGCGCGCGTGCTGCGCGTGCGGCGTCGCGCACGCCGAGCCCAAGAAGCCAGGGCTCGAGTAGCTCGGCCGCATGATACCGGTAGAGGAACCAGTCAGGTGTCATGAGAGCGCTCGTGGCCAACGCGACGCTCGAGAGCGATCCATCAGGAGGTCGAGGCCTTGAGCGCGGAATCGGTCAAGGGCGCGGCGGGTTCGTGCTGGATATGCCGCACGATCGATTCCACCTCGGGCCGGGAAAGCCCCAGCTCGAGCGCGATCTCGAGCTCGCAGGCGCCTGATGTCGCAAGTTTGCGCACCGTGTCACGATACTTCGCGAGCCGGCTCTCAAGCGGGGGCGCGGCGACATGCTCGCGATGGAGCCGCCAGGGCGCTCCGAGGTCCGGATAGCCCCGGTCAAACCAGTACTCCCGGCCACCCTGCCGCAAGAGCTCGAGGAACCATTCATCAAAGCTGCGCGCAATCACCCGAGGCGCCTCGAGCGCGTGATCGTCCCCCGAGGTGAAAACCGGGCACCCCGCGCCCGGAAGCCGATACGCCAGGTCAATGCAGACCGTCTGCAAGTTGGGATTGCCCAGCTCGAACCAGCTTTCTGGCTGGATCAGCATGCCGGGATTGGCGGCGAAGGGAATCATCGGACCAATCGCCGAGATCGGATGTACGAGTGGGCCCAATCGATAGAGCCCGTTCGACAGAATCAGCAGCGAGCGCAAACCCTGCGGCAAACGGAATCCATGCCGCTCTTCCCAGCTTGCGATGGCGGCGGGATCCGCCCCCTCTCGGCAAGGCTCCTCGACTTCAGCAGCCCAGTCCGCGAGCACGGCCGGGTCAGGCCCGAGCGCGAGGTCGACCTCGGCCGCGGCGAGCCAGCGCTTCACGAGCTCGGCGAGTGGCAAGGGCATGACGTCCTCGTCAGGCGGGTTCGACGGGATTCTCGACCCGTCCGAAGAGGGTCACAGCACTCACGGCTTCAACCCGCACCGGGACAAACCGGCCAACCCAGCGCTCGTCGCCTTCAAACACCATGATCCGATCGCACAGCGTACGGCCCATGAGCTGCTCCTGCCCGCCCCAGCCCTCACGCCTCGTCGTCGAGCGGCTTGGGCCTTCCACCAGTACATCAAACCGCCGGCCGACAAGTTGTTCGTTGTCCTCCAGGCTGATGCGCGTTTGCAAGGCGAGAAGCGCGTTGTTGCGCCGCTTCTTCTCGTCTTCCGGCACGTCGTCGGGATAAAGCGAATCCGCCTTCGTACCTTGCCGCGTGCTGTATTTGAAGATGAAGCTGTTCTTGAACCGAGCCCGCTCCACGAGCCGCATGGTGCGCTCGAATGACGCCTCATCCTCGCCGCAGAAGCCAACGATGAAATCGCTCGAAATCGCCACCCCTGGGATCGTCTCCCGCGTGCGGGCAAGCATCTCGTCGTACTGGGCCACCGAATACATTCGCTTCATACGCTTGAGAATCACGTCGCAACCGCTCTGTGCCGGAACGTGAATCGACCGCGAAATGCCGGGGAAATCACGCACCGCCTGGAGCAGGTCGTCGGTCATGTCGTTCGGAAAGTTGGTGACGAACCTCACGCGATCAATGCCCGGCGTGCCCTGCACGGCGTTCAAAACATCGGACAGTCGCCAAGTCCGGCCGTCCTGCCCCTTTTTCTCGTAGCTGTTCACCGTCTGGCCGAGCAACGTGATCTCACGCACCCCCTGATCGACCAGCATCTGTGCTTCCGTGAGAATGGCCTCCGGTGAACGGCTCTGCTCGGGCCCGCGCACCGACGGAACCACGCAGTAGGTGCAAAATTTGTCGCAGCCCATCATGACCCGGATGTATGCCTGGAACGGCGTGGGGCGAAGCGAAGGTTCGCGATCCGGGTCGTAAACCGTGAAAGACTGCGCGATCGATTCGAGCGTGCCGTCACGCCTGGCCTTGCTCACGGCCATCGCCTTGCCCCCGCCCGATTTCACCGCGGCCAGGAGCTCCGGCACCCGGTCAAGTTGCCCGGGGCCCACAACCAGATCCACGTGAGGCGCACGTTTCAAAATCTCCGCCTGATCCTTCTGAGCCATGCAACCGAGTACGCCCACGGCCAGGTCGGGATTCCGCGACTTGAGCTTCCGCACACGCCCAAGCGCACTATAAATCTTGTCCTCCGCGTGCTGGCGGACCGAGCACGTGTTGTAGAAAACCGCGTCCGCGGCCTCCACGTCATCCGTGAGCTCGTAACCCTCCGAACGCAGCTTCGCCGCCACGATCTCGCTGTCCAGCATATTCATCTGGCAGCCGACCGTCTCCAGGTAGAGCTTCTTCCTCGCCTCCGCAGCCAACTCTTCCGCCATCCAGCACCGTTGGGAACAAATTCAATGAGGATCCGGTACGAGACCTGAATGATCATACCAAACCCTCCATGGATTGAGGAATCGCGACTCAACGTCGAGGACCTCTCCGCCGAAAGCGTCACGTAAACGCAGGTTGGGCATCCTGGGTAAACCTTGCCAGTCGCAAAATGAGAATGCAGTCGCCAGTCCCTGGCAGACTCGTCGCCGAGCCGTTATGCCTCAATTCTTGCACCCGCGGCGGCAGGGATCGCCGGGGAACTCTGCATCACGGGGTATTCGATGAAGATCCTGGCGATTCATCCCAGCGCGCTTATGTATACAAAGGTGTTTCTGCGTCTTGAGCCGCTTGGGCTTGAGCTGGTGGGCGCGGCGGCCAGACGGGCAGGACATGACGTGCGGCTAGTGGATCTTCAGGTCGAGCGCCCCTCTCGGGTTGAACGCGAGCTCGAGCAGTGGCGTCCCGACGTGCTGGCCATGTCCTGTAACTACCTGGCCAACGTGCCTGAGGTGATTGATCTTGCAAGGCAGGCAAAGGCTCTCCATCCGGGACTATTCGTGGTTGTCGGTGGGCATAGTGCGTCTTTTATTGCCGACGATCTGATTGCGCACGGGGCGGGGGCGATTGACTGCGTGCTCCGCGGCGAGGCCGAGGCGTCGATCGTCAACCTGCTCGAGGCAATCGCTGGCGGCTCGGGTGCGCGTCTCGATGCGGTTCCGGGCGCGGTTTATGCTGGCGGGTGCGGCCCCGCGGCAGCGTTTGTCAAGGATCTCGACGATCTTGGGCCGGCGCGAGACTTAACGAGGCGCAGACGCAGGTACTACATTGGCGTGCTCGATCCCTGCGCCTCGATCGAGCTCTCGCGTGGCTGCCCATGGGACTGCTCATTTTGCAGCGCCTGGACGTTTTACGGCCGGGGCTACCGGGTGAAGAGCGTGGAGGCCGCCGCCGAGGAGCTCGCTTCCATCCGCGAGCCCGGCGTCTTCATCGTCGACGACGTCGCCTTCATCAAGGCTGAGCACGGCATGGCCCTGGGCGAGGCCGTCGCCCGGAAGGGAATCCAGAAGTCCTATTACCTCGAAACCCGCGGCGATGTCCTTCTCCGCAACAAGGATGTCTTTCGCTTCTGGAAAACTCTCGGCTTGCAGTATATCTTTCTGGGGCTCGAGGCCATCGACGAGGAAGGGCTCAAGCTCCATCGAAAACGGATCTCACTCTCAAAAAACTTCGAGGCGCTCGAATTCGCACGCTCCCTCGGCCTCATGACCGCCATCAACATCATTGCCGATCCCGACTGGGATAAAAGCCGGTTCGAAGTCATCCGCCAGTGGTGTCTCGAGATCCCTGAGATCGTCAATATCAGCGTCAACACCCCTTACCCCGGCACCGAAAGCTGGCTCACCGAATCGCGCACGCTGACGAGCCTCGATTACCGGCTCTACGACATCCAGCACGCAGTGCTTCCCACCCGTTTGCCGCTTACCGAGTTTTACGAAGAGCTGGTGAAGACCCAGCAGGTGCTCAACCGCAAGCATCTGGGTTTCCACGCGCTGGCGGGGCTTTCTCAGATTCTGGCGCGCAACCTGGCGCGGGGCCAGACGAACACCCTCAAGATGCTGTTCAAGTTCAACTCGGTGTATGATCCGCGTTTGCAGCTCGCCGATCACAATCGTGAGGTCGTCTATCGCATGACGCCCCCCGCGGGTGCTCATGCGGTGGTCGATGCGCGATCGCTTTATGTTCACGCGGCGAATGGACGCGCTCACCGTGCCCTGGCCGGCGCGGATGAGCAATTCGTCGACGCTGGTCGAGCCAATGTTAAGTCTTGAATGCGAGTCTTAACGGTTGGTACTGTTTCGGAACCGAAACACGATTGCCATTTCGAGGACCGCCCGGCAAAATGCTTGCGACAATTGTCTCGATGATGAGATGACCCGGGTTCGGTTCCGATCCGACGTGCGAGGCGACCATGATCCTCGTTTTTAATTGTCCGGAGTGCCGCAAGGAATACGAGATCGACGGCAAATTGGCGGGACGCAAGTCGCGCTGCGGGCAATGCGGCACGACTTTCCGAATCCCGGTTCCGAGCGGCGGCGCCGGGCCGGTCTTATCCGCGCCGGCTTCGCCTGCTTCCCCACCGCCTCGGCCGGCAAGCACGTCCGTTCCCCGAACACCTTCGCCCTCACCCGCTCGTCCTGCCTCGCGACCGCTCGACGCGCCACCCAATGAGTTCTGGGAAGAAGTCGACGACAAGGTCGAATTCTGGGACGCGGAGGATGATGCATCGCCGGCCGCCTTCAAGTCAGCGCCGAAGCCCGTCTCGGTGTACGATGACGAGGTCCTCCCCGCACCGCCGCGTGTCCAGCCGCTCGTCGAGGCCAGCAAGTCGAAGAACAAAAAGAAAAAATCCAGCTCCTACGATGATGACTCCTCGCTCTGGACCCGCGTCGCCACCGGGTACGCGATCTTCTTCATGGCCACGATGGGGTTTGTCGCGCTCACGGTGACGACCGACCTCTACTCCTATCAATTGATGCGCTGGGCCCTGGTCGCGAATGTCGCCCTGTTCCTCGTTGCGACCGTCGTCTGCGGAATCGCCGGTTTCGTGGGCACCGTCGTCTACCCCTTCGGGGAATCGCTCTCCTGCGGGCTTTGCTATATTTTTATCCCTTTCTACGCAATCTATTATATTTTCACGCGTTGGGATGATATGAAGAAGCCGGTGTCCTTGTACGCCGCTTCTGTGGTCTGCATGTCGATCTCGGGCCCGGTTTTCACCTGGGCCGCCGGGCTGATGCGGGAGCAGAATGCCCGAATGGCCGGTGTGGCGCGGGGGCCTCAGGTCCCTGGCATGCCCGCTCCGGCGATGCCTCCTGGCCCTGGGGGCGGTTTTCTTCCTGGTGTACCCCCTGAGTTCGACCAGACCCGGGGACGGATCGGCGACACCAGCGTGAAGCTTGTGATTGAGGGCATTCCCACGAATCTCGATCCCAATGTGGGCCTCACGGGCGAGGAAGTGCGCAGGGCGATCGTCGCGCGCGTCGGCCAGGCGCAACCTCAGATCAACGGCTGGATTTGGGGCCAGCGAAACGGCGGCAGCCCATCGTTGCGGATGATTCCCGAGCCCGACGCGGCGGCGCTGGCGAACTCGATCAACTTCGGTCGCGTGACCCGGCAGGGTAATACCATCAATGTCACGCTCGATCAGGATTTTCTCGCCGCGGTTCCACGCATACCCAAAAACGAGCTAGCCCAGGCGCAGCCGCCGCCCGCGCCCGCACCGGACAATTTCGGCGGTAAGAACGAGCCCCAGATTCCCGCGAATGCCGATCCTGTCACGCGATCGTTGCTCGAGCTCAAAAACGCTGGTAACGATCACTTCAAGAAGGTACGAGCCCTCGAACGGCTGCGGCGGACGAAATCAGTCGACCGTGCAAGCGAGGTCGTGCAGGCCGTCGTCTTATTTCTGACAGACGACGATAGCTCCGTTGCTGCCGAGGCCGCGAAGACGCTGGGCTTCTGGCCAGGTCAGGAGACGGTCCAGGCGCTTCTGGACCGGCTTGACGACGATCGAAGTGGGGTACGGCACGAGGCGATTCGAGCCTTGGGCAAGATTCGCGATCCCAGGACCGTGGAGCCTTTGCTCGCCCGGCTCAGCCATAACCAGTTCGAAGTGGAAGACGCCATCAAGGACATCGGCGAGCTCGCTGAGCCGGCGTTGATTGTGCATCTCAAGGATCCGGAAATCGAGCAAAGGCGATTTGCATGCAAGATGCTCAAGCGAGTGGGAGGGATGGATACGCTCGTCGCCATGCAGTCGATGTCGCCCGACCCCGATCGCGGCGTCCAGATGGAAGCCAGAGAAACGTGGAAGGCAATCGTTTCCCGGGTCGGCGCGCCTCCGCCGCTGACGAAGAAAAAGAAGCGGTAAGTCGAGGGAATTCCGTGTTGGCCGGGCGAATCCTCCTCAGCGTGGGGATTCGCCGAGCCGTTCGAGCGTTGCATTCGCGATGTCGCTGGCAAGCGAGCGTGAGCCGGCGTCGAGTGCCTGCCGCAAGTGCGTGATGGCTTCCTTCTGCTTCTTCGCGGCGAGCAGGTCGAGCCCCAGGAAGGCGTGGGCTTCGGCCATGTGCCCCTCGCCCGATTGTTTGAGCATTTCATCCACGTTCGACTCGCGATTCAGATAGCGGAGCACCGGCGCGGGCCAGGTTGAGCGCCGCACATTCGCAAGCGCTTCCTCAAGCGCTGTGTTCGAGTCGTTGATCCTGCCGGCCGCCTTCGCACCCAGAACCGCAACAAGCGCCATCCCGGGCGCGAGCGAATCCTCATAGCCCTTGATCTTGAGATACACACGCGCATCCAGATCCGCGCCTGCTACGCCCAACCCCAATCGAACCCAGGCGCGTGAAACATAGGTAAGGGCGAAGGTCGGGTCGAGCTGAATCGCCTGATCGTAATCCGCGAGCGCACCTTTCCAGTCACCTGCTTGCCTGCGCAAATCCGCACGCATGCGGAACAGCTCCGGCGACGAGGGATCAAGCTCCACCGCCCGGTCGTATTCTGAGCGCGCCGAGCGCGCGTCACCCTGCAGACTGCGCACGTGGGCAAGCGCCGCGTGGGCCGCGGTCAGCCTGGGCTCAAGCTCAATGGCACGCTCGTAATCCGCCGCGGCGCGGGCACGTTCGCCCAGCCTCGCCAGAATCTCCGCACGATTGAAATACGGAATGGCCACATGCGGCCCGATCGAGATGGCCTTGTCGAGCTCCGCGAGCGACGCGTCATATTGCCCCGCGCCAAAGTACGCAAGCCCGAGATTCGAATGGGCGCCGACGTTGTTCGGATCCAGCTCGATCGCGCGATTCAAATCCTGGATCGCGCGCTCGTACTGCCCCAGCTCGTTGTACGCAGCGCCCCGGTTTTGATACGCCTTTGAGCTCGATGGGTCCAGCTTGATCGCCTGGTTGAGCGCTTCAAGGGCCTCGTTCTGACGACCCAGACGCGAGAGTACGCCGCCCAGATCCTTGAACGCCCAGGCGTTTTTTGGGTTTTGCTTGAGGATCTCCCGATAATCGGTGAGCGCTTCCTGGTTGTGGCCAAGCTGCGCCCAGAGCGCGCCTCGGTGGCTGTAGGCCCGCGAATTCGTGGGGTCGAGCCTCAGCGCCTGGTTGAGATCGTCCAGTGCCTCGTTATCGCGCCCAAGAAACGCCCGGGCAATTCCTCGTCCCGCATAAGCACGACCGTGCTGGGGATCGAGCTTGAGCGCCTGATCGTAATCCACAATCGCATCCTGGAAGCGGTTCACCGCAAGCCACATGTCGCCGCGGCCGGCCAGCGCGTTGGCATCGTTGGGGGCGAGCGCGACAGCCTGATTCAGCGCTCCGATCGCTTCCTCGATCTTCCCCTGGTGCAGATACGCCCTTCCCAGCCCTTCGTACGCCCCGGCCATCCCGCGCCTGACTGCCAGGGGATAGTAACGCAAGAGCAGATTCCCGGGCGTGCCGCCTGTGTATGCGAAGGGCCAGCGATCGATCGCCTCGCGAAAACTCGCTGCGGCTTCCTCGTCCTTTCCCAGCATCAAAAGCGCAAGCCCGCGGTTGCCCCACCCCTCGGGATACCAGCTTGGGAACCGCGGGCGCGGAAGCCAGGTCGACTGGGTATCGATCGGCCAGGGTCTGCCAAACCCGCCCACGAACCGAAACTCATGGCGCACGATCTGGTCGAAATCAGCAAGCGCTTGCCGAGGCTGGTTGAGCTTGAGGTGGCAGATTCCCCGCAGGTTGTAGATTTCCACATCCCGCGAATGCCAGTCGAGCACCTTGTCAAAATAAGGGATCGCCTCGGCGTATTTTCCAGCCTTGTAAAGCTGGATTCCCTGGAGCCGAGGGTTGCCGCTCTGCGCGAGGGAGTTCGCCTGAAAGCCCAGAAGAAGGGCGATCACCAGAGCGCAAGCGCCTGGGACCCATGCTGTTGATGTTCGTTTCATCGGCCAATCCTCGGCCGCCGATCGTGCAATCGTCCTCTAGATCGAGATTCGACGGCGCGAGGGGGGAGTGATTGGCAAGTGTGCGCACGCGCGGTGGCGGACTTAGCGAATCTGCCGGGATGCGCGAGTAGATCAGCTCCGGAGCTGGTCTCCCTGGCTGATTTTGCGGCCTCGGAGGAATTCCGCGGCATCGAGCGCCCGGGCGCCCGGCGTCTGCACGCGCAGCAAGGCCAGGGCGCCGGGGTTGCACGCCACCACGATCCGGTCGCCGTCCGCTTCAATCACCGAGCCCGGCCTGGCGTCGGAAGCGCCCTCGCGGACCGCACTCCTGAGCACAATCAGCCGCGTGATGATCCCGGGAGTGTCGACGCGCAGAAGCATGGTCGATGCCCCTGGCCAGGGCTGCATGGCCCGAATGTGGTTGTGCACGACACGCGCGGGACGATTCCAGCGGATCGCGCTGTCGTCTTTCCGAAGCTTGGGCGCGCGCGTGGCTCGGGACGGGTCCTGGGGCGAAATCACGGCCCGGCCGCCGAACAGGTCCGCGAGAGCCTGCTTCACCAGAGGCGCGCCCAGTCGCGCAAGCCGGCCTTCGAGCTCCCCGGCCGTCTCGTCGGGATCGATCGCAAGCCGCGCAACCGCAATCACGCCCCCAGCGTCGATCCGCGGAGTCATCTGAATCACCGAAACACCCGTTTCCGTCTCGCCGTTTTCAATCGCCCTGGCAACGGGTGCCGCGCCTCGGTAGGCGGGGAGAACCGACCCGTGCAAATTCAGGCCGCCTAAACGAGGGACCGCGAGCAGCTCCGGAGAAAGAATCTGGCCATAGGCCGCGGTGATCAGCACGTCGGGGGCGAGGCCGCGCATCTGAGTCACGCTCTCGGCCCCGTTCACGTTCTCAGGCTGGAAGACCGGGATGCCGCGCCTGACCGCGGCTTGTTTAATCGCGGCCGCAATGATCTCCTGCTTGCGGCCCTGCGGCCGGTCAGGCTGGGTAACGAGCGCAACTAACCCAGGTCCATCATCCGCCAGCAGTTCAAAGGTCGGCAGCGCGAAGTCACCCGTGCCGAGCATCACCACCCGCGCGGACTCTGGCATGGTCTAGACTCCAGGCTCAGCCGGTTGCTCAGACGCCGCCACGGCCGGCTCTTCTCCAGGGGCATACCCTGTCGCCGCGAAGGCCGCTGAAGGGTGAGGCATCTCCGCAAGCTTTTGCTTGAGACTCTGATCGCTCAGAATCCGCCCCTGGTTTTGCCCCTGACGGAATTCAAGCTCAAATCCACGAATTGCTTCCGTGAAATTCTTGAGCGTCGCCGGCTCCAGGTAATCAATAAACAGCTTGCCGTCCAGATGGTCGGTCTCATGCTGGATCGCCCGGCTCAGAAGATCGTCCACGTCGCGCTCGAATAGCTCGCCAGTCAGATCATACGCCCGCACTCGAATCTTGCGCGCTCTACGCACCTTCGCATAAAGCCCAGGCAGCGAAAGACAGCCTTCCTCATCCTCGATCGTGGAATGCCGTTTCACGATCTCCGGATTGATGAAGACTTGCTCCTCCGTGCGCTGCTCTCGATCCGCGGTGAGGTTCAGTATGAAAAAACGAAACGGGAGCGCAACCTGGTTCGCGGCCAGGCCAATGCCTCTGGCATCGTACATCAGCTCGAACATCTGGCGCACGCTGGTGCGAAGATCGTCATCAATCTGAAGCACGGGCCGTGATGGGAAGCGCAGGGCAGGGTGCGGATGGCGAACAATTCTCAGCAAGGACGCAAACTCCAGTCAGCCAGACATCGAGAGACTCCTCTCTTCATCATATCTCTGCACCGCGGAAGTTCCAACTCGCCCTGCGAGCCCACGCCCGCGGCTCCCGTTTCCTCCGGGGCTCTCACGGTCTACGCCCAGCCCTGGGATGCAAACGCAGGGTTGGCCCCCGATCTGTGTCAAGCCCCAGCTCAAGGTTCCCCGCGGCAAATGCCCCCGAGATCAAAAATCGAGGGCTCTTCCCTTCCGCTTGATCAAATCCAACCTCGATGCGAGGCAGCGGTTCGAGCCCCCCGAGTGAAAGGATCGTACGCCCCCCTTCGATGGACTGGGCGAAGGCTTTCCATTGACCGATTTCGTCCGAGAATGCGACCAGACTGGATCCATCCCCCTGGCACAGGAAACGACATCTCGGATGAGCACTGGAACCAAGGAGTTCTAAATACGCGCGACCATCAGAGGCAATGCCCAGAGCGATCGCAAGTTCTCGATCGCTCCCGCCGTAACTCTGGTCCACTCGACCAACAGGTGTCGCCGCGGTCGAAAGCGAAACCTTTTTGTCAATCGTTCCCTTCAGCGAAAAACCTGCGGATCCCGCCGTGGACACGTACGTCTCCACTCGACTCAGGTCTTCGATGCTAAACTTCGAATCGTTTCGTCGCTCTGTGCGAGGCCGTTCGAAGAATCGCTCCCCGATCAGTCCATCCTGGCGGAGCTCAAGTAGATAACCTGGGTCGAGCACCCGGGAGGAGGTCGAAGCGAGGCCAGCCGCGCCATCCTTCCCGATATAGCAGCCGATGGCGCATTGCGTCTCGGAATTCTCGAGGCTAAAGCCAGAGGACCTTTCCAATAATGCGCCAAGGGAAACCGTTTGTGATCCCCTTGGGTTGAGAATTGCCAGACCGGCGTTTCCGTCCCTTGTTACGCCAATGTGGATTCGCTCGCGGCCGGATGGATCGCGAATCGTGATCCCGCGAACATCCAGGGTGCCGGGCCTTGCCTGGTCGAAGCTGTGGCCCGCCCCGGCCGAAATGGCGGCATAGGCCGTGATGACCGCAATGAAATCCCATCCGCTCGGCCGCGGTATCTTCTTCCATCCGTGTTTCATGGTGATTCCTCGATCTCATCCCGAAGTGCCATGTGCTCGGCGTGGGCTGAAGCCCTGCCTGACGTGAAACCAGCGTTCATTGATGCGAGTTGTTTTTCGCGACCGTTCGGACCACATCGCCGGGTCGAGCAAGACCGCCGCTTCTGCTAACGGTCCCCCGCGTTCGGTTTCGAACCGGCAACGGGCGCGAGATCAAACGAGGGTTGGCCGTCCACATCGACACCAAGCATGATCCCGACATGACCCCGCGGGTCCTTGAGCGTAATCCGCGATCGACCTTGGCTTTCCGTGGTAAGGCTGATGCCCTCGGTCCCGCCCGGATAATTCAGCTTGAGCTGCGCGTCTCCCGATCGTGGGACCGACATCGCGAGCCGAGTCCGCTGTTGCCCGTCCAGCATGGTCATTCTTGAACTGCCGTCTGCCTCCGCGGCCATTCCAGACCTGTGCTTCCCATGATCGTCGAAGAGATCGAGCCGGGCGCTGCCTTTCGGATCGGTTCCCAGCAAGACGCGGGCCATACCATCCGGACCGTAGTAGATCTGTGAGACTGTCCCATCACGCTTAACAGCGGCAACGTACGCAGGTCTGCCGTTCTCGTGAAGGATCGAATTCTGGCAAAGCCCATTGGCGTCGACCTGCGATCGAATCCTTGGATGGCCCGCGCCATCGGAGAATTGCTGCGTTACAGAACCGTCTGCCCCCGCCTTGAGCTCATACACATCTTGTTGCGTTCGTCCTCGAATCGAGAAGGTCGACGTTCCGTCGTTTCCCAGACAGAAACGAATTCTGGATGAACCGTCGGGCGCGTTCACGGAGATCAACGACCCCTCGCGTTCGTTCGACGTGATTACGAGCGTCTGCTTACCATCACGGTTCAGGAACTCGATCACCGGTGAGCCGTCATCCATGATCCGCATGGTACCCATGATGCGGCCCTGGTCGACGAGATTCAAACGCCGTAAGTCGAGGGTATTTCCAGGATTCACTTTCTGCCCCACAGCGCCGGCTTGCGACGCGACAACGAGCAGAACGCAGGCTCCAAGCTTGTACCGCATCGAGATCACTCCTCTTCCTCCCTGGGCAACAGAACCAGCGTGGGTGCTGGACAACCCCGTTCGAAATCCTAAGCTGCGGAATCGCACGCCTGAGCGTGGAGAAGCCCGTCAATGTCGAAAGAACTTGCAACTCACTGGGCTCGTCGATTGAAATGTGTTACACACATCAACATCACTTGATATCCATGCGTGTTTGCCCCCTCGCCGTCGAAAGCCCACCCCCCAGTCAACACCGATTTTTGGCTTCGGCTCCCGACCAGGTCCAGTCTCAAAGGGATTTTCCTTGGGGAAACTGCCTGGAAACGGTGTAAGAGATCAAGATGATTATGCCTGTCCTCTTGGTTTTTGTGTCCTCTTGGTTTTCTTTCGGGCTTTCCTGCACGAGGTGCCCGCCGAGTTGGAACGACGCCCGATTCGACCACGAAGACATTTTACGTCGAGGATCTTTTCGCTTTCCGGACGTTGATGAGTCGAAGCCCCCAGGATCAGAGGAAGTCTCATTCAAACCGCGCGAATGGCTGGTCAGGGAATTCCAGGTCCATCATCAGAAGTTGGAAGTTGTCTCGATCCTTGAGGGACTTGAGGGCCGCCTCAGCGCGATAGGCGTGGGGGTTACGATAGCCCAGGTCGGCGGCCTGCCTCAACAGTTTGAATGCCCGTGTGGCGTCGCCCAGCGTGGCGTGGCAGCAGGCGGTCTCGAACCAGGCTGCGGGTGACCGCGTCTGAAGGCCGTCGAGGATCACCAACGCGTTGCGCACATCGTCAGGCACGTGGCCGGCCAGCCCGCGCCGCCGAAGAGAGCCGGCGAGGTTAATGCGGTACGACGGTACCTTCGGGTTTTCCTTCACGAGGTGCTCGCAGAGAGTGATCGCGCGGTCGTACGCATCGCGGGCTCCGGCTGCCTGTCCATTCGCGAGCAGCACATTGCCGAGGTTGGTCAGCGCCGTGGCGAGGCCATCGCGATAGTCGGGGACACTGGGGCTCTTCTCGGAGAGCCCTGCGTAAATCTCCACTGCCTCGCGCTCGATCGGTTCGGCTTCTTTCGGCCGGCCCACCTGTACTAGCTGGATGCCGCGACGGACCAGGGTGTAGGCCAGGCCAAACCGGAAGTAGCTGACAGCGGGGTTGTCCCGGGCCAGCTCTCGGAAGCTTGCTTCCGCCGCACGGTACTCGGGCTCTGCCAGAGCGGGACGGCCAGCGTCCCCGAGCAGCTCGCCCAGGTTGACCCGGGCGGTCGCCAGACGGTCGCGGTAGACGGTGACCCTGGGGTTGGCTGCAACCAGTGCCTCGCCGATGTTTGCCGCCGCGCGGAACTCGGTCTCGGCTCCAGCGACCCGGCCCGACTCGGCCAGGAGAACCCCCAGCTCGGAGTGGCTGGACCCCAAATCGGCGTGATACTCCGTGACCGCAGGATGGGCTGTCACCAGGTCAGCAAGTATTGCGATCGACGCCTGGAGCTGCGGCTGGGCGTTCTGGGGACGGCCCTCCGACCTCAATACCTGGCCCAGGTTATGGTGGACCAGGGCCAGGCGACGGCGGTACTCGGGCACGGCGGGGTGAGCGACAACCAGTCGCTCGAGGTCCGCCAGCGCCTCGCCGAAGACGTCCTCCGAATCCTTCAATCGTCCTGTCTCTCTTAGCAGGTTTCCGAGGTTCGCCTGGATTGTATGAATCTGGGTACGGAACGAAGACACGGCGGGGTAATCATTGGCGAGTGCCTGCCAGAGCATCCAGGCCGAGCGGAACTCGACCTCTGCATCCTTGGAGCGACCCGTCTTCCACAAGGCGAGGCCGACGTTGTTGTGGCTGGCGGCCAGGCCACTGCGGGCCGAAGGGCTTGCGGGATCTTGCTTGTACAGCTCTCCGCGAATCGCCAGGGCCTGGCGGTAGGCGGCCTCGGCTTCCGCGAGCTGACCGACGTTCTGCAACACCCGGCCAATTCGGTTGATGGTGTCCGCCAGGTCGCTCCGGAGCTCGGCCGGCGCTCTGGCGGCCGCGGCCAGAGCCTCCTGGTCGGCCCGAGCCCGACGGAAGGCGGCCAGGGCCTCGTCATTCTTGCCGATGGTGCTCAGGAAGAAGCCCATCCGCGATCGGCACGATGCCAGCGAGGCCCGTGTCTCAATCGAGCCGGTCGCTGGTCCCGATAGCGCGCCTTCTGCCTCTCGATACGCTGCGAGCGCCTCATCAGTGTTTCCCGCAATCTCAAGTAGACCGGCGACCTCGGTCAGGCTGACGCCCACTTCGGCACGGGCGGTATCGCCGGCGTCGGGCTCGGATGCGATCGCACGCCGCGTTTCCAGCACCGCCCGGTGCGATGCCAGCGCCTCGGCGACCCGACCGACCTTCGCCGTCAGTCCAGCCAGCTCGAAGTTCGCCGAGGCCAGGGCCCTGCGCGAGGTCGGGTCCGTCTCGTGCCCCAGAAGCGTCCCCAGCTTTCCTTAGAAATCCTGGGCAGCCTTCAGCAGCCGGTTCCGCAGGTCCTTGAACTGGTTCTCCTTCAGCAGGAAGTCCTCGCTGACGCCGGTGTGAAATGTCTTGATTGCGTCAACCGCCAGATCGTAGCGGGCCTGAACAGCGGCCTTCGAGCGGGCCAGATCCCCATTGGCGGCTGCCAGGGCGACGTTTGCACGCGTCTCGTTGTGAAGTGCTGTTTCAATCTCGGCGTTGGCCTGTGCCTGCACCATGAGGATCGCGGCCAGCCCGACGAGACCAACCACCATCGTGGCGGCCGCCGCGGTGACTCCCGTGCGATGCCGGGTCAGCCAGCGAACGACGGTCCGTGTCCAGGGCTCGCGCCAGGCGAGCACCGGCTCATCGGCCATCCATCGCTCCAGGTCCTCGGCCAGCTCTCGCGATGTGGCGTAACGGCTCTCCGGCCGCTGAGCCATCGCCTTCAGGATGATCGCCTCCAGCGCCCGGTCGATCCCCGGTTCGTGGCGCCGGGGAGGCGTGATCTCGCCCCGCTTGACGCTCTCAAGCATCTGGCGGACAGTCCCGCTCACCGACATCTGACCAGTGATGATGTAGTAGAGCGTCGCGCCGAGACTGTAGATGTCGGACTGGGTCCCGAGCCGCTCCAAATCGCCCTCTGCCTGCTCGGGGCTCATGAACGCGGGCGTCCCCATCGAACTGCCGGGCAGCGTCTCGGCGCTACCACCGGAGAGCGAGGGGGCGAGGACTCGTTCGCTCGAACCACACTCGGAATCGCCGTGCCCGATGGCCTTGGCGAGGCCCCAATCGACGACCAGCGTCTCGCCGTGCCGGCCCACGATGATGTTCGCCGGCTTGATGTCGCGGTGAAGCACACCTCGCGAATGCGCGTAGTCGGCTGCGTTGCAGACGTCAATGAACCGCCGGAGGAGCTGTCGCAAAGCGAGCGACCGGCGGCTCAGGTCGCGTTGAAGGTCCGTGTCGGCATGGAACCGATCGACGACTTCCTTGAGCGTGTCGCCCTGGATGAACCGCATCGCATAGTACGGTCGACCGTCGTCGTGGGTGCCCAGGCCATAGACCGGCACGATCCCCGGGTGTTCCAGCCCACCGGTGATCTCTGCCTCAAGCAGGAAGCGAGCACGGCTGACGGGATTGTCAGCCTGGTTATCGAGGATCCGCTTGAGCGCGACCTCACGATTGAGTTCCTGGTCCAGCGCCACGAAGACGGCCCCCAGCCCGCCGCGGGCATGCGGCCGCAGCACACGGAACCGGCTGCGGGCCGCCGGGGCATCGGCGATTCCAAAATTCGCGGATCCAGCGTCAAGTGTGGCATCGGACGCGTTCGAGAGCGTCTGCTCCATCGTCGCGCCAAGGTCGGTCAGCGTCTCGGCGACGCTCCCACCGTGTTGCTTCAGGTGCCAGGAGACCAGCGTCTCGATCGCCTGCTGCACGTCCGAATCGAGATGGTCGCTCTCCGTCGCTGCTCCTGAGTCAATCAGGCCGGTCCGCTGGGCCATCATGTCGAAGAGACGGTCACGATCGCTGAGGCTGTTCATGATTCAATTCTCACGCTTCACGGACCAAAGGCGTACCGCCGACGTGGGATCCTGAAACTCAGGCACATTATCAGATCCCGCATCCGTCGACCGCAACCGAGCGAGTGCCCGAGTCATCCTTACCAGGGCAAGAATGCTGTAACAATTCTGTAAAAGACAGTCATTGTGGTGCTGGATGGCTTCTCTTTGAATTCTGTAAAAGACAGTCATTGTGGTGCCCCGAGCGTGCCCATGCGGCACTTGCGTGGATCGCTCGGCTGTATGAAGTGGAACGCGAGGCGACCGAGACGATCACCACGCGGTTGGTTGCGGAAAAGATCTCGAACGATGCCGAGAAGTGGGCGATTGAAGATGCGGTGCGTGGTCGATTCCGGCGGGAGCGATCCCACGACTTGATCCACTCGTTCTCCGAGTGGCTGAAGCCCGCATCGGAACAGGTCCTGCCCAGGAGTCCGATGGGCGAGGCGGTCGCGTATAGCCGCACGAACTGGGAGGCGCTGACCCGGTACATCGAGGTCCCATATCTGGCGATCGACAACAACGCAAGCGAGAACGCATTGCGACCCATCGCGGTGGGTCGAAAGAACTGGCTGCATCTCGGAAGTGATGGCGGCGGTCGCACGGCGGCCGTTCTGATGAGCCTGATACACAGTTGCAAGATGTACGGCGTAGAGCCCTGGGCCTATCTGAAGGACGTGCTCGATCGCGTGAGCACGCACCCGGCGAGCCGGATCGCCGAACTCTTGCCGGACGCCTGGAAGCCGGGCGCGGCTGAGGCGACCGGGGCCTGAGCCTTGTCGACGGCGTCCTTGCACGCCGCACCGCGAATTTCGACGCGGCGACCGCACCGCTGCGTCAAGACGCGTTCGGTCGGCTTTCAATTACCCACAAATTTGGCCCTCAAATCGAAGCCGATGTGGATGTCTGTCAGCCGGGACATCCCGCGCCAGATCACCATGTTCCCCGGCGGCGGATCCTTCGCGCGAGCCAGATAGCCTCCCGGCTTGGCGATTGCCAGGAGGTAGTTGGAGAGCTTTGGCCGGGCGATCTTCTTCGAGTTCGGGACTAACCGATCCAGGATCTCGATCTCCGTCTTTGTCAGGGCCGTCTCGGCCTCAGCCTCAGGGCACTCTCGATTCAACATCGTCAGCCAGAATACCCGCCAGCCGATGATGCAAAGCATGGCCAGCAGATTGGTCACGTGATCCGCCGTGCGTAGCTTGGACTGCTCGGCCTGGCAGCCGGATTTCAGCACCTTATGATAGGTTTCCAGCTTCCAGCGTTGTGAGTACCAATCCAGCTTCTCGATCGCCGAGGCGAGGTCATCCGCAGGGAGATTCGTGAGCAGCTTCCAGCAAATCGGCTCCCTCCCCTCGGGCGTTCCACGCTCGTGGGCGTGGATAACCGTCAGCGACAGCGAAGGATAATGCCTCTGCTTGCCGATCGGCGGATGCACGGTCATCCGGCAGAAACGTAGGTGGACCTTGATCTTCGAGACTCGCCCCTGGTCATCCCGGACTTCGACTTCGCGGCCCCCCTGGATCGGCTCACGTGCCATCTACTTCGAGATCGTGGTGCCGCCGCGGCCGGCCAACCGGTCCACGCAGGTGCGGACCAGGAAATGAGTGCCCGCGTCCTCGGCGGCACAGAATAGCTCGAAGATGTCGCTCTCGCGGTCACCGATGTGGACGCACCGGGCTGGGTTGCCCAGAAGGTCCGTCGACCGCGCCACGTTCACCAGCCAGCGGATGCTCTCCTTCTGCTCGATCGGGATGCGGGTGGGATTGACCTTCTTCTTGAGGGCATTCGTCCCCTTGAATTTCTCGCGGGTCCAGAACTTGACAGCCGCAAGCCCCAGCGGTGTTCCCTCCGTGGTCAGGATCAGGCTGGAGTGCATCAGCAGTCCGCAGACCGTGTGGGCGCGGTGACGGCCCTTGATCAGCGAAAGCTTGCCGATCGGCTCGGAGCGGTCTCGCTTGAAGCTGAATTCGGTGGTGTCATGAAGGACCAGGATCGGGCCGGATGTCGCGTCGAATCTCGCCTTGGTGGCCGCGAAATGCCCGGCCAGAATCAGACTTTCGTCGACCAGCGGGTTGCTGAAGAACCGGTAGGCGGCCTTGGTGGCCGCCCAATCCTGGCAGGCCATCGGCACGGTCTAGCCAATTCGCTGGCTCAATTGAGCCAGCAGTTTAGCGAGCCGGGTTTTGAGCCGTTGGTCAGGGAACTGACCACGCTGCAGTTCGTGATCCACCCACTCGTCCATGGCGGTGGCCCAGAGATGATATCCTTGGAGATTGCGATCCGTCCCTCTGGACTTACTTTAGCCTTGGATCAGTAAATACGAGTAGACGGAGTTGTGGGTAATTGAAAGTTCGGTCGGACGCTTACCCTTGATCTCTTCGCTACGGGCGTCCTGGTTCGTCTGGCGACGGAAACCCCCAGCCTCCGGCGTGAAAGTTGGGCGATACCGGTCTCGGCTCAGCCGCCGTTAATCGCTTCCAGGCTAGCCCACCCGGTCGTCGATGCTTCCATCAAGCGTCTTGGATTCCCGGCTTCACTGGGGTGGCTCTGGCTGGTGCGAACGAAGGCAACGTATAAGCACATAGTGAATTTCCCCATTCCTTCCCTTTCTCGATGATAGGGTGGGGGGGGTGGTTCTGGTAACCGGCGACAGTGGGTGTGAACGCTGCTGCGAGCGAACGAGCCAATCCCATGTCGGCCGGGATCTTCGAGCTTCCTTCGTTCGCAATCACTCGGCGTCCTTCTCTATTCTGGATTTCCCAGAGCCTCTTGGCTAGGATATTCTCAGGTTTGGGTCAAACAGCCAGTATGAGCTTCTTGGGATCGTTCCGGATGGAAGAGCCATTTTTACAAGAGTTCATGCATCTTGTACGTTTAGGTGTTGCTACACGTGACATTCACGACTCGACAGGAATTGGTGTATACGATAACGAGCCGACATCGCCCTCCTCACAGGCGTTCGTGGACCGTGAGGTTGGCCGGGTTGCTATGCACAGTCGGAGCCTCATCCCCACTCTCGTGCATCACATTGGTTCGGCAAAACGTATCCTCGATGTAGGATGCGGAACCGGCGGCGCAACGGTCGCACTAGCTT
>DAIDHX010000003.1 GCA_027451885.1 Planctomycetales bacterium
TACTGATCCTGCCAGGCGAAATCCCAGTCCGAGATCCAGAGCAGGGGGCGCACGCGGCCGTCGGGCAGGGTCGCGGCCACCCGCATGTCTCGGCAAAGGGCGTGCGCGTGGGGCACAACCGAATAGAGATGCACATCGGACCGCAGCCGGGTCGCCAGCACGACGCGGTAGTCGCGGGCGCCGGCGGGAATGTCGATCTCCTTGGTGCAGAGCGTGTATCCAGCCATCGTCTTCGTGATCGGATCCTTGCAGAAATAGAGCCCCACCTGCGACTGGTCGTGCTCAGGCCTGCCGCTCGGGTGAAAGTGCATTCGCAGCACCACGTCCGACCCGCGCGGGATGACCCGCCCCACCCCAGGCGGAGCGGGCCGAGGCGTCATCCCGGGCGTCCAGGCCGACAGGCCGGAGTAGGTGACTTCCTCCGTCCCCTCCTGCGCCTCGAACCAGCCCAGAAAGCCGAATGAGGGATCGGCGGCGTCGCGGCGGCGGGCGTCTCCCGTCTCATCGAAGTAGACCCGCGAATGATGCACCACGCGGGGATTGCCCGGGCGAAATTCCACGGCCGACACGGCGACATCGCGGTCAAGCCCCGTCGGCAGGACGAGAAACTGGTAGATATCTTCCCCGCCGGCCGGGACCTGGAAGGGCTCGCTCGCGGTAAGCACAAGATCGGGCTCGCCCATCCGCCAGCTTTTGGGGAATCGAGGGGTCGGCGGCAGTTTGGCGGGATCGCCTTCCACCTTACCATTGTCGACCCAGCGCCTGAGGACGGCGATCTCGTAGGCGGAGAGCCGCGCGGCGTCGACGAACATCCCCGCGCCCGAGCGTGGTTTCCAGGGCGGCATCTGGCCGGCCTCGATCACGCTCAGGAGGTCGCGCGCGCGCCTGGCCGCGTCGCGATACCGGAGCAGCGAAAACGGCGCGACCTCGCCCGGTCGATGGCAGCCAGCGCAGCGTTTCCACAAAATCGGCGCGACATGCTCGGTGTAGGTCACCTGGCCGAGCGACTCCTCGATCACCACCGGCTCGAGCGGAGAACCCGCCGCCGCCGTGGCCGCGATCTCGGGCAGCTCGCCGGCGAGCACCTCCTCGAGCGCCCGCGCCAGGTCCTGCGTCTGCGCCTGTCCCAGGTCCTGCGTCCGCGCCTGTCCCACAAGCGCCCCCGCCTGGCCAATGCGATCGTCGATCCGCCCCGCGTAAACCACCTGGCCGTCGGGCAAGACCACCGCACAACAGGGCGTCGCCGTCGCACCTACCTGCGCCTGGATCCGCCCCCCCGTGTCACGCCCAACCGGAAACCCAAGCGCCCCAAACGGCGAAGCGACCCCAGCACGCGCAGCCGGACCCACCTCCACCCCATAAAACAAAACGCCCCGCCGCGCAAAGACCCCCGCGAGTCGCTCCATCTCATTGGCGTAAGCCAGGCTGAAAGGGCAATCACGGGCAACCAGGAATATTACAGCGGCAGGGTGTTTTGCCCATTCTTCGGTGGTGTGGAGGCTTCCGTTCGCGTCTTTCAGCTCGAACCAGGAAACGGGGCCCGCGGCCGCGACCACGGTGGATTCGAAGGCGGGGAATACGAGCGGGACGCGGTTCCAGTAGGCCAGGGCCGGCCAGACGCCCAGGAAGAGACCCGCGAGCGTGCCCCAGGCAACCCGGTTTTTGCGGGTCGCCGTCAGGATCAGGCGGAAGACGTTCCTGACGCGCGTGGAGACTGATGCAGGTTCCAGGGCGCCTGGCGCATCGCCCGGGGGTTCGGCGGTGTTCATGCCTGGGTGGGGACTCATCCGTGGCTCCCTTCACGCGTCGACGGGGCGTCCAGCCCCTGCTGCTCGCGGGATGAGCCTGGATTGTCAACGGACGGGGATCTGGGTCAAGACGGATCTGTCTTGCTGCCATGCACCCGTGGACCGGTTCGCGATGACATCGACAGAAACTGTCAACGTGAGGCCAGAAGAAGAGGCCAGAACAAGAGGCCAGAACAAGAGGCCCACTTCCGTGGGAGGCCAGAACAAGAGAGGCCAGAACAAGACACCCACTTCCGAGAGGCCAGAACAAGACACCCACTTCCGAGAGGCCAGAACAAGACACCCACTTCCGAGAGGCCAGAACAAGACACCCACTTTCCGGAAGGAGGCCAGAACAACAGAGGAGGCCAGAACAAGACACCCACTTTCCGGAGGCCAGAACAAGACACCCACTTCCGGAGAGGCCAGAAAACAGAGGCCAGAACAAGACACCCACTTCCGTGCAAGAGAGAGGCCAGAACAAGAGAGGCCAGAACGAGACACCCACTTCCGTGTACCAGGCCCATTCTCGGCCGGCCATGCCGAGCGCTCAACGATTCCTCGCGAGTTCGATCTCGCGCTGATCCTCAGCAGGCGTCTCGACTCCTGTTCCTGGGTGTCTTCTTCTGCCTTCCTGGGCCATGAACCAGGAACACTTCACCTCCCCCGTCGAGGGCTGGATCGACCTCTGCCCCGACCTCAACTGGGCGATTCTGGCGTGGGAAGCGCGGGTGACCGCGGTCGAAAAGGTCAAGGGGGCGAACGTGCCCTTCGTGAGCATGGACAAACGCATGATGATGTACGAGAAGGTTGGCGCGGAGATCCGGCTCAGGACCTCTCGGAGCGAGTCCGCGATCAGCATGGACCCCGCGCGCCAGGAGGATCAGGTCGAGGTTGTCGATTACAAAAGCGGCCAGGTCGTCGACCGCGATTTCACCCTTGAGGCGTTCGGCGTGAAGGACAACCCGAACCCGTAACGCGCGCGCACCGTCCGCCCACGCTCCAGGCGCACCGTCCGCCCCGGCCATCGCCGTACGAACCCGCGCTCGCTGTCTAACACTCAGCGCCTTGCTCCAGGCCCCCACCCCGGTCGGGGCGTCGACCGTCACCCGCCCCGTCTGCTTCGGCACGGGTCCCGGGTCCGCGTCCGCGGCGATCACCTTCAGCGTCGGGCGATGCCCACGCAGTCGGTCTGGCCGTCGCGTTCCCGTTGCTGGCTAAGCTCGGTCGCCGCGCCGAAAAGGCGAGCGGCCATGCTGGTCTCGTTGCCCTTCGGGTCGTACCCGTAGGTGAGCGTGACCGATGGCAAACGCGGCGTGCCGGCGTCGCTCGCGGTCCCGCGCGAATCAGTTTCTCTCTGCGACCCAACGCTCAAAGTCCTGGTAGTATTCTTGAATTTCTTCGTCGTTCGGTCTCAACGATTTGGCTTCGAGGAAGAGCTTCCTCGAGAGGTCGATATTCCCAATCGTGTAGCTCCGATTTGCCAATAACAGGACTGTCCAGAGATCACTTGGATCCAAAGCGTATGCGATTTTCAAGATTTCGACCGCCTCCTGAAGTCTTTCATCTCTTCCCCCCAGGAGTGAACCTGGAATTGCCCACGCACTTTGTAGCTGCGGGTTGCTCTTAACCGCCTTGCGCAGGTGTATGATGGCTCGGTCGGGATCCTTGAATTGAATCAGATCGCCCATGAGGTAATTGGCGTAGTAATGATCTCCGTCGAGCCGTAGGGCTCTTTTTGTGTAGATCAACGCATCGTCAGGCCTGTCCTCATCGAGGTATCTGAGGGCCTTGCGGCAGAGCCAGGTAACTCGTCTCGCTCGCGATGACCCCATGATGCCCAGCTCCCAGCTCCAGCCCTGCGATCACCCCAATCGAGGCTCGGAGATTCGGTCAGGATCAAAGCACGGAGTCCTGCTAAATGAGAGTGGGATCCTCACCCAACTCCAGAGGGAGGTATCTTTTTCGCCACCGAAAATAGGTGGTCGTCTCGATCCCTTCCCGCCTGCACAATTCCTCGATCGGCAAGCTGCCCTGCGTGCCAGCCCACAGAAGCCGGAGGATCTCGGTTCTCTGCCATTTTGCGCCAGGAGGGTGCGGAAGTGGACAGCCGCGAACCAGGAGCCCTGTCCCGGCCCGGCTGACCAACGCCATGCACTGCTTGACCAGATCAGCGCGGATCCCAAAACCAAGCTCAGAATAGGCAAGCGCCCAGTTTAGGATCTGCTGCGCGATGAATCCATGCTCCGCCTGGATGAGCTGCGGCTCAAACGCATTCAACTCATCCAGCGCCTCGCACATTCGGCGACAGCACAGCAGGTGCCGTGTATGGCTATGCCAGTACATCGGTACTTCGGGGGCCAGTGACCTGGCCTGCTTGAACTCCCTCTCAGCCTCAGCACCCTCTTCCCATCCGTACGACTCGCTCAAGGCACGCCCCAGAAGTTCGTGATAATCCGCCAGCTTAATGCGTTGCTGAGGCATACGTATTACGCCACTCGCCTCAGGAAGATACATAGCCGCGTACTGCAGCAGGAGACGAGTCTGCTCGATGATCCTGGGTAAACGACGGTAAAACGCCGCGTCGCGCTTTCGCCAAATGTGGAGCCAATCATCGAGCTCCCCATACCAGCGTTCGAGCCGATCTTCCACATCGTGTACCGCCAATGGCGCCGAAATGGCCGGGATGGAAGGGATCGGCGCAGCCGGAAAAGGCAAATCTCCCCTGGATCTATTCTGTCGCATGTTGCTCACCATTCCGTTCGCCAGTTTCAGGAGGTCGATGCACTCCTGGGAACGCCCTGCGCCCAGATCGCGCTGCCGGAATGCTCGTGGATTCTGCGACGGCGCGAGGCCAAGGGCCGAAAGTGCGGGCGACTGGCGTAGACACGACCGGGACAGTACCAGTGGACCACGCCTCGACTCATCCCAACCTGGCGTTCGCTATCGACTCGATACCTCTGTCGGCCATAATGCGCACAAGCACCAATCTGCGTCGAACGCCTCAAGGAGGTCCGCTTCATAAGACTGCTAAACCAACGCCGGATCCTTACCCCACTGCGGAGGTAGGTATCGTTTCCGCCACCGATAATAGGTCGCCTCATCAATCCCAGCGCGGTTCAACAGCTCGTCCACGGGCACGGAACACTGCATGCCAGCCCATAAAACTCGGAGAATCTCCGTTCGCTGCCACTGCGTACCCGGCGCTTTCGGGAGGGGACAGCAGTGGACGATCAGGCCGGTCCCAACGCGGCTAACCAGGGCCACGCAAAGCTTGATGATATCCGCCCGGATTCCACAACCAATTTCGGGGTACGCCAGTGACCAGTTCACGATCTGCTGTGCAATCGATTCCTCCTCCGTCTGGATCAGGCGCAGCTCAACCGCGTTGATCTCATTCAATGCCTCCCGGATTCGGCGCCCGAGAATCAAATGCCGTACATAGCTATACCATAAGTCCGCAACTTCCGGTGCTAATGTGGTCGCCTGCTTGAATTCGCTGTCAGCTTCCTCATGCAATTCTGGATCAGTTGCCGCGCTCAGGGCACGCCCCAGAAGTTCATGAAAACGCGCCAACGTGGTACGTTTCTCCGACAGATGCGGTACAAGAACCCCCTCGGGGAGATACGTATCCGCGTACCGCAGCATCAGACGAATTTGCTCAGTGATCCTGGGTAAATGACGGTAAAACGTGGAGTCGCGGCTTCGCCAGATGTGGAGCCAATCATCGAGCTCCCCATACCAGCGCTCGAGTCGATCTTCCACATCGTGTACCGCCAATTGCGCCGAAATGGCCGGGATGGAAGGGATCGGCGCGACAGGAAAAGGCAAGTCTCCCCTGGATCTCTTCCGTCCCATGTTGCTCACCAGTCCGTTAGCCAGTTCCAGGCGGTCGAGGCACCGCTGGATACGCCTTCAGCTGCCCAATAGATTACGTTCCCGAGATGCTCGTGAACGGTATTGTTACCAATCTGGACACTCCCAATCCCGTATCCAATCCCAAATCCGACGCCTCCGGCAAGGATCGATGCGCCGCCAACAGTAGCAGCTCCGCCAACGCCAACGTACACCACACCTGCGCCGGTCGTTACGCTCGTCCCGGCCAAGGTGGCACCTTCCAGGATCGTTGCGCCGGCAACCACAGTCTCGCCGGCACTGACCGCGGTATCGAGTGCAACATTACCTGCCGCAGATGCCGCTCCCAGAAGTCCTCCCTCCTCCGCAGCTTGGACCACTTCCGGAGCCGCAAGAATGATTGTCAACACAATGCTAGAGAGCTTGCAAATCTTTCGCGCGTTGTTGAGTTGATTCTGTAACTTTTTTCGATACATGGGATTCTTCAGCAATTTACGAATCAACTGCTTCGGAACCCCCGGAACGTTCGGCAGGTCGTTGATGTCCTTCATGTCTACCGGGAGTCGAATCTTCATCTGATTCCCCGGAGGACCGAATTGTACGTGGGTGGTACGGGTTCCCATGGACTCCCCGTCGATATGAATCGTTGGATTGCCAGGTCCGGGAATCGGTATACCCTCGGTGAGACCGAGTGGATCGATCCCATCCGTCGCCCCATTCCCCACATACCGATACAGATTCGTATCCCCGGCGGAGAAGGAGAGCGGATCCTGCTGCGTCCAGCGGCCGATGGCGGGATTCTCCACACGCTCGACGGCCAGGTTCAGGCCCGTGACGTTGTCGCGGACAAGCCCCGCGAAGCTCACGAACCGGTCCCCCGCGCTCGGCGCGGTCTCGTCGATCACCGACCCAAACGCGGTGTAATCCACGTGGTCGATCACGTTCCCCGAATTGTCAATGAGATCCGACACCGTGCCCAGCCGGTCGGACAGATACCACGCGATCACACCGCTCGCGGACTCCCGCGCCAGGATCCCGGTCGGACCCTGCAAATAACGCACCTCGAGCGCCCCAGTCGAGCTGAAATCCATGATCGGACTTCGGCCGTCATAAAGCGTCCAGGTCGTTACACCATTGGACACCGTACCAATTCGGTTGTCAAAGGGGTCGTAGACGTAACTCTCCGATTCCAGCACCGTGCCCGAAGATGTCTTCACGGCCGCGCTTCTCGATCGACGCAGGGACTTATATCCATAGTGACAAGCGTCATCGGTCGCCATTCATGTCGAGTTGCGTGCCCGTGCAAGGTTCTGGCTCCAAAAGACGTGATGTCGGTCGTCGAACTCCTACGGCCTTTGGCCAGCTTTCGGGAGCAATCGCATCGCCGGTCCGCGATCTCCTTCGATGCTCAGCTCGAAGTTGCCAGTTGCGAACGAACTTGAGAGCACGAAGAAGGGGTTGCTCCCTCGCATCCTATTAAATCCGATCTCGATACGGGGGAGCGGCTCGAATCCGCCGATATTAATGCTTGTGATTCCGGCCGGTAACGACTGTGAAAATGCTCTCCATTGACCATCCATGTCCGCAAAAGCGAGGAGCGTCAGTCCCTCTGCCTGGCATAGAAATCGGGACCTCGGATGCGCCTGAGCGCCATAAAAATCGAGGACCATCTCGCCGGTCTGCATCAAAGCGAGCCCCGCGGCAAGCTTGCCGTGGATCTCCTGCTGTTTCTGCCTCATTCCGCTAATACGGTCTACCACGGTGGAAAGAGACGACCGATGATCGACTGGTCCCCTCAATGAAACGCCGGAGGATCCTTCGGGGGACACGTAACTCTCGACCCGACTTACATCTTCGAGCGCAAGCTTCGGATCGGTCCTACGACTCGCGGGCGGCGAATCAAAGAATCGCTGCCCGATCAGGCCGTTTTCGCGCAACTGAAGCAAATAACGGGGCTCCTTTTTCTCGGACCAGAGAATCAGCAAACCGGCCTCGCCCTTCTCATTGGCAAAGCTGCCGATTGCAGCGCCTGAGAGTTCGGGATCCCGAAGGCTAAACCCCGATGTTCTCTCGCCGACGCCCCCGAACGAGGCCGTCTGGAGTCCCTTCGCGTTCATCAATGCCAGACCGGGCGTCCCGTCTCGCGTTTCGCCAAGCCGGATTCGTTCCCGTCCGGACGTATCTCGAATCGAGATCCCGCGAACGTTCAACGTGTCGGGGCTGGAATGGTCGAAGGCGGGGCTGGACTCGACCAAAAGAGCGACGGAGGCCGCAAGGAACGCGAAAAGGGGCCATGACCTCGACCTATGTCTCTCCGCCGTTTTGCATCTCGTGGAGACTATTCGATTCGACACTGCATGTTCCTGTGATAAGCTGACCCGGGTAAAAGGCTCCGCTCCATGACTGACGTTATCTTCGCTGATTTAGGACTCTGCGCACGCATCTGTGGATCCATGCGCAGGACGTAAAGCTGCAGCCTTTAGTGATCGTCGCCTTTTCGTTTTAAACCAGAGACGGGTGCGAGGTCGAAGGATGGCTGGCCTTTCGCATCTACCCCAAGCGCGATACCCACATTGCCCAACGGATCGGTGAGTCTGATGCGAGATCGTCCGCTATTCTCATTGGATAGTCCGATCGCCTCGGATCCATCCGGGTGATTCAGCATGAGACGTGGCTCCCCTGATCGTGGTACCGAAATCTCGAGCCGAGTGTGACCCGAGCCGTCGAGCACTGTGAGTCCGGCCCTGCCGTCAGACTCCGCGCCTATCCCGGACCGGCGTTTCCCCCGAACATCGAAGAAGTCGAGATGGGTGCTTCCTTCCGAGTCGGTTCCAAAAGACGCTCGGATCTTGCCGTCCTGTCCGTAGTAGATTTGTGTGGTCGCTCCATCACGACTCACGGAGGCGACATACGCGGGGCTCCCCTTCTCGTAAAGAATAGAATTCTGGGAGAGTCCATCCGTTGTGACCTGGGAGCGAATCCTGGGGCGGCCAGCAGCGTCGGAGAATTCTTGGACCACCGAACCGTCCGTGCTCGCCCTTAGCTCGTAAACGTCGTGCACCCCGCCCGCTCGGATCGCAAACGTCGCTGTACCGTCGTGTCCACAGCGGAAACGGATTCTCGGCGTACCATCGGGCGTGTTCACTGAAATCGTTGGCCCCTCGCGTTCATCCGATGAGATCACTAGCGTCCGTTTGCCCTCTCTATTCAAGAACTCGAGGACTGGCGACCCGTCTTCCGTGACTTGCAACGTACCCACGATGCGTCCCCGGTCGACGAGGTTGAGCCGACGTAACGCCAGGACGGTTTTAGAATCGTCCTTCTGGCCAACCGCGGTCGCATGGGCCAGAACGACCAGCAAGCCACAGGCCGCAAGCTTGAATCGCACTGAGGAGCCTCCCCTTCCCTCGACTCTTATTTGTGAAAAGACTTGTGAGCTGCTCCACCACACTTCACACGAAGGGTGGGTGCGAGCCCGGAATGAACTCGCTCCAACCTTGAACTCTAGAAACAATCACAGTGGTACTGAGAACAGCCACATTGTGTTAGCTGATGCTCGACTTCGCGATTCACCCAGATCCGCTACCTACGAACCCCGATTCCCAGAATTCCCCCGATTCCCGTAAACGGCTCCCTGTTTTTATCTGACTCGAAAGGCCAGAACAAGACACCCACTTCCGAGAGGCCAGAACAAGACACCCACTTCCGGAGAGGCCAGAATAAGAGAGGCCAGAACAAGACACCCACTTCCGAGAGGCCAGAACAAGACACCCACTTCCGTGTACCAGGCCCATTCTCGACCGGCCATGCCGAGCGTGAGAGGCCAGAACAAGACACCCACTTCCGTGTACCAGGCCCATTCTCGGCCGGCCATGCCGAGCGCTCAACGATTCCTCGCGAGTTCGACCTCGCGCTGATCCTCAGTAGGCGTCTCGACTCCTGTTCCTGGGTGTCTTCTTCTGCCTTCCTGGGCCACTTCTTTGCCGCTTCGCATGAGCGTGTCCACCGACGAATACGCCTTTGCTTCAAGCCGCCTCCAGGCAGTGGTTTACCGAACGAGTCTCCCGTGGACATTTAATGTTCTATTTGTCCGTCGTGCCTTTGCGTGTCAGTCTGCCGAGTCTGCCGTTAGTATCAGATGCAAAAGCGCAGCAAGATAAAAAAGGTGTGCAATGACGATCGCAATCAAGACAATATTATTTATCAATGTACGCCTAGAGCGCGCAGCCAGCCCCTGTGCAATTGTGCGGCACAACACTACGCCTCCTCCGTACAACATAACGCCGAGGTAAACAACCCCTCCTGGTAGCCCAATTCTCTGATAGTTCGTGAGGTTGTTCGCGAGCCTCTCGAGTTCCCCTTCCCAGTACTTTCTTAAGTGAGGATCTCGAAGGAGCGCCGGCTCACCAGGGGATTTGGACTTTGCGCTGAGATACTGCGACAGAACATCTACATAGGCTACACCCCTCGAGCCCACGTAGACAATCGGAATCGCTAATGCAATTGAGGCAAGCACAGTCCCCGTTACAGGCAGGCAACGAGTAAGCAATCGGTTTGGAGACGTATGGGACATTGAATGCCTCGCCTCTGATGTTCACCCACACGACGTTATGGTGGCTGTATTTGTATGTAGTGCACGACCCATCCGAATTAACCTGTGTGATGGTTCGTTAGACTCGCTTGGCAGAATCAAACGGCCAAGCCACCTTAGGGAATCTTGCTTTCGTCCCCGCCCTCGTCGCCCGGGATGTCCCCGTGCGGTCCAAATGGATTCTTGGTTCCGACGGCATAGAACTTCATGCCCAAACCTGGCGTCCAATAGACAATGTACTTGTACCAGTGGTCTTCCGGCCAGAACTCATCTACGACAACGACAGGGACGCCGTTCTGGTCGTTCTTGAGTGTCACTGAGGCTCCGTTTCGAATCTTGTACATTCCAATGCCCTGAATCAGCACAGCATCGACTGGACATTTGACGGTACCATTCTTGGGCAGAGGCCTCTGTGCCGGTTTGCCTGGGAGGTCTTTCTCATAGTCCTCCGGAATGATTGTGATTTTGAGCTTCCCTGGATCGAACTTCGGGTCGATGGTTAACTTCCCACCTTTTTCGCCGTGGTCTGTCGTACCGCTCGAGTCAGTGCCTGATGTGACCCCATTCCCCACATACCGATACAGATTCGCATCCCCGGCCGCGAAGGAGAGCGGATCCTGCTGGGTCCAGCGGCCGAGGCCGGGTTTCTCCGCGCGTTCCACAGCCACGTTCAGGCACGTGACGTTGTCGCGGACAAGTCCCGCGAAGCTCACGAACCGGTCCCCCGCGCCCGGCGCGGTCTCGTCGATCACCGACCCAAACGCCGTGTAATCGACGTGGTCGATCACGTTCCCCAAGTTGTCAATGACGTCCGACACCGTGCCCAGCCGGTCGGACAGATACCACGCGATCACACCGCTCGCGGACTCCCGCGCCAGGATGCCGCTCGGACCCTGCAAATAACGCACCTCGAGCGCCCCCGAACCGCTGAAATCCATGATCGGGCTCGAGCCGTCGTAAAGCGTCCAGGTCATTACACCACTGGACACCGTACCAATTCGGTTGTCAAAGGGGTCGTAGACGTAACTCTCCGATTCCAGCAACACGCCGGAGGAATTCCGCTCGACCGCGATTGGCAGCCGACCGTCGGCAAGACCTTTCTTCGACCTGTCTCCTTTCTGTGATCCGAGCCGATTTGCTCCATGTCTAGTGTCTGCATTGCCCTCGGTCCTCCTTATCGCCCTTCCTTGCGTTCGCGGCGAGAGTCCCTTGCCAATACGACAATCGATTGATCGGACCTATACTTCGAGCTGAACTCGCGTGGGCGTGGTTTGGAAGGACGGCTCACGCATATCCTGAGTTCCTTGCCTTTGAACTCGTAGATGCCGCGAACGATCTTCACTTGGTCTCCTTCGTCCCAGAGAAAATCGATGCCTTTCGGCGAGGTCGCCGGGTCCAGCTTGACTCGGCCCTTCGTTGCTGTCCCGTCGACATACTTCGTGCTCACGGTATCGCGGTCGAATCGGAAGGTCCAGTCTCGGGTCATTTCGGGTGAGAGACTAACACCCCCCTCCTCATAGGACCTGACGAACCAGCCCCCCTTCATAAGGTCGAGGTCACTTGGACCTTGCTGTGCACCCACGCGCGGCAAAATCGCGGCGGGCAATCCGACTACCGTAAGGAGTGCGATGTATAAGGAGACAGATGGGGCACTGAAAAGTTTGCTCCTGTCCATGCAGAGTGCCTTCCTTGCTAATGGGTTTCATTCCTTCAGTCTTCGCTCACTGCACGCATACAAAGGCCCGGCACAGTCCTCGATGCGAGGGAATATGTCATAAGCAACGAATGCTGCGCAATCTCAGGCTCCCGAGCATCATGCAGGAAGCCTCAACGGCGGGTGCCACGTGGGGGGAACCTTCGGGGCGATGGGCCGAGGGTTCATGTCCTTGGGGGGTTCCTTGTGCGAAGGCTCGGGAGGTTCCGGGGTCGGGATCGGCGGCTCAACCGGATTCGGGGCCGTCGTTCCGCGAAACGTACATATGAACATCCCCCTGTGAGGAGGCGGAGCCCCAGGATGGAGTATACCTGGACCCCCAAGGATCCCGGGCCTGCCCGTGAACACCCCTGGACCGCCCATAATCCAGTTGTTCTCCAACCAGTAATCAAAGCCAAGGGGGGTGATCCAGATCCCGAAACTTGCTTCGTCATCTTCTCCGCGCGGATCAGTCCCTGCCGTCGCCCCGTTCCCCACATACCGATACAGATTCGCATCCCCGGCCGCGAAAGAGAGCGGATCCTGCTGGGTCCAGCGGCCGAGGCCGGGATTCTCCGCGCGTTCAACCGCCAGGTTCAGGCCCGTGACGTTGTCGCGCAAAAGCCCCGCGAAGCTCACGAACCGGTCCCCCGCGCCCGGCGCGGTCTCGTCAATCACCGACCCAAACGCCGTGTAATCCACGTGATCGATCACGTTCCCCAAATTGTCAATGACGTCCGACACCGTGCCCAGCCGGTCGGACAGATACCACGCGATCACACCGCTCGCGGACTCCCGCGCCACGATCCCGGTCGGACCCTGCAAATAACGCACCTCGAGCGCCCCCGAACCGCTGAAATCCATGATCGGGCTCGAGCCGTCATAAAGCGTCCAGGTCGTTACACCATTGGACACCGTACCAATTCGGTTGTCAAAGGGGCTGTCCACAAAAGTCTCGGATTCGGGTGTCGTCCCGGAGCTTCCCGGGGCAAACGTTGCCAGGCCCCGGCGTCGTCCTGATCGCCCGCGTGGGCACGAGTGAATACGAGCACGACGCGCAAGCGAGTGAGTCCCAACCCAGATACCCTGTCCGCCCTGGCAGTCGCATTACTACACATGCCATTGCGCAGTGTTGTAAGGAAGCGAACGCCGCTGGCCGCGGTGGGAAGGCCCGGGCATCAGGATGTGTCACGGGGCGTCATGATTGGGATGTTCGCGAGGACCCGCAATCCTTGCAGAGTCAAACCCCATCGAGCAGGAATTGGGAGATTCTTGATTCGAGCCGATCGAACGCGCGTTAGATTCAGGATGAGAAGAACCTGGAACGGCGTTTGAGCCGTTCGTCCTCCGCCCTTCACGACTCACGCAAAGCACCTCGGCAATTCCCGAGTCGATCAGCCCGAAAAGCCAGATGCGGGGCGGGCCTGAGCACCTGGCCGGCGGTTCGTGTTTGCATTGCGACCGGCTGGGCGCCTTGTGACCGGCTTTCGCCGGCGTTGAGGGGCGGACCGGGCACGAATGCACGCGCGAGCGCGCGCTGCGTGCTCGTATCGGAGGCGCGGTCGAGGGGGTTGTTTCCGCGGTGACGGAGCGGACCCAATCGCGTCAGAAAATGATGCCAAAGCGCGACAGAAAATGAGGCCACAATCGCTGCGCAAAATTCAGCGAATGCTCTCCGTAATATGAAGCCAGCAAAGGAGACCCGTCGACTGCGAACCGAACCCATTGCGCCCGTGCGAACCGAACCCAACGCGCGGAAAAACCGTGACCGGCTGGGCGCCGGCGTTGAGGGGCGGACCTGGCACGAATGCACGCACTTGCTCGCGCTGCGTGCTCGTATCGGAGGCGTGGTCGAGGGTGTTGTTTCGCACCGACGAAGGGAATCCAAGCGCGCCAGAAACCGAGCCCAGGCGCGTCAAAAAGTGATGCCAAAACTTGTCAGAAATTAGTGCCACAACCGCTGCGCAGAATTGAGCCAAGGCTCTCCGTAATATGAAGCCAGAAAGAGAGATCCGTCGACTGCGAACCGAACCCATTGCGCCCACGCGAACCGAACCCATTGCGCCCACGCGAACCGAAGCCAACGTGTCCGCGCGAACCGAACCCAGCGCGCGGAAAAATCGTGACTGGCTGGGCGCCGGCGTTGAGGGGCGGCCCTGGCACGAATGCAGGCACGAGCGCGCGCGGCGTGTTCGTATCGGAGGCGTGGTCGAGGGTGTTGTTTCGCGCCGACGAAGCGGCGTTGAGGGGCGGACCAGGCACGAATGCACGCGCGAGCGCGCGCGGCGTGCTCGTATCGGGGGCGCGGTCGAGGGTGTTGTTTCGCGCCAACGAAGCGGACCCAGGGCCGTTTGTGGGTCGAGCCGGTCGCGCGTCGGTCTGCTTCGCGAGGGGGTTGTTGGATGGGCAACGTGATGAGGACCTGGCAGGCGAAGGTCGTGATCGGGCGGTCGGGGGGATTCATCCAGGGAGATGTTTCCTGGCGACTCGGCGGTTTGTGATGGCGCATCGCTTGGCGAGCGGGTGATCGTGTCGCGTTTTGGGGGGGTGGTTCAATCGTGTTGATTTGAACGTTTGCCTGGGGCATCGGGTTCGAGCCAGATTGGCTGTGTGAAGGCGCCATTGCCGGCGACGTCCCAGGCTTCGGCCCGGATCCAGGTGCGGCCGGTGAGCTCGGTTTGGATCGTGATCTCGTTTTTGTCGAAGGCCACGGCGTCTGCCATGTCGACGCGCTGGCGGTGGACTCTGGCGCCATCGCCTGAGAGGATGTCGATATGATCCAACGGAAACGTCCAGCGCAGGGCGATGGAGAGCATTTGCCCGTTCCTTGCCGGGGCTGTCTGGCCGCTGCCGCGGCCTGCGAGCGTGAACCGTTCGATCAGGACCTCGCCGGTGCTGACGAAGAATCGCCCCAGCCGGAGCGCCTCGACGAGGGCGGACCAGCCGAGGTCGAAGCGTGGCAGCCGGTCGGGCTCGAGCCGCACGTAGTTGACGTTCATGTGGGCGTAGAGTTCGTGGGTGTGGTCAAGCTTGAAGACGTCGACTTCGCCGGGCATGAACTTGCGGGCGCCCCAGTTGGACATGTCGTCGAGCAGGTCGAGCGCGCGAGCGCCCAGGCGCCCGGTCGAGAGGTCGGCCGGCATGGCCTTCCAGGATGCACCCAGCCAGACGGCCGATTTGAAGAAATCGGCGTCGCGATAGAGGTCGGGAGTCCAGCTCGAGCCCTTGACGCGGGGATGCGACGTCCAGGCCAGGCCGCGTACGTCGTTCAGGAGCCGGACCATGTCGTCGCCGGAGCCAACATGATAGACCGAGCCGAGCTCGGAATTGAGCTCGTGAAAGGGTTCTGCCGCCCCGCGCTTCATGGTCCAGAAGACGGGGCGTGGAAACAGGTAGACCCAGTGGCCGGCCTCGCGTCCCGCCTTGTAGGGGCCAAGCGCGATGTTGGCCTCCTCGCCTGGCAGGAGCAGGAACTCCGAATCGGAGAGGCGGCGGCATTCGCCGAACAGGGTCGCCAGCTCGCGCAGGCGGATTGGCCCGGGGTCCTGGGGATGGCCGTCGCCGTGGAACTCGGCGAGCTGGACGATCTCCACGCCCATGTCCTTGAACATCTTGACATATTCCGGCATGACGGGCTTTCGTCCCGCGGCGGAGTTGGCCGCGGCCTCGGCCGCGACGGCGAGGTGCCAGTGCGGGCTGAAGGTGTGGTAGCCTGCGAGTTTGGGATAGCGGTCGTGGTGGGTGAAAGCGGCGGCCTGCTCGAGCGCCTGCGCGGGGGGTTGGTCCGAGAGCAGGTAGAACACCCCCATACGCTGGTCGGTTCGGGGAGGCGCATTGAACCAGGGGGCGAATGCGCCTCCGCCGCGTTCCGCCTGGCCGATCCCAAAACCGAAGCGGGTATCGAGGCCCCGGTGCCCCTTGCCAAACCAGGTGGTGGCGAGGTTGGTGCTCAGGTCGCGTGGGAAGAAGTACTGGTGCGGGGGCGGGAAGACGGCGATCGAGCCCTGCTTGCCCGCAAGCGCGAGCGCCCGCCCGCGTACGCCGAGCGCGCGCGAGGGTGCGTCGGCGGGCGGCTGGGCCTGGGCGGGATTGCCGTCGCGGTCGATCCAGGAGAGCTGGGCTGCGCCGGGGTCGGCCAGTGCCAGGCCGGTGTCATAAAGAATCGCGCGATTCTCGAGCGTTGTCGCTGCCACCGCCTCCACGTGGATGAGCGGAGAGCCGCGGTAAATGGTGATCTCGAGCCGGCCGTGGAATGGGCCGATGGTCAGGGGCTCGATCACAACGGAGGCGCGGGCGCCCCGGCTTTGCACGCGCACCTGCGCGGGATCAAGCTGGCTTGCGAAGCGGTCGAAGGGGCGCAGGGCGGGGCTGTCGAAAAAGGTATTGAAGACGCTCATGCCGGGGGGGCGTCCACCGGGCGCTCTGCGCTCGCCGACCAGAAGAAAGTAGGCGGGGTCCGCGTGTTCCAGGATCGTGTGCGATTCGGTTCCCTGGATGAGCGCGATCGACTGGAAAAGAGGCGCGTGGGGTTTGAGATCGAGTACGAGTCTCGCTTTCGAGGGGTTCGCGACCGGCCATTCGAGCGCGAGGGTGTCGTGGTCTGGCGTGGCCGTGATGCCGCATTCCGGTCGATAGCGTGCAAGATCCACGTCTCCCGCCGGGGCGCCTGTGGGGGCGAGCAGGATGCAGGCGAGCGCGAGCGTGGCGTGGCGACGGGTCATGACTGCGCCTCGGTGCTGGTTGTGCGGGTGAATTTGGCGAGGAAGCGGGCATCGCCGCCGTGCAGATGGGGCCAGAGCTGGAGCGTGCCTGTGGTGGCGGCGTCTTCGAGCGGATGCGGGAACGGCTGGAGGCGGAAATCGGGATGAGCGTGGAGGAACGATTGAACGAGCAGGGTGGTTTCCATCAGCGTCGCGGTCAGAGCGGTGTAGACCAGCGTGCCGCCGGGTCGGATGCTGGGCGCGGCCAGGGAGAGCAGGCGAAGCTGCTCAGCGGCGAGCGTGGCGAGGTCTTTTTTGCGGACGATCCAGCGCAGGTCTGGGTTGCGTTTGAACGCGCCCACGCCGGAGCAAGGGGCGTCTATCAGGGCGCCGTCGAAGCTTGCCGGCTTGCCCACGGGATGCTTGCCGTCCCAGAGTTTGGTGGAGGTGTTGCGATAGGGTCCGTGGCGGAGCACCTGTGCGGTGGATCGGCGGGCGGGTTCGTTGTCGACCGAGGCGATGACCGTACCCTTGCCGCGCATGAGCGCTGCGAGCTGCCCGGCATGGCGACCCCCCTGGGCGCGCACGTCCCACCAGCGCTCGCCGGGATCGGGATCGCAAACGAGCCCCACCGCCTGCGACGCCAGGTCTTGCGCGACGAGCTTCCCAGACTGCCATGCCGGGTGCGACTCGACGTCGCTGCCTTCGGGGAGTCGGGCGGCGGTCTTGAGCCGGCGATGAATCCAGGGCCTGTGCCCGGCTTCGCGCAGATCTTTCCAGATCGCAGTCGGGTCGCCGTCGCGGACGGACAACCAGATCTCCGCGGGCCGCTGCAGGCTGGCCAGAAAGGCGAGCTTGCGTACCTTGGACGTTCCTTCGCCGGGTGGGACAGGCAGCTCGTCGCGGAGCCAGTCTGGAAAGAGGCGCCAGGGATCGGCGTTGACAGCCCGGCCGGCGGTGAAGCGCTTGAGCCCCTCGGCCCAGCCGGTCCAGTTGGGGGCGTCGCCGACCGGCACAAGCCGCTCGACTCTGCGGCCTGCGCGATCGGCCCAGACCCGCGCGACGGGCCCGACCTCGGGAGCGTCGAGCAGCCGCGCGAGCAGCAGCTTGTCCTCAATGCGTTTGAGACCCAGCGGCTCGATCCAGCCCCACCAGCGCATGATGGCGTTCAGCGAGCGAGTGACCTGCGCGCGATCGCCGGGCGCGACCCGGCCCCGCCCCTCGAACGCCTTTGCGAGCGCGGGCTTGAGCCGGCGATGTTCCTTGAAGACGCCCACGAGCGTCCCCGGCGCGACCGAGGCAGTCAGCTCGGCGAGCGCAACGGCGGGATTCACACGCGGTTGACGGGTACGCGACGGTTTCATCGAGACGGCTCGCATTTCAGAGAGTCAGGCAGTGGAATCGATGCGAACCGTAGCCTGGCAACGCGGTTCGAGTGGGTCGAGAGTCCGCCATTCGCAGGGGCATGGAGCTGGTTTTTCTGGATTCTCATAGCATCGCAGTTTATCCCGGTCGCTCGTTGCGAAAAAGCCGCGATCGCCCTCGAGCTCGAGGCCGACTGCGTGGGGACAGGTTTCCCGCCCGATGCCGAGCGCAGCGTCCAGCGCGGGATCTCGCGAGTCGCGTCTCGACGCAACGCCTCGGTTTCCCGCAGAATAGAAGGGGCGAGGCCGCATCGGAGCGCGCTTTGTCGATCGGCTCGCCGGGTGCAACCCGGGGCCGTGCAGGGGAGGGATCGACTTGACGGAACTGACACCCTTTACCGCTCAATCGCGATGAGGAGAGCCCTGTCTGTGTCTCGTATCGGTACGCAAGGCCAAAGCTCCTTCCCCGCGGCGCGGCAAGGTTTCACGCTCATCGAGCTCCTGGTCGTGATTGCGATTATCAGCGTGCTCCTTGCCCTTTTGCTTCCCGCCGTGCAGGCCGCACGCGAGGCGGCGAGACGCATCCAGTGCGTAAACAACCTCAAGCAAGTTGGCATCGCCCTGCACAGCTATCACGCGGCGATGGGAAGTTTTCCGGTTGGGTTTCTCTATCCTTCCGGGCCTGTGCCGGCGACCACCTCGCCGCTCCAGTATCGCTGGTCTGTGCTGGCGCAGATGGCAGCGTATCTTGAGCAGGCGAGCCTTTATGACGCGCTCAACTTTAGCTTTCCCGTCGCCCACAAGCCCACCGGTGGGGCATCGCTGTTCTGGCCGTTTTATCCCGCCAACGGCACGGCGATGGCAACCACCGTTGCGATCTTTCTGTGCCCGAGCGATGGAGCGCCGCCGCCGATGACCGGCTCGGGCCCGGTGAATTACGCGTTCTGCGCGGGGTCTGGCATCGGGGGCGGAAACGCCGCGGGGGCGGATGGCGTATTCATCCTTGGTCCCGCGATGTCGCTGGCCAACGTGACCGACGGCGCCAGCAATACGGCGGCGGCCTCGGAGCAATTGCTCGGCCTCGCTGGGCC
>DAIDHX010000004.1 GCA_027451885.1 Planctomycetales bacterium
TGCGGCGGACCGGCTGGCGTTTGACGCGAGTCCCGAGGGCGAGAAGCGTAGGCGCTATTTGCTGGCGGCTGCGCGTTTGGCGAATCAGACGGTGAAAACGTTTTTATCGCTTGTGCGGGCGCCTCGGCCGGCGGACGTCGAGGACGACGAGTTCGAGCCTGACGACGACGCGACCCAGGAGCCAGGCGAGACCGCGGACGGCGAGGAGACCGACGACGACCTGGAAGCTGATGGCGACGTGGAATCCGAGGACGTCGCGGCGCTGGAAAAAACCGAACCCACCGCGGTTTTGCGAAGCGAACCCAACGGCCCGGAAAACGCGTCGCAGGCCGTTACTGAGAAAGAGCTTGCGTCGAGTTCGAACGACACAAATCCCCCTAACCTGGACATGCAGAGTCAGTATGGGGAGCGCGATCGGTTGGACCCCCAGACCGGCGACTCGACTCTGGAACAAACCGAAGCCACCGCGTCTGTTCAGAGCGAAGCCACCGCGGTTTTGCGAAGCGAACCCAACGGCCCGGAAAACGCGTCGCAGACCGTTACTGAGAAAGAGCTTGCGTCGAGTGTGAGTGACACGAATCCGGCCGGTTCCAGGCGTACTGAGAACGCTGGGCGGGCGCAGGAGCGGAACGACTCGGCGGAGGCCAGGGAGCGGAAGAAGCGGAAGGAAGAACGCCGGCGCCAGAAAGAGAGCAGGCGGAAGAACCGGCGGCGTTGAGTCGGGCAGATCGGCGGCGGTGAGTCGGGTCGACCGGCGGCGGTGAGTCGGGCAGACTGGCGGCGGTGAGCCGGTGACCGGTCGTGCGGCTCAGCCGTGCGGCTCGGCGGTCAGAGGCTCAACCGCGAGCCTCCGAGGTCAGAGACTCAGTCGTCGACGGTCTGGTTGTGAGCGGGTGAATCCCCGCGGGTGTTCCTTGGCAATATGGCGGTTGGTGGCGGCGGCTCGCGGTTGGCGCCCGCGGGCCGAGTGGATGATGCGCCCGCGGTGCGCGCCCTGGTTCCGGATGCGCCCGCGGTGCGCGCCCTGGTTTCGTGCTCCAGCCCTGGTTGCTTGCTCCGTGGCTGGAGTCACGAGCTTGCCTGCCTGCCGCGAAGCGCGGAATCGGGGGCGTGCGGAATCGGGGGCGTGCGGTGTGGACTTGCGTCCAGATCGTGATTGTCAGGCGCTCTTCTGGCGGGGAGTAGGAACGCGTGGTCGGATTGGATAAAATGAGGGATCGCGGCCAGGCGACCGAAGTGAGCCGTTCGGAATGAGAGGATTCAGCCGAGCGGGTGCCGGTGCGGTTTTGGGAGAACGTCGCCGCCGGCGAGGGCCGCGGCTGCCAGGGGATCCATGGAAATCCTGATCATCGCCGGCTTGATCGTGATCAACGGCTTCTTTGTGATGGCCGAGTTCGCGCTTGTCAAGGTGCGCACCACGCAGATCGAGCAGCTTGCCGAGGAAGGGGCGTGGGCCGCTCGGCTCACGTCCAGGGCGCTTGAGCGTCTCGATTATTACCTCTCTGCCTGCCAGATTGGGATCACGGTCGCGAGTCTCGCGCTCGGGCGTGCCATGCACGACTGGGTTGAGCCGCTCGTTGAGGAAGCGCTCACTGCGCTCCACATCCCGGTGCCGCCGATCGTGATCTCGGGTATCACGATTGGGCTGGTTCCGTTACTGGCGCTCTCGCTGATCACGTTTCTGCACATGGCCCTGGGGGAGCAAGCTCCCAAGAGCCTGGCGATCCGCAACCCGCGGATGCTTGCGCTTTGGACAGCGCCCACGCTTGTGATTTTCTCGTATGTCTTCGCACCCGCGATCTGGCTTTTGAACAAGGCGTCGAACCTGATGCTCTGGTCGCTGGGGCTCGGCTCGGTGAATAGCGCGGAGGTTGCCCACAGCGACGAGGAGCTGCGGCTTATCGTGGCGGAGAGCGTGGCCGGCGGTCATCTCTCGCGGAACGAGCGGATGATGATCGAGAACGTGCTTAATCTCGAGGAAAAGACCGCCAGAAGGGTGATGATCCCACGCCCTGACGTTGTCTATCTCTCGCTCTCGAATTCGCTCGATGACAACCTCCGCCTTGCGCGGCAGGCTGGGCATACGCGTTATCCGCTGTGCGAGGACGACCTCACGTCGGTGGTGGGGATGATACACGTCAAGGATCTGTTCCGGGCGGGGGCGTACCAGAACGGCAGGATCGACCTGCGGCAACACGCCCGCGCTGTGCCGTTCTTGCCGGTGTCGCTGCGGCTGGACCAGCTTTTGCTTGAGTTCCAGCGGAATCGGGTGCACCTGGCGATGCTGCTGGACGAATATGGCAGCGTGGTGGGCATGGTCACGCTTGAGAACGTGCTCGAGGAGCTGGTGGGGCCGATTCAGGACGAGTTCGACCGCGAGACGCCGCAGATCACGTCGCTCGGCGACGGGGTTTTCGAGGTCGAGGCGTCGTGCCCGCTGGACGTGCTGGCTGAGACGTGCGGGCTTGAGATTCCCGAGACCGACGCCGAGACGGCGGGGGGGCTGGTGCTGGACCTGCTGGGGCGGATTGCCCAGGCGGGAGACACGGTGGCGATCGACGGCAAGCTTTTGACGGTTCTGCGCGCGGATCCCACCCGTGTGCGCAGGATTCGCATTGAGCCGGCGGCGAGCGAGGTTCGATCGGGTTCGAGCGGCGGCACGAGTGCGGGAAGCCCGGATTCAGGGACTTCCCGCTAGGCTCGGCCGGTGTGGGGAGCAGTTGCCAGGTTCACGCCCGCTGGGCGACGGCGGGAGAGGTTTCCGGCGTCTCGGGGGCCTTGTAGTCGAACCAGCGGGGGTCGAACTCCACGCGCCTTTTCTGATGCATGGCGATGTTGCTCGAAAGCGCGATGACCGCGTCGGCGAGCGCGACCTCGCCGCGGCAGCGGGGCAGGTGCTCTGTGTCTTCGTTGTAGTTCTTGGAGTCGCCGTGGCGGATGCAGTAGGCGAAGTGCTCGAGCTCTTCGCGGTAGCCGCGGGAGGGGTCGGCCGTGGCCACGCCGCCGAGCGACGACGCCGCGGTCGGGCCGGCCGTGCTCGGGCTGGTTTCGAGCGCAGGCTTCTTGCCCTGCGACTCGACCGACACGCTCGTGGTCCGCGACGCATACGGGCTGCCGGCTTCCTTGTAGAGCAGGATTTCCTTCTCCTGGCTGACGATCATGGTGCCCTTCGAGCCCATGACCATCTCGCCGTAGCCATCGAACGAGTTGGTGTTGATCGAGGAGTAGGTCAACACGATGCGATCTTTCTCGCTCTTGCCGGGGAACTCGAAGATCGTGAAGACGTGGTCATCGGCCTCGCGGCCGTCGGTGTAGAAGAACGTGCCGCCCACGCCGGTGACGGCGAAGGGGTGTTTCTTGCCCAGGAAGATCGAGCAGGCGTCGAGCTGGTGGCTGCCGAGCTCGGCCATGAGACCGGCCCCGGTGCGGCTGTAGAGCCGCCAGTTGATGAGCTCGTCGATGCTCTGATAGCCGTATTTCTTGTAGTCGACGTTCTTGTCGGCATCGGGATGGATGCGCTTCCAGCTATCGCGATAGACGACGTTGCCCTTTTCGTCCTTCATGATTTCGGGCAGGCCGGTGGCGGGGTCGAAGATGGGGTGGCCGTTTTTGTCCTTGGCGACCATCGGCTGGGCGTTATTGCGATGCCAGAGGGCGCGGATGTGGCGGATATCCCCCAGCACGCCGCTCTGGACCAGGAAGTTGGCGTTATCATAGAGGACGGAGTAATGCCGCTGGTGGCCGACGGCGAGCAGCCGGTTGGTCTGGCGGGCGACGCGGCACATGTCCTTGCACTCGGCGATCGAGTGCGCCATGAGCTTTTCGGTAAAGACGTGCTTGCCGGCCTTCATGGCCTCGATGGCGACCGGGGCGTGGAGCCACAGGGGCAGGGCGATGACGATCATCTCGACTTCGGGATCGGCGTACATTTCCTCCTTGGAGGCGTAGCGTTTGAGCTTGTTGGCCTCGGCGGCGGAATAGTCCTTGTGGCTGGAGAATTCCTTGACGGCGCGCACCTGCTGGCTGGGGCGGATATCGCAGAAGCCGATGAAGTTGACATAGGCGCGGTTGTGCTGGCGGATCATGGCCTGGCAACCTTCATCGCCGGTGCCGATGATGGCGGCCTTGACAGCGCCCTTGTTCCCCATCTCGCTGTAGCCGAAATAGAACGCGCCCAGGGCGGGAGCGGCGGCGGCGGCCTTGAGCAGGTCTCGGCGCGAGACGCCCAGGGCCTGGTTGGCGTTTTCGCGGCCCAGGATACGCTCGTCCGGGGTCAGGTTGGTCATCAGTCGGCTCCTATCGGATTCTCAGGTCAAAAGCGAACGCGAGATGTCCTGGGACTCAGGCTGGCGAGGGTCACGGCCGGGGGGCCGCGGCGGTGCCCGCGGCCGCCGCTTGCTGGCTCTGTGCCAGCAGCCTGCGCCTGCGGGCGCCGAAGACCACGGCGTCGAACCCGATCCACTGGCCCGTCGGCAGCGCAGCGAGCGCGAGGCAGGCGATCAGCTCGATCAGATTTTTGCTCACGATCCAGTAGTGCCCCTCGGCCTTGGGATTCGGAGGCATGCCAGGCCAGGGGGGCATCGACAGGTAAATCATCCCCAGGAAAACGGCGGCTCCAAGTGCAGCCCAGGGCGTCATGAAGCCCAGAATCAGGCAAACCCCAATGGCCACCAGGCCATATGCCGTGAGGACGTTCACAACCTCCAAACTGTTCGGACGCACGTATGGCCTGGCATGGTCTTTTTTCTGTTCCGGCAGCGCCAGACCTTCAAGCGCGGCCCGGAAGCTCTCTTCCTGGTCCAGGATCGGCTTCGTGAGCGTCTTGCGATCGGCGTCGAGCCCGCGGCGGATCTCCCACGAACGCTCGAGATCGTAGGAGGTTGGGTCCCGGGCGCGTTCGACATCCTCCGCGACTTCCAGATCACGCAGGTATTTGGCCTTTTTCTCGGCGTTTTCTGGGTCTGTGAACCAGAACGCGATCCACTGCAGGTGCTTCTGGAGCACCGCGTTGGCCTTTTCTTGCTGGTCCTTGTCGAAGTCGTAGAGCGTGGAGATTTCGCTGAGATCGGCCGCGGCGTTTTGCTTGAGTGTGGCGGGATCGAGGGTCTGGAGTCCGTCGGCGTCGGGAATCAGGCTGCGAAAGTAGGGTGCGAAGGGGCCGGCCGAATTGCGCAGGTAGATCTCCGCGGAGAACGGCTTGTGGCCGTTGACGCGCGATTCGACCTTCTCCCAGCCTTCGTAAAGGAAGTGCCAGCCGATGGCGATGCGCAACAGGATGAGAAAAAAGGCGGCCAGGAAACCGGGGTAGTATCGTGACATCGTGCTCGTGGTCCAGCAGCCAACGGGCGGGAGTGACAATCCAGCGCTACTTCAGTCTACCGGAATCTCTCCGGGAAAAAAATCGTTCTGGGCGCTGCCCAGCGCGAGGATGGTCGGGTTTTCGGGGTCAGTCGATTCGAGAACAAAGACCGCGCCGAGGGCGGGCCGGGTCGCGAGGTAATCGCGAGCGAAGCTGGGACCGAGCAGGTAGAAGGCGGTTGAGAGGGCATCAGCGGCGGCGGCGGTGGGGGCGAGCACGGTGACGCTGGCGGGTCCCAGGATGGCCGCACCGGAGCGGGGGTCGATGATGTGGCCATGGAGCTTGCCGCCGGACTCGAACGACTGGAAGGCCGCGCCCGAGGTGCCGATCGCGCGATTTCGGAGGCGGAATTCGCCCAGGGGATGTTCCGGGCAAAAGGGGTTCCGCAGCGCGACGCGCCAGCGCGAGCCGGGCCCGGCCGGGGAGCCAAGCGCAAGGGCGCTCGAGCGCCCGCCGTGAATGAGCGCTCCGGTCGGCCACCAGTGGCTTTCAAGCACAAGCCGGGCGCGATCGAGGGCATAACCTTTGCCGATGCTCCCCAGGTTGATCCTGAGCCCCTCGACGGCGAACGCCACGGTGCGCGTCTCGGGATCGAGCCGCAGCTTCTCATATCCCGTGCGGGCAAGCGCTTGCGAAAGCACTTCAGGCTCTGGCACACGCTTCGGACCGCGGACAAAACCCCACGCCTCCGAGAGCGCTCCGCTGGTCACGTCGTAAGCGCCCTGGGTGTCTCGGCTGATCGCGCAGGCGGACTCCAGCAAGTCAAAAAGCATCGCCGAGACCGGGACCGGCTCGAGATGCGCCCGGGCGTTGACCTGGCTGACCTCGGAATCGTCGCTGTAAACGGTGAGCTGTGCCTCGAGCAGGTCGATCAGGTCGAGCGCGCGATACGCCAGGTCGACCGCGGCGGGGGTCGAGGCGGGAATGCGGAGCTCGAAGGTCGAGCCCATCGCCGGCCGGCTCACGCGGACGAGATCCCCCACGGCCGCTGTCTCACGCAGGCTCGATGCACGCGCGGAGCCGCCGCGGCCAAGCCGGAACATCGCTCGCCGACTGAGGTCCGGTTCACCCTTCGTCATGAGTCGCCCAGCTATGAAACTGATCCGCGATCGCACACTCCCTGAAATTCTAGTCGCTTCCGAGCCCGAGGACAGGGCTTGCTCCGCATTCGCATCGCCCTGCCGTGTCCTAGACTCAAGATTGGGGCGGCCCGCGACCGCCAAGAATGGAGCCAACTCAAGCGATGAGCCAGCTTTTCGGCAAATTCCAGCGGTATGCGCCCGGGTTCGAGGACGTCGTGTTCATCGTCGTCCTGGAATTGATCCTGATCGGCAACAGCCGGGCCTTGCTGGCCGACCCGGGCACGCCCTGGCATCTCCGCCTGGGGCGGGACATCCTGGCGTCCGGCACGGTGCCGCGGGTCGACACGCTCACCTATACCCACCGCGGCCAGCACTGGGTCGACCAGTCGTGGGCGTTCGACGTCCTGCTGGCGACGCTGGTCAACCGCTGGGGCTGGCCGACCGCCGTGATGATCGCGGCGATCGCGCTCGCGTGGCTCTACATGTGCGTGGCCCGCGGCCTGGCGCGGGACGGCTTTTCGCACATCAGTTCGGCCGTGACGGCGTTTCTGGTCGCCACGATCAGCGGGGTTCACTTTCTGCTGCGCCCGCACCTGTTCACCTTCTGGTTTGTGTACCTGGCGCTCCGGGCCTGCCAGCGGCAGCACGAGCGCGGCGGCTGGTGGGTTGCCCTTGCGCCGCTGTACACCGCGATCCTTGCGAACCTGCACGGCGGCTTCGTGGCGGTCCCGCTGATCGTGGCCACGGCGGGCTTCGGCCACGCGATCGCCGGCGCATGGGACCGGGGGCGGCTGCTCCGCGTCTGCCAGTTCGCGCTCGCGTTCGTGGCCTGCCTGGGCGCGGGGCTGCTCAATCCCTACGGCATGGGGCTCTATCGCCACGTGATCACGCTGCTGGTTTCGAGCGGCGTGACCAGCCTGATCGTCGAGTACCAGCCCGCCCCGTTCGGCAAGCCCGAGGCCGAGGTGCTCGAATGGGTGCTGCTCGGCCTGGTCGCGCTACCGGTGATCTCGTCGCGCAGGGTCGACCGCTATCACCTGGCCCACGTGCTGGTCTGGCTGCACCTGGCGCTCACGTCGATCCGCAACGCGCCCTTCTTCGCGCTCGCGGCCGCCCCCGCGCTCGCGACCCTGTTCGACGGCCTGCCGATCCTCTACCGCGGCTCCTGGCCCCGCGGCCCGCGCTGGTCGATGTGGCCCGCCGCGCTCACGGCCATCCTGCTCGCCATCGCCATGGCCGGCTTCGCGCCCGGCGGGTTCGATCTCAAGCGCTGGCCGTTCGCCGCGATCCCCGCCGTCGACGCCCAGCCCCTCACCGCACGGATGTTTCACGAGCAGGACTGGGGCGGCCTCATCGCCGCCGAATGCAGCCCCCAGCGCCCGAGCTATCTCGACGATCGCTTCGAGCTCTACGGCAAGACGGCGATCGTCGAATAGAT
>DAIDHX010000005.1 GCA_027451885.1 Planctomycetales bacterium
GTCGGCTCGTCCGCGAGCACCAGGATCGGCTGCTTCACGAGCGCGCGGGCGATCGCCACCCGCTGTTGCTCGCCGCCGGAAAGCTGGTAAGGCCGGTGGTCAAGACGATCACCCAGCCCCACGCGTTCGAGCAGCTCCACCGCCCGCGCCCGGGCGTCCGCCGGCACCCCGCGCGGTAAAAACGGCACCAGCACGTTCTCGAGCGCTGTGAGATTGCTGATCAGGTTGAACGACTGGAAAATAAAGCCAACCTGGTCACGGCGATAGGCGTTTTGCTCCGCCTCCGACATCGTCCCCAGGTCACGCCCATCGACCCGTATCTCCCCCCGCGTGGGCCGGTCGACCGCACCCAGCAGATAGAGCAACGAGCTCTTGCCCGACCCGCTCGGACCCACGATGAACGCAAATCGCCCGCGCTCGATCTGGCACGACAAACCCCGGAGCGCATCGACCGAGCGATGCCCGCTCTTGTAGCTCTTGTAGACGTCCACCACGTCGATCATCGACGTCCCCCGCGATCGTTAATGCGAGCCCAGGCGAATGGCTTCCATCGGCAAGAGCCGCGCAGCCCGCCAGGCCGGGTAAAGTCCGCCGAGCATCCCCATGGCAATTGACAGCCCCATGCCGAGCCCCAGCAGCCCCGGCGTCATCGCGAGCTTGACCCCGCCGCCGATAAACGGATTGGCAACCAGCATCAGCACCCAGGCTAGCCCGCAACCCGCCAGCCCGGCGAGCATCCCCAGATACGCGCTCTCCAGCGTGACCAGCAACAGCACGTCCGTCTGCGACCAGCCGTTCGTGCGCAAAACCCCAAATTCCACAAATCGCTCGGTCGTGCTCATGAGCATCGTGTTCACAATCCCCACGATGCCCACCGTGAGCGCCAGGCTCACGGTCATGAGCAAAAACGTATCAATCTGACCCATCAGACTGCTGAAATTTGCCTGCGCCTCGCTCATGCTCCGCGCGTCGAGCGCGGGGAAGGACTTCTCGATCAGTTCGGAGAGCTTGACATTGTCCTTGGGGTCCTCCCCTTCAACGTAGATACAGGACAGCGAGTCCTTGGGCTCGTTCAAAAGCTCCCGCGCTGTGTCGATATCCATCACGATCACCACGTCGAGAATCATCGACCCGGTTTCGTAAAGTCCAACGACGGTGAATGGCTTGCCGCCGATTTTGAGCGTGTCACCCACCTTGCGCGGTTGGCCGTTGGCATTGGGATGTTCGCGTGCAATCTTCTTGCTGATGACGATGTTTGGCTTGCCCCGGTCCTCGGGCTGGAGAAAACGTCCCTCGCCATTCTCGCGGAGCGCCCGCGGGAACACGGCGGAGCGCAGGTTCTGATGAGCCTCGATTTCCTGGCCCGCGATGACCGGCTGGTCCAGGATCGATGAATAGGCATTGCGCCCGGAGACGATGGCGTTCAGCAACATGCCGCGGCCTTCGATATTCGGCGATAAACCCCAGACTTCGGGCGCAACAGCACGAATGCCCGGCATTCGCCTGAGCTCAGTTGCCACCGAGGCTGGGATGTGGCTGAAGACCGGGCTCGGGGCGTTCTCACGCAGGATCATCAGGCCTTCGATGCGGCTCAAGGTGTCTCCGACCAGGTCGCGGAGCCCATTCGAGACGCTGAAGAGGCCAAGCACGCCCAGAATCGGAATCGAGAGGCCAACGAGCGCAAGAGCAGTGCGCATGGGCCGGGTGAGCAAGTTACGCCAGGCGAATACGCCCATTGGGCGGGAGTCCTCGGGACCGGCGCGAGTCTTGGCGGCCGAACAGGGCTGCGAATCCCGCGGATACAACTGGAACAATAAGTCGGATTATAGGGAAGAAATGGTCGAATGACCAGCGCGACTGAGCGGCTGCGCTGCGCCTGTCGCCGACAAACCCAGGGAGGGTGCTCGACGGGGCCTTGCAATGATTTGATTCATCATTGCAAGGCACAGTCTCAAAATGGGTTGCATCCCGGGATCGGGTCACGAGTCGGTGGACTCATGAGTGGCGGGAGCGGCGCCGTCGGCGTTGCTGGGTTCACTGGCGGCAACGGCGGCGACCGGTTGGTTTGCGGGGGTATCGGCCCTCGGGGGGACGTCGTCGCTTTTGCGTGCTTGCCAGAGCTGGTTGAGCTGCCCGAAGGATCGGAGCGGCTCGCGGCCAGCGAGTGCGTCCTCGGAGAGCGGCGGCAGGGGCGCGGATGACCGCTGGCGACCTCCCTGGGGCCGGCCGCCGCGGTTGGAATCATCGCGTGGGTGCCGTCTGGAATCAGGATGGTGCGGCCTGTTGCCGCTCCGGCCTGAGGCCGCGGCATCGCCCGACTGCCGATGATCGTCCTGTGGACCCCGGCGCCCGGCCTCGTCGGTCCGGCCCGGATGACCGCCCTCGCCACGCCCTCGGTCGTGACGCCGTGGAGGCACTTCGCGGTGTTCCGTGAGGGGTGCTGCACCCACTGGCGGCGACGTGAGCGATGACCCCGATGGCCGGGGCCGTTGCGCAGGCTGGCGATTGTCGCGTGGGCCGCGTTCCCGTGGCTCCGCCTCGCCCCGCTTGCCTTCCGCACGCGATCCCCGAGGCCGCTCCGTGCCCGGCTTCACCATCGTCAGCGAAACACGCTTGCGGTCGTTGTCCACACCCATCACCCAAACCGTCACCACGTCGCCCACGGTGATCACGTCGTGCGGGCTCTTGATGTAGCGGTTGGCCAGTTGGCTGATATGGACCAGCCCAGAATCCTTGAGCCCGATATCCACGAAGGCCCCAAAGTCGACGACGTTCAGCACTGTGCCCTTGAGCTCCATGCCGGGCGTGAGATCCTCGATCTTGAGCACGCCCTTCTTGAAGATGGGCTTGGGCAGGTCCTCGCGCGGGTCGCGGCTGGGGCGCCCAAGCGCGTCCAGAATGTCACGCAAGGTGAATTCACCAAGCTGGAGCTCGGCCGCAATCGCGGCCCGGTCGAGCGCAGCCAGCTTCTCACCGACTTCCTTGAGCGTTGTCTTGTCACGGACAACATCCGGGGCCGCGCCCACCTTTTCGAGCAACGCCCGCGCGGCGGGGTAGTTTTCCGGATGGATCCAGGTGGCGTCGAGTGGCTCGTCTCCCTCGTTAATCTTGAGAAAGCCCGCAGCCTGGGTGAAACGCGCGGGGCCGACGCCGGTGACGTTCACAAGCTGCTCGCGGGAGCGATACGGCCCGTTCGCCTTGCGATGCTCGACCACATTCTTGGCGGTGAGCTCGTTGAGGCCGGAGACATGGCGCAGCAGCGACGCGCTGGCCGTGTTGAGGTCGACGCCGACGAAGTTGACGCAGCTCGTGATCACCGTGTCGAGCATTTCCTTGAGCTGCTTCAGGTTGACGTCGTGCTGATAAAGGCCGACGCCGATGTTCTGGGGCTCGATCTTCACGAGCTCGGAGAGCGGATCCTGAAGCCGGCGGCCGATGGAGATGCTGGAGCGGAGCGTGGAGTCGCACTCGGGTAATTCTTCGCGGCCGACATTGCTGGTGGAGTAGACGCTTGCACCGGCTTCGTTGACGACGATGTAAACGAGCTGGGCGAGGGCCTGATCGGCAGGGTGAGGCGCGGGGGGCAGATTTTGCGCTGGCGGCAGCTTGAGACGCGGCGCCCGCGACCGGTCATGTTTGCCCTGCCCGGAGCGACCGGATCGCGACCGGGAGCGGATGCCTCCCTCGCGTCCCTTGCCCGATCGAGCCTGAGATCCCAGCGGTGCCGGGGTAGTTGTTCCCGATCCGCCGGCCTCGGTTTCGGCCGTTTGCGTTGGAACTTCCTGCCCGGCAGCCGCGGCCGGCGACGATTCCGCCTCGGAAGTTCCCGAAGCCGCTTCCCCAGCCACCGGAGCCGCGTCCCCAGCCACCGGAGCCGCGTCCGCGACAGCCGGAGCAGACTCGCCCGACACAATTACAGCGCTTTCCGCAACCGGGGATTCCGCCGGGGGCGGGGCGGGATCGCTCGCCGGCGAGGACTCGTCGCCTGAGCCGCCGGAAATTGGCGGGGGATTCTCGAGTGAAATTGTGTGTGCAGGCTCCTCGGCCGTCGCGGCCGCTGCGTCCTCGGCCGCGGGACTCGCGGCGGCAGCCGCCAGGTTTTCGGATTCGCCCGAACCGTTGCGTTCGCTCATCTCCGGCGCTGTCTCCGTGGCTGCCGAATCTTCCTCGTGAGCGGCCGCGGGCGTCTCGGTCGACGACTCGGCCTCGGGTGCCGGCTGAGGCATCAGCGCCGCCGCGCCAGGGCGGCTGCCGTCTTCCAGGAAAGGCGCGGCCTCGAGGAATTGAGCCCCTTCGGTGATGATCTCGGCCACAAGCTCCTCGGTCTCCCGGCAGGCCGTGCCGTTACCGATCGCGACCACCGAAACCTGGTGCTTGCCAACCAGGTCCTTGAGGAAGAGCTTGGCCTCCGACCGCCGATTCTGGGGCGCGTGCGGATAGATCACGCCGTGGTCGAGCAGTTCGCCGCCGGGGGTGAGAACCGCAACCTTGCAGCCGGTACGGAAGCCAGGATCAATCGCGAGCACCGTTTGCTTGGGGATCGGCGGCTGGAGCAATAGCCCGCGCAGATTGCGGGCGAAAACCTCCACGGCATGGCGCTCGGCCATGTCGGTCAGATCCCGGCGGACCTCGCGTTCCATGCTCGGCATGAGCAGGCGATCGAGCGCGTCGACCGCGGCCTCGCGGAAAATCTCGGCGTGGGGATGACCTTCAAGCGGCAGGTGGTGGAAAAGCGCCGCCTCCGCATCAGGCCGGGACACTTCCAGCTTGATCTTGAGCGGACCTTCCTTGTCGCCACGGTTGATCGCCAGCACGCGGTGTGGCGGTATCTGGCTCACAGGCTCCGAATAATTAAAGTAATCGCGGTACTCAAGGCCCTGGCCTTCGGGAATGTCAGCCCGCGAGGTGACGATCTTGCCCGTCTTCCAGACGACTCTGCGCACCCCATCGCGCACGGCCGCCATCTCGCTCACGGCCTCGGCCAGGATGTGCTTGACCCCCTCGAGCACCTTCTCGACATTGTCGAGCCCCTTCTCGGGGTTGACCATCTCGAGCGCGGCCGCGGCCAGATCGCCCAGGGTTTCGTCACGCGTCCAGATGCGAAACGCCAGCGGCTCGAGACCACGCTCGCGCGCCTCGGTCGCCTTCGTTCGCTTCTTGGGCTTGTAGGGAAGATAGAGATCTTCAAGCCGCTTCATGCTCTCGGCACCGCGAATCGCGGCCGCGAGATCTTCTGTCAGCTTGCCCTGGGCTTCAATCGTCTTCAGGATCGTCAGCTTGCGCTCGACCAGCTCGCGCTGGCGCTTCACACGCTGTTCGATCTCGAAGATCACAACCTCGTTGAGGTTGCCCGTTTGTTCCTTGCGGTAACGGGTGATGAAGGGGACGGTGTTACCCGCGTCGAGAAGCTGAACGACGCTCTCGACTTGAACCCGACGGATCTGCAGGTCTTGCGCGATCCGCCCCAGGTCGATTGGAATCGGGATGTCCATGGCGATTCGACTCGACACCAGGTGAGACGAAGACAAGGACGACATGGTCAGTCGATCCGGGAACCACCTAGATCGTCTCAAACCGAATGCGATAGGCGCGGCGTCCAGTATGAGCCCACGCGCACGAAAACGCCTGTCAGACCATGGGTTTGGTCACTCTAGAATAACCGAAAAGGCTTGTCAAGCGCCCGAATGTCGAGCCTCGATCCGATTCTTGTATCCCGGGTTCGCCAGCGCTAGCACCGGAAAGCCGGCGCAACAGGGTGTGATGATTGACGACCGCGGAGAGCGGCCGCTAAGATCCAGCCTCGACCGATCCCGCGGGAATCGCGCGTTTCCGGGATCGTCCACGGCGCGTCCCGTCGTGCATGGCCGCGTGCGAGCGGCGGATCGACATCGGGGCCGCTCCACGCCATTCGCGACCACGGGGGCTCCTGGAAATGAGCGTCGATCACGGCGGCGGTTCGATTACCAGCGTCTTGCAGGAGACGCGTGTATTTCCCCCTCCCGCGGAATTCGCCAGCTCCGCGCACATCAAGGATCTCGCCCAGTACGAGCAGCTTTGGAACTGGGCCAAGGATGATCCCGAGGGTTTCTGGGCTGAGCAGGCCAGGGCGCTCGACTGGGCCAGCCCCTGGACGAAGGTCCTCGACTGGAACCCTCCCTTCGCGCGCTGGTTCGTGGGGGCGAAATTAAACGCGTCCTACAACTGTGTCGATCGCCATTGCAAGGGCCCCGCTCGGAACAAGGCGGCGATTATCTGGGAAGGGGAGCCGGGCGAACGCAGGGTCCTGCGTTATCAGGATCTCGCGCGTGAGGTCGCGCGGTTCGCGAATGTGCTCAAGTCGCTTGGCGTGCGCCCGGGGGACGTGGTCGCCGTGTACATGCCGCTTGTGCCCGAGCTGGCGATCGCGCTTCTCGCCTGCGCGCGGATTGGTGCGCCTCATACCGTGATCTTCGGCGGCTTTAGCGCTGAGTCGCTCGCCGGCCGCATTCAGGATTCGAAGGCCCGTGTGCTCGTCACTGCCGACGCCGGCTACCGCCGCGGCAAGCTCGTGCCTCTCAAGGACAACGCCGACGCCGCCGCGGCCGCCTGCCCCTCGATTGAAAACGTAATTGTCTTTGAACGCGCCCGCAGCGAGGTCAAATGGCATGCCGGGCGCGACCACTGGTGGCATGAGCTCATGGCCAGCGTAAAGGCCGATTGCCCCGCCGAGCCGTTCGATTCCGAGCACCCGCTCTACATCCTTTACACCTCGGGATCCACTGGCAAGCCGAAGGGGATCTTGCACACGACCGGCGGTTATCTACTCGGCGCAGCGCTCACCACCCGGTGGGTCTTCGACCTCAAGGAGGACGACACCTACTGGTGCACGGCCGACGTCGGCTGGGTGACGGGGCACAGCTACCTGGTTTATGGACCCCTCGCCAATGGCGCGACCTGCGTGATGTACGAGGGCGCCCCCAACTGGCCCGATGAGGGGCGGTTCTGGCAGATCGTGGAGGATTACAAGGTCACCATCCTCTACACAGCCCCCACGGCGATCCGCGCCTTCATGAAATGGGGCGAACAATTCCCACGCAGGCACGATCTTTCCAGCCTGCGACTCCTGGGTTCGGTCGGCGAGCCAATCAATCCCGAGGCCTGGATGTGGTATCACAAGGTCATCGGCGGCGGCCGTTGCCCGATCGTCGACACCTGGTGGCAGACCGAGACCGGCGCGATCATGATCTCTCCCTTGCCGGGTGCAACGCCCACAATCCCTGGCTCCGCCACGCGGCCCTTGCCGGGCGTGGTGCCGGAGATCGTCACCAAGGACGGCAAGCCCTGCGGGCCGAACCAGGGGGGCTTCCTGGTCATCAAGCAGCCCTGGCCGTCGATGCTCCGCACCCTTTACGGCGATGATGCGCGCTACCAGGCGCAGTACTGGAGCGACATCCCTGGCTGTTATTTCACGGGCGATGGCGCGCGCAAGGATGACCAGGGCAACTACTGGGTGATGGGCCGCGTCGACGACGTGCTCAACGTCGCCGGCCACAGGCTCTCAACGATGGAAGTCGAAAGCGCGCTTGTGAGCCACAAGCTCGTGGCCGAGGCCGCGGTTGTGGGCAAGCCGGACGATCTCAAGGGGCAAGCCATCGCCGCGTTCGTTACGCTCGAGACCGGCGCGCATGCCAGTGAAACGCTCCGCCAGGAGCTGCGGGCGCACGTCACGCGGGAAATCGGCGCACTCGCCCGGCCCGACGAGATCCGTTTCACCGAGGCCCTGCCCAAGACCCGGAGCGGCAAGATCATGCGCAGGCTCCTGCGCGATATCGCCGCCGGCGTCGAGAGCACCGGCGATACCACCACCCTCGAAGACCTGACCGTCCTTGCCAGGCTCCGCCAGGCGGAATCGTCCGGCGAGGAAGAGTAAACCAACGCCCCCTCATCCAGACGCGGCGGCGCCTTGCTCGCAAGCGCTGTGCTACGCAATGCGATGGCAGCCTCACGCACGTGGCTGCGAGAGAATGGTCCGCGCTCTGGAGCCGCCTCTGAATCGCGCCGACCTGCCCATGGCAGGCTGGATTGCAGCCGCCCCAAGCGCCAGCAGCCAACCACGCCAGGCGGCTGAGGTTGGCTTTACGCTGACCAGGATCGATCCGCGCGGGCGCGATCAGATCGGGTAGAGATTCTTCAGGCTCTCGCGTGCCTTGGCGCTTCCCTTCGAGGCCTTGATAAGCGGGAAGGTTTGCATCTTCCCGTCAACCTCGAGCGTGAGCACGCCGCTGCGAATGACCGACGTCGCCACCCGCACACGGCACGTCGTGCCGTTGGGCAGCCAGACGTGGATCGTCTGCAAGTTCGGCTTGAACGTCCGGCGGCTGACGCCGGTGGTTTTCTTGCCGACGCCGCCGAGGTATTTCGCCTTGCCGCGCTCGGTTTTATGGTTGCCGAACGAGGTCTTCTTGCCGCTGACTGGACACTCACGACCCATGGCACATGCTCCCAGGTATCTTGCACGCCCGCGGTCTCGCCCCGCTCCGGAGACGACGCGCTGGGCGGCTCGCTGCGACCCACCGCCAGGCTGGCGGACGGATCACTTGGCCTTCTCTTTTTGCTTCTTCTTGAGCGGATCGTGCGGCTTGCTCCGCTGAATGTTGCCGCACTCCTCAACCAGTTCGCACACCTTGTGGGGCGGCACGGCCAGCTTGCACTGCGGGCAAATGCTCAAGGCGGGAGCAACCAGAAAATCGTGGCTCCGTCGCTTGCCCTTGGCTGACTTGGATTTACGTCTCTTTGGAACTGCCACGAACGGGATCTCCCACGCCGTTACTTGCCCACTGTTTTTGGGCGAAAGATTCCTATTATCGAGATCCCGCCCGGTGTTTCAAGAGCAGCATCCCCCGTTTTTGCGTGTGACGAGCCAGGGGAGGCCCTGCCACCGGCCGAGTCGCGCTGCCGGGACTTCACGCGGGCTCGTCCAGTGTGATCACGGCCGAGGCGCCTCCGTCGATGGTCAGCACCTGCCCCGTGATCATGGCGGCGGCGTCGGACGCCAGAAACACCACGGGGCCAACGACGTCCTGGGGTTCGCCCAGGCGTTTCAGGGGCACGCGAGCGAGGATGCGCTCGAGCAGGCTGGGGTTTTCAACGAGCGGCTTGTTCATCGCGGTGTTGAACCACCCCGGCGCGACGGCGTTGACGCGCACGCCGTACCGGGCCCATTCGGCCGCCAGGTCGCGGGTCAGGGCGACGACCGCCCCCTTGGTCGAGCAGTAAATCGCGTTGCCGCGCCCGAGCCCGATCACGCCGCCGCCGAGTGCGGACATGTTCACGATGCTGCCTGCGCCAGCCGCGATCATCCGTTTGCCCACGGCCCTGGCGGTGGTGAATGTGCCAATCTGGTTGATGCGAATGACTTCGTTCCAGTCGTCCTCTTGCCAGTCGAAGAGTGGGATTCGCCTGGTGATGCCGGCGTTATTGACCAGGATGTCGATTTTGCCGAGCGCCCGCACCGCGGTTTGAACCATGGCGTCGACCTGGGCGGGATCACCGACGTCGCAGGCGATCGGCACGGCGGTTTGTCTGTGAGCGGCGAGCAGCGCAGCGGTTTCGCGCGCGGATTCGAGATCGCGATCGACGACGGCGACCTCGGCTCCGGCTGCCGCCAGCCCGAGCGCGATCGCCTGTCCCAGCCCGCGCCCCGCGCCTGTGACGATGGCGGTGCGGCCGTCGAGTCGAAAGAGATCGGGGTTCATGGCTGTTGCTCCGAGGAAGAGGGCGTGTCAGGTTGACTGGACCTGGGGGACGAATGAGGTACGACGGCGAACCACGCGAGGGCGCCGAGGAGATAGCCGGTCGCGAGCAAAATAAAGGGCGTTGACAGGTCGCCGGCGCTGAACATCCGGCCCACGGTGCGGGTCTGAAACGACGCGAGCACGCTCGAGGCCATGTTCATGGCGCCCGAAAGCGCGCCGGCCTTGCGTTCGTCGATATCCGCCGCCGCGGCCCACGCGGGCGCCATGGCCAGGTCGTTGCCCGCGAAGGCGAGTGTGAGCAAAAACGCAAGCGCAGGAGTGCTCGAGCACCAGGGCACAAGCGCGATCGCCGATCCGGCAAGCGCCATCCCGGCGAAACCCACCGCGCGCCGGCTGGAGGAGTGCCCGCTTCGGCGGACCAGGCGATCGGAGAGCATGCCGCCCGCCAGGCAGGCCGCCATGCCGAACGCGAACGGCAGCGCGGTGAGCACCGCGGTCGCAGACGTCTCGAGGCCGCGTTGCTTGGCCAGATAGCCGGGCAGCAAGGTGACGAAAAAGTTGCCGCTGAAGCCCAGGCAGCCGTAGCTCACGCAAAGCGCAATCGCGCCTGGGTTGCGCGCCAGTGCGATCCAGTCGGACCATTCACGGCTTGCGCCCGGGCGTGGGGTCTGGCCGCCGCCGTGGTTTCGAGCGTGCCGGCCGTACCAGCGCAGGAACCAGGTGGTCCAGGCCACGCCCAGGAGTGCGATCAGCACCAGCGGCAGCCTGCTGTCGCCGCACATCCAGACAAGCTGAGCCATGACGAACGGCGCGATCGCGCCGCCGAGCCGGCTCGCGGTCCAGACAAAACCCTGGGCTCGGCCCCGTGACTCCGGAGCGATCCAGTCGGCGGTCAGTCGCGTGATCGAGGGGAACGTCCCCGCCTGGAACGCGCCGAAGAGAAATCGGCACACGAGAAGGGCGCGAAACGCCCATGCGGTTCGGGGCGAAAGTGCAAGCGCGGCGGGCAGGGCGGTGAGCAGCGAGCCGCCGATCACCACCGGTGCCAGCACCTTCGCCACGCCCAGCCGATCGGCCAGAATTCCCCACGGCATTTCCAGCAGGCCGTAGCCCAGCAGGAATGCGCTCATCAGGTCGCCCAGCTCCCGGTCGCTCAGATGGAACGGTCCGTCCGGATCACCCGCGGCCACCGCGAAACCCAGGCGATGGATATAAACCACAATCGCCAGCAAGCTCGCGGACGCCATCACGAAGGTCTGGCTGTCGCGGGGGCGAGCGCCTGGCACAGCCGCGTGTGGGTCGAGCGTGGACATCGTCGGCTCCCGATCGACCCTTCGAGTCGTCGCGTATCCTCGATTTGTCAGAGCGCTCCCAGGGAACGCAACATCTCCGCCGAATGCCTCGCAGCGCCTTCCCAGTCGGGATCGCGATAGATTTTCACCGACACAACCCCGCTGTAGCCCTGCTCCTCGAGCCGGCGTAGCACCCCGGGAAGATCCAGATGCCCGCTGCCCAGCCGCAGGCCAGTCGTTTCGCAAAGATGGAAATGCCAGGCCTCCGCCGCGAACTCGTCGAGCGCGGATTCAACCGAGCGTTCCTCGATATTGAGGTGAAATGTGTCGAGCATGTAGCCGAGCGCCGCAGAATGCACGCGCCTGGCCATCGCCCGGGCCTCGCAGGCCCGGTTGTTGAAGCCGACCTGGAGATGATTCACCGGCTCGATCACGAGCCGCACGCCCTTTTCGGCCGCCTTGCGGGCCACAATGCCCAGCCCTTCGGCGATGCGGTCGTTGGCGAGCGATCCATCCGGCTCATCCTTGCGCAGACCCTGAAGCAGGCCGACGACGAGCAAGCAGCCCAGCTCAGCGGCCTGGTCGACATAGTTGCACAGGCGGGCCGCCGCGCGGCTGCGAGCGGCCGGGTCGGGGCTCGACAGGCAGCACCCCTCGCCGTACGACCAGCCGGTGAGCATCGAAACGACAGGCAGGTTGTGCTTGAGCGCAAGCGCCTGTACGCCGGTGATCGAGTAGGGCATGGGGTGAAATGCGGAAAGCTCGATTCCGTGGTAACCGAGCGCCTTGAGCACGCCCATGCGGCGGTCGAGCTCGGCGAGCGCGGTGACCGGCTCGTGGAACAGAAAGCTGAATTTCATGGGGACCTGCCGTCTTCCGGGCGTGCGCCGGTCTTGGGGGAGCAATGGATTGAAACATAAGCCCGCGCCTGGCCAGCCGCAAGGAGGCTCTGCGCGGGCTCGCGGGTGATCGCTTGCCCTTGCGCCCTGGCGATGCCTATGCTCCAGGCCACGGGGTAAGGCGCGGCGAGCCGATTCCAGGAGAGAAAGCGCGGATGGCGAAGCGAGCAAGCAAGGGTCCGGATGAGGTGCGGTGGGGGTTCCTGGGCGCGGGCCGAATGGCCACCGCGCTCGTCGACGGCATGATCCACGCGGAGCTCGCGAAACCAGACGCGATCACCGCCGCCGATCCGTCGCCCGATGCGCGGCATGCGCTCGCCAGGTCGTCGGGCGCCACCGTGCTTGAATCGAATCTCGAGGTGGTCAATCGCGCGAACGTGATCGTGCTGGCGGTTAAGCCGCAAACCATGCGCGCGGTGCTCGAGGAAATCCGCCCTGCGATCGGAAACGAGCATCTGCTGGTTTCGGTCGCGGCCGGGGTGACGATCGATACCATCGCGCGTGTGCTCGGTCCCGAGCGGCGGATCATCCGCGTCATGTCGAACACGCCCGCGCTTGTGGGCCTGGGCGCATCGGCCTATGCCCCGGGGCCGTTCGCATCCGGTCATGACGAATCGCTCGTGAAGCGCATGCTCGAGGGAATCGGCCTCGCGGAAAAGGTCTCGGAATCCTTGCTCGATGCGGTGACGGGGCTTTCCGGCAGCGGTCCCGCGTTTGTTTACCTGTTCATCGAGGCGCTCGCCGACGGCGGAGTGCGCTGCGGCCTGCCGCGCGATGTGGCGATTCGCCTGGCCTCGCAAACCGTGCTGGGGGCTGCGGTGATGGTTCAGGGCGCGCGGCAACATCCCGCTGAGCTCAAGGATCAGGTGGCCTCGCCGGGCGGAACGACGATCGCAGGTCTCCATGAGCTCGAGCGCAGGGCCGTGCGCGGAGCCATGATCGATGCCGTCTACTCCGCCACGCAACGGGCGGCGGAGCTGGCGCGGCTGGCGGCGGACGAACCTCACGCAAAATAACGGCCCCGTGCCGCGATCGAACCAGCCCCGCGCTGCCCTCCGTTTCATCAGGGGGGGTGAAGTGGGTAGGATACTTGACTGAGCCCCGGCGATCGGCTGGGGCTGTTCCATTCTCGGGAAGCTCACGGCTCATGACGGCGGATCACGATCCCACAGCGCGACCGGTGCTCGTGCTCGACTTCGGCGCCCAGTATGTTCAGCTCATCGCACGCCGGGTGCGCGAGCGGCTCGCCTTCGCCCGGATCGTGCGCCACGACATCACCGCCGAGCGCGTGCGCCAGCTCAATCCGCTCGGCATCATTCTCTCGGGCGGCCCGGCCAGCGTTTACGACGCAGGCGCCCCCCGCTGCGATCCCGGCATCTTCGACCTGGACGTGCCGGTCCTGGGCATCTGCTATGGCATGCAGCTTGCCTGCCAGGCGATGGGCGTGGCGGTTGAGCCAGCGCCAGCGCGCGAGTTCGGCCGGGCGGAGCTCCGCGTGGTCGATCACGGCGCGCCGCTGTTTCTCGGCGTGCCCGAGCGCAGCCAGGTCTGGATGAGCCACGGCGATCAGATCCCCGACGCCGGGCCTGACTTCATGCCGCTCGCCGCAACCCACACCTGCCCCGTGGCCGCGGTCCGGCACCGCACGCGCCCGATCTATGGGCTCCAGTTTCATCCCGAGGTCTCGCACACGCCCCATGGCACCACGATCCTGGGTAATTTCCTCGATCGGATCTGCGGCAATCCGGGCGACTGGACCATCGGCGCCTTTCTGGAACGCGCGGTGGCATCGATCGAATCACGCGTGAAGCCGGGCGAGCGCGTGGTCTGCGGCCTTTCCGGCGGCGTCGATTCCGCGGTCTGTGCCGCGCTTCTGGCCAGGGCGGTCGGCGAGCGCGTGGTCTGCGTATTCGTCGACACCGGGCTCCTGCGCCTGGGCGAGCGCGAAAGCGTGGTCCGCGCCTTCGGCGGCCGGCACGGACTCGAGCTCCGCGTGGTCGACGCCGAGGATCAATTCCTGGACGCGCTCGCCGGCGTGCTCGATCCCCAGGAAAAACGCAGGCGCATCGGACGCGTCTTCATCGAGGCCTTTCGCGAAGAAGCACGCTCGATCCCAGCCGCGCATTACCTGGCCCAGGGCACGCTTTACCCCGACGTCATCGAAAGCGGAGGCGCGCCCGACGGACCCACCGCCAACATCAAGCTCCACCACAACGTCGGCGGCCTGCCCAGCGAACTCGGATTCGAGCTCATCGAACCGCTCCGCGACCTCTTCAAGGACGAGGTCCGCGGCCTCGGCCTCGAGCTCGGGCTCCCCGAATCACTCGTCTGGCGGCACCCGTTTCCTGGCCCCGGACTCGCCGTGCGCTGCCTCGGCGAGGTCACACGCGACCGCCTCGAAATCCTCCGCAAGGCCGACGCCATCTTTCTCGAGGAACTCGCCGCCGCGGGGCTCGAACGCCAGACCGCCCAGGCCTTCGCCGTGCTCTTGCCCGTCCGATCCGTTGGCGTCATGGGCGATGGCCGAACCTACGACAACGTCATCGCCATTCGCGCCGTCGAGACCGACGACTACATGACCGCCGACTGGTCCCGCCTGCCGCATGACCTGCTCGCACGCGTATCCACTCGTATCACCAATTCGGTCAAGGGAGTCAACCGCGTGGTCTACGATATCACCAGCAAACCGCCTGGCACGATCGAGTGGGAATAACCAGGCAGCCTAACCTGAAGGCCGAACCGCCTGGCCCCTATGGCGCGAAATTTGCCTGTCTTGCTTCAAGAACGCGATCGCCGCGCTTCCGCCGCGGGCTCGCAAGCCCGGATCCAGAACCGCTCGCAATCGGTGCGGAGTGGACGAAATCCGTCCAGGTCGATTGGAACCGGAGCCCATCTTGGGATAAAGTCATGGTAATCCCGGGCTTGAGACTTCACACGGAAGGACTGAAGGAGGCAAGGGTCATGCGGCATCGTGCGTGGGGTTGGGTGTTTGCGGGGCTTGTCGCGATCCTTTCGCTGGGTGCGTGCGCGTTCGCTGGCGAGGGCCGCACGATCGCGCGCTGCGGCGCGGGGTTTCTCGAGGAGATCGACGGCGCGCGCGTGCTCCACGTCGCGGGCGAGCCCTATGAAATGGGCTATCAGCAAGGCGCTCTCCTGCGGGACGACGTCCGTGAGAACGTCCGCTATCTCTTCGACGTGAAGGCCAGGGAGATCAAGGTCGAGCTGGGCGGTCTCAAGCTGCTCGATCCCAGGCAGGTGATCCGCGGCATCGCGTCCCGCCAGCGCAAGTTTGTGCCCGATCGCTACTACGAAGAAATGCGCGGAGTGGCCGACGGCTCTGGCGTGCCCTTCGAGGACATCGTCGTCGCCAACTTCATCCCGGAGCTGTTCCACTGCTCCGGCTTCGCTCTGGCGGGCTCGGCCACGAAAACGGGCGAGCTCTATCACGGCCGCATTCTGGATTACGCCTGCGACTGGAAACTCCAGGAACACGCGGTGCTTGTCGTCGCTGCGCCGCGGAACCGCATCCCGTTCGTGAATGTCACCTACGCAGGCTTTGTGGGCTCGGTCACGGGCATGAACGCCGAACGCATCTCAATCGGCGAAATGGGCGGCGGCGGCACAGGCCACTGGGATGGCACACCCATGGCGTTCCTGATGCGGATCGCCCTCGAGGAAGCCGACTCGCTCGAACAGGCCGTCAAAACCTTCCGCGACCGGCCGCGAACCTGCGAATACTACTTCGTCATCGCCGACGGCGAGACCAAAAAAGCCGTGGGCATGGAAGCGTCGTGGAACGTCTTCACCACCCTTGCCATGGGGCAGGGCCATCCCAAGCTCCCCGACCCCGTGAAGGACGCCGTGGTGCTCTCGGCGGGCGATCGTTACAAGGAGCTTGTCAAGCGGGTCAAGGCGGGCGCAGGGACCTTCGACGTCGAGGGCGCGATCCATCTGATGGATCGCCCGGTCGCGATGAAGTCCAACCTGCACAGCGTTCTCTTCGAAACCACAACGGGCCGATTCTGGGTGGCGAACGCATCGAAGGACGGCAAGCCCGCGGCCACGCAGCCGTTCCACGCCTACGATCTGCACGCGCTTCTCGGCCGCAAGGCAGATGAGTCCGCCCCCGCACTTTCACCCCCGCCGGCGCCTCCCGCGAAGGCCGCAAGCCTCTATCCATGACCCTGCGGCCGCCGGGCGCGGGCCACGGCGGGCGTGTATTCGGATTCTCCCAGGGAGCCAGCGCTGATGCGGAGCGTGTTTGTGGTCGCGGCCTGCCTCGCCGCGACGATCCCTCTTAACCTGCCCGCGCAAACCACGCAGCAGGCGAAATCGAAGAAAATCAACCTGCGCACCCGGGCCGGCGTCGACTCGGTCAAGGGCCAATGGCGCTACCACGACGTCAAAATCGTCGAGGTCGACGGCAAGGGGCCCGACGGCAAGCCCAACAAGACCTACAACATCTCCCCCCGCGCTGAGGCCGCGGCCTTCGACGATTCCAGATGGGAAGCCATCACCCCGGAATCCCTCGGCAAGGCCCGATCGACCGGCCAGGTCTGCTTCTGCTGGTACCGCATCAAGCTGACCATCCCGCCCGAGGCGAAGGGCAAACGCGTGTTCTTCCAGACCACTGTCGACGACTACGGCGAGGTGTGGGTCGACGGCAAGCTCCCACGCACCCCAGGCAAGGGGGGCGAGGCCATCGTCGGCGGCTTCAACACCCCGAACCGTGTCGAGCTCAAGGACCCGGAGCCGGGCAAGGTCTATCAGATCGCCGTCTTCGGAATCAACGGACCAATCTCCGCCGCCCCCTCGAACTGGATCTTCTTGCACGACACCTTCCTGGAGCTGGTCGACCGGTGAGCGCGGACTCTCGAGCCACCCTCGACTCCGCCCCCGGGTGGGAGCTCTCATCATGACGCTCGCTCCTGGACGAGGCTTCCTGCCAGCCGCGGACCCGCTCGGCGAGTTTCCCGCGGACTCCCCGCTCCACACGCTCGACCGCCTCGGCCGCGATCTCCCCAGCTTGCTCGTTGATCCCGCGTTTCGAGCCTTCGCACGCACCCTCGAAATCCCCAGCTTGCACGCAACCGCCGACCTCGGCACCCAGGCGCTTTACTATACCCGCGTGGGATTTCTCGCCTCGGCCTATGTCAATCAGGTCGGCCAGGAGCCGGCCACGCTCCTGCCCCGGAACATCGCGATCCCACTGGTCGACGTCTGCCGCCGTCTCGATCGGCCCCCCATCCTCAGCTATGACGGCTACGCGCTTTATAACTGGAAACGGTTCGACCCGGCCGGTCCCGTGGCGCTCGGAAACATCGACACGATTCAGAACTTTGTCCATCTCTATGACGAGCACTGGTTCATCCTGGTGCATGTCGAGATCGAGGCCCTGGCCGCGGGCCTGGTCGACGCGATCGAGGCGGCCGGTCAAGCCCTCACGCAGGGAGATCAAAACGCGCTTTCGGGCGCGGTCGCCCTGCTCGGGCGCACGCTCTGGGCGCAGGTCGAGACGCTGAGGCGCATCCCCGAGAAAATGGACCCTGCGCTCTATTACCGCACCTTTCGCCCGTACATCCGTTTCTTCGAGGGAGTGGTCTACGAGGGAATCGACGCGTCTCCGCTCAACTTCCGCGGTGAAACGGGCGCGCAGAGCAGCGTGGTTCCCGCCGTGACCTCGTTTCTCAAGATTCCGCACAAACCGTCGCTGCTCACAAACCATCTGGCGGACATGCGCAGATTCATGCCCGCCGCGCATCGCGCGTTCCTGCAGCATGTCGAACAGATGCCAGACCCCCGCGGCCTGGCCGACAGGACGCCCTACAATGACGCACTCGACGCGCTCGCTGCATTCCGTGAGACCCACCTGGAATTCGCCAGACGCTACATCGCCGCCCACGTCCGCGACCCGCGCGGTACCGGCGGAACCCCCTATCTCGAATGGCTCGCGCAATTGATCGACGAAACCACAGCCCACAAGCTCGCCTGACCATGCAAACGCCTTACCTCAAGACCCGTCTCGCCTGCGGCATAACCCCCACGCGCCAGGGCAAGGTGCGCGACGTCTTCGACCTGGGCGACCGCCTGCTCCTGGTCGCCACCGATCGCATCAGCGCCTTCGACTGGGTGCTGCCAACGGGTATTCCCGACAAGGGGCGCGTGCTCACCGCCCTCTCCGCATTCTGGTTCAGCGCACTCGGTGTTCCGCACCACCTGCTCTCCACCCGCATCGAGGACGCCGGCCTTGCCCTCGAGCCAGACGAACGCGCCAACCTCGCCGGCCGCGTGATGATCACGCGCAAGGCCCGTGTTGTGCCCTTCGAATGCGTCTGCCGCGGCTACCTCTCCGGCAGCGGCTGGAAGGAATACAGGACCACGGGTGCTGTGTGCGGGATCAGGCTTGGCTCGGGACTCGTCGAAAGCGCACGCATCGACCCCATCTTCACCCCCGCGACCAAGGCCGAATCCGGGCACGACGAAAACGTCTCCTACGAGCAAATGGCAAGCGTCATCGGCGAGTCCCTGGCCGACACCCTGCGCTCAAACACGCTTTCCATCTACCGCGACGCCGCTCAACGCGCAGCCGAGCGCGGGCTCATCCTGGCCGATACCAAGCTCGAGTGGGGGATCGACCTCGCCACCGAAAACCTGCTCTTGATCGACGAGGTTCTCACGCCGGATAGCTCGCGTTACTGGCCCGCTGACGCGTATCATCCAGGTGGGCCGCAGCCCTCGTTCGACAAGCAGTTCGTGCGCGACTGGCTCGAGCAAACGGGCTGGGACAAGTCGAGCCCGCCGCCGGAGCTGCCGCCCGACGTTGTCTCGCGGACCCGATCCAAGTACATCGAGGCCTACGAAAGGCTCACCGGGGAACAGTTCCCCTGGCGCTAGGCGCTCGAGAGCGGGAGTTTGACCTTGCTGCGCTACCTGACCGCCGGAGAATCGCACGGACCTGCACTCGTGGCCATCGTCGAGGGCTTCCCCTCGGGCGTTGCGCTCGACACGGCGTTCATCGACCGCGAGCTCGAGCGCAGGCAAGGTGGATATGGCCGGGGCAAGCGGCAGCAGATCGAGACCGACCGCGTGATCGTGGAGTCCGGCACCTATCACGGCGTCACCACGGGCGCGCCCATTACCCTGCGGCTGGTGAACAAGGACGCCAAACTCGAACGCTTGCAGGAGCCCGCTGCACCCCGCGGCGGCCACGTCGACCTCGCCGGCTCCATCAATTACCAGACCGGCATCCGCCAGGTGCTCGAGCGCGCAAGCGCCCGCGAAACCGCCGCACGCGTGGCCGCGGGTGCGCTCGCCCGCCTGCTCCTGAGTGCGCTTGGCATCCACGTGCTGGGATATGTGCGTGAGATCGGCGGCATCACGGCCGAGCCGATCGCGCTCGATCCCACAATCCGCGACGCCAGCCAGGTCTACACCCTCAACCCCCAGGCCGACGCCGCGATCATCGCCCGTATCGACGAGGCCCGCGCAGCCGGGGACACCCTGGGCGGCGTGGTCGAAACCATCGTAACCGGCTGCCCGATCGGCCTGGGCAGCCACGCCCAGTGGGATCGCAAGCTCGACGCCCGGCTCGCCTGCGCGGTGATGAGCATCCAGGCGATCAAGGCGGTCGAGATCGGCCTGGGCATCGAAGCCGCGAGACGCCCCGGGTCGAAGGTCATGGACCCCGTCTCCTACGACCCTGCGCACGCCGAGGACGACCGCCGCTATGGCTTCCGCCGCCCCACCAACAACGCCGGCGGCATTGAGGGAGGCACATCCAACGGCGAGCCGATCGTCGTCCGCGCCGCCAAAAAGCCGATCAGCACACTGGCCGCACGCGGACCCTCGATCAACATGGTCACCAAGGCGCCTCATCCCGCCACGTATGAACGCTCCGACGTCTGCGCTGTGCCCGCCGCAAGCGTGATCGTCGAGAACGTCGTCGCCTTCGAAATCGCCGCCGCCGTTGTCGAAAAATACGTCGGCACCAGCCTCGAAGCCATCAAAACCGCCCACGACGCGATCCACACGCTCAATCGCGACCGCCTCGCCCACCTGGGCACACCCCCGCTCGACGCGCCCGCTCGCTAATCCGGGCCGCCCCCACCCACTGGGGCCTTCCCGCCACGCTCCCTCCCTCCGCTATAAGGACAGGCACGGGCGTCGACGGGTCGCCGTCTCCTCCGTCCCCGTTGCTCCACGAACTCCAGGAATGGGTACATCTGCAAGGCGCCCGCCCCCGCAAGGAAGACATGAAGCCGAGGCCCGCCAGGCGCCTTCAGCACTTCACGGTTTTCTTTTTCTTCCCGAGCGATCCCCGGGCTTCAACCTTCTTGATGGACTCGGCGGCGTCTGGAACCTTGCACTCGGTGTCGCCCCTGTCGGCCGTGACCTTGCCGATCCTCGCGGCCGTCTCGAGGGCAAGATCCGTCAGCGCACACACATAACAGCCTGCGCAAATGATGAAGTGATTCATGGCCGCCCGCACGGCGTCGGGCTGTTTGTGGATCGAGTCCTGGACGCGTTTCAGGAGTCGCGTGTAGAGCGCGAGGTCAAGTTCTCGATCGGGCTTGAGCGAGACGAGCGCGCTCAGCGTGGACCAGCCGCAGACGGCCGTGGTCTCGTCCTTCGAATCGATCCACTCGCGTGCGAGCTCCGCGCCATGGGGACTTCCCGCGGCGACCCACGGGACCGTCGCCGTTGCAAGCGCACCCCCCTCGGCCTTCTTGACCCATGCGCTCAGATCCTTCCTGGTCATGCGCGCATCGTCGGCGATCAGCCCCGCCAGGTACATGGCGTCGTAGATGCCGGTGTCGTAAAGCTCGAGAGCGAGCTTGTAGTTCTGCTTCACACGCCTGACGATCGGCTTCATATCCCCGATCTTCACGCCAAGGAGCGGGTCCCGGGCTCCGTGTTTGCGGAGCACTTTTCGGACGCTCTCGCTCCCGAGGGACGCGAGTTCTTCCACGATTTCCGCCGCAGTCATGGGCAAACCCCGATGTGCGTCTCTCGACATGTCTCGCAGGCTCGATCGCCCGTTGAATCGAGCCAGGCTTCCCGGCTATACGAACACACCGATGACACCATGAGGAATGTCGGTCCCGCTCAAAGAGCTTGAAAGCGTTCTCTCGGTTGCTGGCGCTGGACGTCGCCGCATCGTTCGGCCGATGCCCCGTCCGCCCTTGCAACCCCGGCACGAGCCCGACCGAATACAGGCACGATGCGCCAGTAAATGTGTACCAACCCACGCGCCCCGGCCGCCCTCGCAAGCTTCGCGCGATCACGGTCCTTGCCCGCGACCGCGTCCGATTCCGCGTCCGCGTCCCGAAGCCCTAATGGTATACTAAATACATATGTAGTATAACGAGAATCCAATTGTCCAAGCCCACCTGCCGTTCATGGGTCGGGCACTGGCGTCAAGATGACAACGCCTGTCCTAAATAAGACCATGTCTTACATGGGAATACGCCTCACCTGCATCAAGGAGGCCGTTGGCCGCGGCGGGAAGGCCCTGGCGTCGGGTGGCGTCATGGGGCGTAACGATTGGGATTTCCCCGAGAATCCGCAGTCCTTGCGCAGTTCGACCAGGCCGGGCAAAAATCGGGGGGATTCTTGATTCGGGTCGAACCAACGTGCGTTAGATTCATGGTGAGAAGAACCTGGAACGGCGTCCAGCCCGTCCGTCTTCCACCTTCCACGACTCACGCAAAGCACCTCGGCGATTCCCGAGTCGATGAATCCGTAAAGCCGATCCGGGGCGGGTCTGAGCACCTGGCCTGCGCTTGGTGTTCGTTTTGTTACCGGCTGGGCGCCAGCGTTGAGGGGCGGACCTGGCACGAATTCACGCACTTGCTCACGCTGCGTGCTCGTACCGGAGGCGTGGTCGAGGGTGTTGTTTCCGCGCCGACGAAGTGAACCCAGTCGCGCCAGAAATCGAACCCAGGCGCGTCAGAAAATGAGACCACAACCGCTGCGCAAAATCGAGCCAGGGCTCTCCGTAATATGAAGCCAGCAAGGGAGAACCGTCGACTGCGAACCGAACCCATTGCGCTAGTTCGAACCGAACCCAACGGCCCGCGCAGACCGAAGCCAGCGCGCGGAAAAAGCGAAGCCGAATCGCCCGCGCAGACCGAAGCCAGCGCGCGGAAAAGGCGAAGCCGAATCGCCCGCGCAGACCGAAGCCAGCGCGCGGAAAAGGCGAAGCCGAATCGCCCGCGCAGACCGAAGCCACCCGCGCTCCGCGAACCGAACCCAAGCGCGCACAAAACCGAGCCCAGGCTAGCCAGAACATGAAGCCATGAAACGAGAACCGTCGAATACGAACCGAACCCATTGTGCCCGCGCGGACCGAAGCCAGCGCGTGGTTCATCTGTCACGCAAGGCCCCGGCCTGTCCTCTCGATAAGGCGCCGGCAGGTCCTCGACGGGGAGTGGGGCGTGCGTCCTCGACGGGGTGTCTTCGTGGCGTCCCCGCCGTGGCAGGCTTGCGAGCCGCTTTGCTCGTGAGCCAGGGTTCGTGCGGCGCTCCTGGTGGATCCGGTCCCTTCGATGACCCTCCCCGACGGGATGCTTGTTCGTTCCAGCCTTATTCGCCGCTTCGGAAGGTCGTTGCCGATGGTCTGTCGTGTGTCTGGATCGCGGCACGCCGAGCCTTGTTCGCCGTTGGTCGGCGGGGTCGGCTGTGCTTGCCCACCCTGAAACTTCTTGATCCGCTCGTGGATTACACTATAGTAGAAGCGATGAAAAAGACGCATGGGTTTGCCCATCTTTGCTAGACCTCCGTCGTCAACTGGCCCGTTTCCCGGTTGTGTTCGATCCGAGTGGTCGTGGGCCGGGGTGAGAAAACTGGTTTGGCGCGGACCCACGGGGATGTGGGTGAGGTTAATTGCGGTCGCCCAGGGGGGCGGCGCGGAGCGTACCCGGGCTCGAGGGAAGACGGCCGGGACGGGAGACGAGATCTGATGCGATTGGACGGATCGCGGGTTTTCAGCGGTCGCGGGCCGTGGTGGATCATCGCGGGCTGGTCGATCGTGGCGGTTCTCGTTTTGGCGACGAGCCCGAACTTGACGCGGTTGGCCGCGGAAGGTCAGGCGCGGATGCTCGCAAACGATGCGGAGAGTCGGCAAGCCGCTGCGCTTCTGGATGAGTGCTGGCCCGACCAGGCGTATGCCTCGGTGGCGGCGATCACGCTGCATCGGGCTCAAGGGCTGCGTGACGAGGACCGCCGGTTCGTGCGGGCGCTTGCGGCGGACTTTGTGGGGCCGGGCGCGCCGGCGGAGATTCATCGGGTGCTGGGTCCCGATTCGCGGCCGGAAATCGCCGATCGGCTACTGAGCCGCGATCGCTCGGCTCAGCTTCTCGTGGTGCCGCTCTCAAGCTCATTTGTTGCGCCTCGCACCCATGAGATCGTCGGCTGGCTTGAGGGCGAGGTCAAGCGGATCGGCAGCCCGGCCGGACTCGAGGTGCGCTGGACGGGCGATGCCGTGGTCGGCCGCGAGTACATGAAGAACGTGCAGACCTCGCTCGATCGCGCCGCGATTGCAACCGTCGCCCTGTTGCTCATTGTCCTTTTATTTGTTTATCGGTCGGTCTGGCTCGCCCTGGTGCCGCTGGTCACGATTGGTGCGAGCCTGGTCATCGCGCGCGGGTTGCTGGGCTGGATGATGCTCCTGGGCTGGGATCTTTCGCCCCTGGTTGAGCTCTTCCTGATCGCCGTGCTTTTCGGCACCGGTACTGACTTTTGCCTGTTTCTCTCGTGGCGTTACGCGGAGCGATTCAATCCCGAAAACCCGCTCGGCGCGCTCCGCTCGACCTTGTCTCGGTCGGCGGTGCCGCTCATGACGAGCGCGGGGACGATCATCGTTGGTCTGTTGCTCATGGGAACGACCAGGTTCAAGCTCTTTTCGAGCACTGGCCCCAGCGTGGCGATTGCACTTGTGATTGCGCTTGTGGCCACGCTTTCGCTCACGCCCGCGCTTTTGCTGGTACTGGCCCAGCGCAGGCCGACTGCCTTCGACGGGCTGGTGCGTGCGTCGCATGCGAGCTGGTGGGAAGCGGTGGGGCGGATGGCGATGGCGAGTCCGCTGCGAAGCTGGGGGCTCGCGGTGCTGGCGATGATCCCGCTATCGGTCATTGGGCTGCGGACACACTTCATCCAGGATTTGCTTTCCGAGCTGCCGGATTCGTCGGCGGCGGTGCGTGACTTCCGGTTGACGACCGATAAGTTTGATTCCGGCCGCCTGGCGCCGCTCACCGTCATGCTGGAATCGGACGTTGACCTGCGGAGCTCGCAGGGGCTGGCGATGATCGACGACGTGAGCCGTTTGCTTACGCATCAGCGTATGCTCACGGAGGTAAGATCGGCGACGCAGCCGCTGGGCAGTCCGGAGCCGCTCGAGCGGGCAAGGCTGTCGTCGCGGCTATCGGAGGTCGATCAGGGCTTTGTGCAGATCGCGGCGGGCGCGCGTGAGCTCCAGCGTGGTTTGTTGGAGGGGGCGTCCAAGCTCCGCGCTGCGCTCTGGCTGCAGCGCCAGACTGGTCTGCCGATCGCCGGTCCGCCTGCTCCCAAGAGTGATACGGGCCTTGAGCGCGCCGGCGGCCGGGGCGGATCCACGCCAGGGCTCACGGCGGCGCAGGCGATGGTCGACGTGGCCAAATCCGGCGGCGGCGTGCTCAGCTTGCCCGCGCTCTCGCGCGCAGTCGGCGCCCTGCGCGGTGAACCAAGGGACGCGCGTTCCGCCGCCACCCAGCCCAGCGCAACCGGGCCGGAATCAGGCTCGGAAACCATGCTCCGCGACCTTGGCCGCGCCATTCAGGGCATCGGCAAAATCGCCGCAGGCGCAGCCCGCGCCCATCGCGAGATGGACAGCATCATGAAAGACCCCGTGGGACGCAGAGCGCTCGATCGCCTGCTCATCAACGACGAGACCGTACGCGACCACCCCGACCTGCGCCAGAGCTTCGACGCCTACATCACCCCCGACGGCCATCACGCCCGCATCGACCTCACCCAGGGCAGTCCCGTGTTCTCGCAACCCGCCATGGATCAGGTGCTCACGCTCAGGCGCAGGCTCAAGGACTATCTCGGCGAGTACGAAGGCGTGCGCGTCACAGCACGCGTCGCCGGCGCCAACGCGGAATCGGCCGATATCCGCACCCTCACCGAATCCGACCAACGCCAGAGCTGGATCATCGTCCCCATCGGCGTGTTCCTGGTGCTCTTGATCGCCCTCCGCGATCCCCTCGCCTGCTTCAACCTGGTCGCCACCATGATCCTCACCTACGCCTTCGCCCTGGGCGCAACCCACCTGGTGTTCGTGTCAATCCTGGGCGCTGAGGGGCTCGACTGGAAGACGCCGTACTTCCTGTTCGTGCTGCTCGTGGCCGTGGGCGTCGATTACAACGTCTTCCTGATGACCCGGCTCAAGGAAGAGTCTCGCAAACGCGGGCTGCGTGAAGGCGTCGTCCGCGCCATCAGCAACACCGGCGGCCTGATCAGCTCCGCCGCGCTCATCACCGCGTGCAGCTTCGCGTCGTTTCTTACGAGCCCGCTGGGATCGCTCCGGCAGCTCGGATTCGCGCTCGCCGTGGGCATCCTGGTCGATGCGGTCCTGGTACGCCCCGTGCTCGTGCCCTGCGGTCACTGGCTGCTCAGGCGCAGCCGAGAGGCGCTCGTGCCCACCATCAAGATCAAGCGCGGAACACGTGAATATGCAGTGATTCCAGACTGACCGCCCGGGCGTCAGTCCACGCCCAGGAAGCGGCCGCCATCCACGCGAAAACAGGCCCCGGTGACGAAGCCTGTGCCCTCGAGCAGATACAGAATCAGGCGGTTGAGATCCCCCGGCGTTCCAACCCGGGCGAGTGGCGTTTGCGAGATCACGGCTTGTGTGTCTTCCGCGGTGAAGTCAGGCGGCGGGTCGATCATGGCGGGTTGAACCAGGGCGACGGCCACCCGCGGCGCAAGCTCCTTCGCAAGCGCGAGCGTCATGGTGACGAGGCCCCCCTTGGCGACGAGATACGGCAGATAGTCGCGATACGGCCGGTCGGTCGCCCAGTCTCCCACGGTGACGATCTTCGCAGGCATGTCGGAGTCGGTTTTCTGATCAAGCATCACGCGGCCGGCTGCGACGGAGGTGTAATAGGGAGCCGCGAGATTGGCGGCGATCATGGTGTCGAAATCATGGGGCTCGAGTTCCCTGAAAGGGGTGCGGCAAAAGACGCTTGCCATGTTCACGAGGGCGTCCAGGCGACCGAAGGTTTCGTGTGTCTCGCAGACCGCGGCCTCGGCCTCTTCTGGCTGAGAAAGATCCGCCTTGAGAGCCAGCCCGCCCGTCCCGCGCTTCTTAACGTCCGCGATCGTGCCCTCGATCGCCTTGCGGCTGGTGTGATAGGTCATGGCCACGTTGGCGCCTCGATCGGCGAGTGCGAGCGCGAGCTCGGAGCCAACTCTGCGCCCGCCAGTGATCAGCACGGTCTTGCCGCGAAGCGAGATGGAGGCGGATGGGAGGCTCATCTGGGCAACCCTGTCCAGAGGATATCAGGTACGTTCGCGCACTTGTTCACATAACGCGCCATTACGAAGAGCAGGTCGCTCAAACGGTTGAGGTAGACGACAAGCTCGGGCGGGATCGCGGGGCTGGCGTGGCGTGCCAGGGCGACGACTCTGCGTTCGGCCCGGCGGCAAATCGTGCGGCAGAGATGAAGCTGGGCGGCGGCAGGTGCGCCACCGGGGACGATGAAATGCGTGAGCGGGTCAAGCGCCAGCTCGAAATGGTCGATCGCCTGTTCCAGGGTTTCCACCTGCTCGGGCCGCAGCACGCCGCGAAACCGCCCCTCGGCCGAGGTATCCGCGAGCGCGGCCCCGATGAGGAAAAGATCGTCCTGCACGCGGCTCAGAACTGGCGAGAGATCCTGAGGCGCAGGCAAGCTCCGCGCCACGCCGAGCGCAGCGTTGAGCTCGTCGACCGCTCCATAGGCTTCGATCCGATCGTCCGATTTGGAAAGCCGATCCGGACCCAGCACGCCCGTTGTGCCGTCGTCCCCCGTTTTCGTGTAAATCTTCAAGTCGATCCACCCATTCTAGCGCGATTTTGAGCCCTGCTTTACCTTCGCCCATCCACCTGCTTATACTAGGCAAACGAACAGCGTTCGAACAGGGTACGCTCGTCCGTCGTGGTCCTGCGAAAGACGAGCTTGAAGCCCAGGCGGGGCCCGCAATCGCCCCAGGGAGCATGATCGATGGCGGCACTGGCGGGATGGGGACTTCTGCTCGCGATCGGCCTTTCGGGCCAGGGGCATCCTGGCGCGGGCCAGCCTGGGCTTTCACCCCAGGAAGTCGAGCGGCTTGAGTCGAAGCATCTTGTGAATATCCGCCAGGTGACCTCGGGCCTGGCCAGGGCCGGCGAAGGTTACTTTAGCCCCGACGGCAATGCGATCATCTTCCAGGCGGTGCCCAACATCGCGCCCGCGATCTTCCATGAGCCAAAGCCGGACGAGGACGGCTACCAGATCTTCCTTGGGCCGCTCAAAAAGGATGCCCCCGCGCGGATGGTCAGCACCGGCAAGGGGCGGTGTACGTGCCCATTCTTTCATCCCGGCGGCAAGTCGATCCTGTTCGCGTCCACGCATCTCAGCCCGAGCACTGAGGTCGCGCCTTCGCGCGGGCCTGCCTATAGCCGCACAGCGCGCTATCGCTGGGAGTTTCCCGAGACGATCGACATCTTCGCGGCCGATCTCGAGGGGGGGCGTCTCGTACGCTTGACCGACACGCCAGGATACGACGCCGAGGGGAGCTACTCGCCCGACGGCAAGCAGATCGTGTTCACGTCGTTCCGCGACGGCGACGGCGAGATCTACATCATGGACGCCGACGGCAAAAACCCGCGCAGGATCACCCATGCCAGGGGATATGACGGCGGCCCGTTCTTTTCGCCCGATGGCAAACGGATCATTTACCGCAGCGATCGCCGCGGCGATGACCTGCTGCAAATCTACGTGAATGACACCGAGGGGAAATCCGAGCGGGCGCTCACGAGCAACGAATTCGTGAACTGGGGACCGTACTGGAACCCGGACAACAAGCGGATCATCTACGCCACATCACGGCACGGGCATGCAAATTATGAACTCTATTTGATGGATGTGGATTCCGGCCGGGAGGAACGCATCACCTATCACGAGGGCTTCGACGGCTTGCCCGTGTTCAGCCCTGACGGCAAGCGCCTCATGTGGACCTCCAGCGGGCGAACCGCGGATCGCAAGAGCCAGCTTTTCATCGCGGACTTTCGCATGGGGCCAGAAGCGTCAAGCGCGGCCGCCGGCAATCGCTAGGCGGCCCTTTCCAATCACGCCGCGCATCGTTTCCTCACATCCGAGCGTGGCGCATTCTCTGTTCGTTTCCATTCGAGTCTCCAGGGAGTACTTCGCGCATGGGACCCAAGGACGTTCTGCTGAACACGATCGGCACCTCCGATTTTATTCTGAAGTCCTACATGGACGGTCTTTCGGACAGCGACATCAAGCTGCGTCCGATCGAGGGCATGAACTCGATCGCGCTGCAGCTCGGGCACATCATCGTGGCCGAACGGATGTTCGCCGAGATGCTCCGGCCGGGCGTTTCGCCCGCGCTTCCAGACGGCTTCGCCGAGGCACACTCGCTCAAGGAGCCGAGGGGTGATGACTCGCACTTGCTGACCAAGGACGGCTACATGTCGCTGCTGGAAGCTCAGCGCCAGGCGACGCTGAAGATTCTCGGCGAGATTCCGGAATCGGAGCTCGAGTCCAACCAGGACGGCAAGCTGCCGCCGTGGGCGCCCACGGTCGCGGCCGTGCTCAACATGGTCGGCCTGCACTCGCTCAACCACTCGAGCCAGTTCGTGGCGACCCGCAGAATGCTCAAGATGAAAGTCGCGTTCTGATCGGTCCGTTTGAGGTTCACGCGCGCCGCCTGGCTAGGCCCGGGCGGCTTCGCGCTCGCCGCTCTTCACGTCGACCATCGCCAGAATCGCACCCCCGATCACGAAGAAGGCGATCACCGAAAGGATCGCGGTTCTTCCCTGGCCGGTGGCCAGGTCGATAATCCAGAACAGCCCTGGGCCGAGGATGCCTGCGAATTTCTCAGCCACGCCGAAGAAGCCGAAGAATTCCGCGGATTGCTCACGCGGAATCAGCCTGGCGAACAGCGAGCGGCTGAGCGCCTGGGTTCCGCCCTGAACCGCGCCCACGAGGAGTGCAAGGATCACGAAGTGAATCGCGTTTGTCATCAACCAGCCGAAGACGCAGATCCCCACGTAGACCACGAGTCCCAGGCCGATCGAGCGCTTGGCGCCGATCCGGTCGGCAAGCATTCCGAACAGAAACGCGAACGGGATGCCGACGAATTGCACAAGCAGGACCGCGGCAATGATGACCGTATCCTTGACGCCGATGCCCTTGCCGTAAATCGCGGCCAGGCGGATGATTGTGCCGATACCGTCGTTATAGACCAGGAACGCCAGCAGCATCAGAAAGGCCTGGCGATACCGCCTGAGCGAGCGCACGGTCTCAAGGAATCGCAGAATCGCCTGGTAGAATATGGTGGCAAGCGGCAGGCGCTCGATGCTGGCCGGCGGTGCCTTGGGTTCGGACACACGCAGAAACAGGGGGATCGCGAAAACAACCCACCAGATCGCGACCGAGAGAAACGCCAATCGGGGGCCGAGAGTACTCTGGGATTCGGTGAGGTTTGCTCCCGAGGGCAGGCCAAACCTGGCTGGGTAAAGGATCCAGGCGAGGTTGAGTGCGAGCAAGAGGCCGCCGCCGATGTATCCAAGTGCGTAGCCGGCGGTGGAGACCCGGTCGATCTCGTCATCGCGGGCGATATGGGGCAAAAGCGCGTCGTAGAAGACGAAGCTCCCATTTGCACCGATGTTGGCGAGGATGAAGAGAACCGACGCCAGGAGCACATCGCCGGTGTGGATGAAATACATCGCGGCCACCGAACCCGCGCCCAGCCCCAGAAAGGCGCCAAGCATTCGCTTCTTGCCGCCGCGCATATCCGCGATCGCCCCCAGCAACGGGGACGCGATCGCAATCATGATCATGGCCAGCGTGGTCGAACCCGTGAAGGTTTGCCGCGCCTTCGCGGGGTCCATCCCCTTGCACGCAACCTGCTCGTAATAGATCGGAAACACGGCGGTGATGATCGTGCACATCATCGCCGAATTCGCCCAGTCGTAAAGCGCCCAGGCACGGAGCTCAGGCCGTCCCAGGCCGAGCCGCTCGAGCCAGTTTCGCCCACGCGACTCGCCGGCTTCCGCCTCCCCGTCCGCCAGTTCCATCATCCGCCAATCCTCGGCAGCACAGGTTCATCCCTGGCCTCGCTTGGGCGCAGGGCTGCTTCGGGATAACATAAACATGCGGAGATTCCAAGAACCGCGCGTGCTCGAAAGCACTCCTCAATACTCTCAAGGACCTGCCGCGACCTCTCATGAGACCTCTTTTCGACGGCCATCTTGATCTTGCCTGGAACGCGGTTTCGTGGGATCGCGACCAGTCGCTTCCCCTCGACCGATTGAACGAGATCGATCGAGCGATGACCGACCACCCCGCGCGCGGGCGGGCGACGACCTCGTTGCCCGAGCTGGAGCGGGGGCATGTCGCCGTCTGCCAGGCGACCCTGCTGGCGCGGTCACGGCCGCAATCGCGGCGGCTCGAGGGCCAGAGCCGGTGCTCGCTCGACTTTTGCAACCAGGAAACCGCCGCGGCCAACGCGCGCGGCCAGCTCTATTACTATGAGCTGCTCGAGCGGAAAGGGCTCTTGCGGGCGATCCGCACCTCGACTGAGCTCGAGTCGCACTGGCGTTCCTGGCGCCCGGGGGCAGCGCCCGGTTACATCCTGGCGATGGAGGGGGCGGATCCCATCGTTGATATCGACCATGCCCGCGCGTGGTGGGATCTTGGGCTGCGGTCGGTGAATCTGGTGCACTACGGGCGCAATCGGTACGCCGTCGGTACAGGAGACGACGGCCCGCTTACACCAGACGGCCAGGCGCTCCTGCGCGAGTTTGAGACCCTGGGCATGATTCTCGACGCCACGCATCTTTCCGACACCAGCTTCTTCCAGGCCCTCGAGCGATTCGGAGGCGCAGTGCTGGCGAGCCACAATAATTGCCGGGCGCTCGTCGATGACCCGCGCCAGTTCAGCGACCGCCAGATCGCGCTTCTGGTCGAGCGCAAGGCAGTGATCGGCGTGGCGTTCGACGCCTGGATGATGGCGCCTGGCTGGATCCGCGGCGAGACCGCGCGCGAGGTCGTCTCGATCGAGGCGGCGGCTGACCACATCGATCACATTTGCCAGTGCGCTGGCAACCACGATCACGCCGCGATCGGCAGCGATCTCGACGGCGGCTTTGGGACCGAGCAAACTCCCGTGGGGCTCGACCGTATCTCCGACTTGCAGAAGCTCGACGCGATCCTGTCTCGGCGCGGATACTCGAGCGCGGCGATCGACGCCGTCTTTCATGGCAACTGGCTGCGCTTTTTTGCCGTTGCGCTGCCGCGCGGGTAAAGCGAGGGCGGGAGCAAGACGCGTTGGACGACTCGACCCATCGAGCAAGTCTTTGGCTGCAAGAGACCGAGAGTCCAAGCGCGAATCCCTGGCGCGATGGCGCGGGCCTGTTCGCAGCTCGCATCGAGGCGATTGACGATGGCCTGCGCCTCAGGCGCAGGCTCGATCGCTTCACAGGCGAGACGCCCGAAGCCGCTTGCCGCCTGGCCGTCGCCGAGCGGTTGACATGGATCGAAGAACAGGTTGATCAACATGCGTTCACTCAAGAGACTGAGCGCGAGGAGCGGAGCCTGCTGGCGAATCGGGTCCGCGGCTGGCTGGGCGAGGCGAAGGCCGCGGTTCGCGCCCTGGCGGGCAACTCCGCGCTCGACCCGCTGGCGGCAGCGCTTGCGCTTGAGGGGCTGCGTGGGGATCTCGAGTGGTTCTCGCGGATCATCGCCCGGCTCGACCGCGAGCCGGCTCATCCCGCCGCGATGGGCATCGAGCTCGAGCTCGATCGTGCCAGCAGCTTGCTTGAACAGGCGCGCTTGCGATCGGCTCAGGCTCGGCTCGCGCCCCTCAAGGCGCGCAGCCAGGAGCTTGCGGCCGACCTGCTCGAGCGCAAGATCACGCTTGAGCTTGCGATTGAGCCTCTGGATCCCCTGGGCGCCTGGCGGACGCGGTTTCAGCTCACTCGGCTGGCGGCAGAGGCCGCCGCGCTTGGTGTTGAGCGCTTCTCGAGCGATTCGATCACCGCGCGGCTTGCGGCCAGGTGCGACGCACTTGTGGATGACGCCGACGCCAGGCTCGCTGCGCTCGATGCCCAGTCTCGCACCAGGATGGCCGAGCGCATCGTCCAGGCGGGCGTTGACGAGCTTGTGGAGACGACCGCGTTTATCGAGGATTTGCCCGCCGCGCATGCCGCCGAACGGCTGGAGCGGCTCCAGGTCGATCTGGCCAGGCTGCTGGAATCGTGCCGCCGCGCGGCCGGCCAGGCGCGTGCCGCGGCGCACACCGATCGCCAGGCCGTGCCAGAGCGGCTCCAGCGTGTTGTGCGCAGGGCGCGCAGGCTCAAGAAACGCGCCCGCGCTGCCTGGCGCGAGAAAACGCTCGCAGCGCGGCTCGAGCATCTGCTGGGCCGCCGCGCTGCCCAGGGGCTCGATGCCGCCGTGCTCCTGCTCATCGTGATCCTCTGCGGCCTGATCGCCCTGGATTTCGTGCTGACTCACGCCAGAACAGGGGGGCTCTCCGCCGCCGAACATCGCTGGCTGGGCGCGGCCGATCTCGTGCTCTCGTCTTTCTTTCTGCTGGAATTTACATTCAAGTTGATTCTCACGCCAGACCGGTTTGCATTTCTGGTCGACCACATGCTTGTCGACCTGGCGGCATCGTTGCCGTTTGGCTTCGTGAGCCACGCGATCGAGCTCGCCGCGCTCGAGACGGGGGCGATCGCGGCGGGCCGATGGGCGCGGCTGCTGCGGTACCTGCGCGTCCTTGTGCCAGTCGCCCGCCTTGCCCGCGCGGGGCTCGTGCTGCTGCGGCTTGCCGACCGGACGATCGGGCGCCTGGCCGGGCTGCTCAACCGCAATATCGTGCTTTTCGAGCCGATGCAGGCTCAGCGCCCCGAATCGCGGGACAGGCATCGCCTGCGCTCGGTCCGCGCGGAGCTGGAAGCGGCCCTGGCCGCGCTCGAGCCCAGGCTCGTCCTGAACGATCGCGTTGCAGTTCTCGGCAGGATTCTCGGTGATCTCCAGGCACGCGCGAATGTGCTCCAGCCCGTCTCGGCCCCCGAGGAGCTCGAACTCCCAGTCCATCGCGAGATTCCCATCGAGGCCGTGGTCGAACGCCTGATCCAGATGACTCCGGAGCAGCTTCGCGCACGTGCGGGGCCGGGATTCATCGCGGCCGCGGATCGCTACCTGCGGCTGTTGAATCTGCCTGGAATTCGCCGCTTGCCCTGGGTGCGCGACCTGCTCGCTTATCGCGAGCGCAGCCCGGCCGAGGCTGTTTCGCTCGCGGCCAATCAGGCAGGGCTTGTCATTCAGCGCGGTCTGGATCTTGTTTACTTCATGGCCGATCTGCAGGGCACGCTCTCGCCTCCGGTTTTCCTCGACCGGCTGGGAAGCGCGATCGTGAGCGCCACGCGCACTCCCGCCAAGCGTTTGCTCTGGCTCGGAGGGGGCTTCCTGTTTGTGTTCCTGGTTGTGCAGATCGCCACGTTCCTGAGGCCGTTGCGCGGGTTCGTGGACCGGATCCAGATCGTGATCGGCTGGCCGGTGATCATCCTGGGCGCAGTCTGCCTGGGGCTCTGGGCGCTGGGATCATGGCTCCGGAAGATCGCCAATCAGTCGGCCGATTACTGCGAGCGCGTGGTCGAGGCCCAGTTCGCTGCGCACACCAGGAGCCTCAAGTCGCGGCGGCGAGAACAGGACGCACGCTTCCTGGCCGACCGTGTGATCGATCCAGAATTGCTGCTGCGTGCATCGGATGATCGGATTCCTGACTCGATCCAGAGCGCCGGAAACGGCAACGCAACGCCGCATGTTCATTTTGTGTTCGAAAATCGCGAACTGGCGTTTCTGCGCAACGTGCGCCTGCTTTACCAGGACTATCTCGAAGGCTCGCCGCTGCACCGCAGCGACGTCAAGGCGACGGTTCAGCTCCTTGGCAATCTCGCGCTTGGAAACCTGAGACGGAGCCATCTCGGCCACCTGCTTGAGGAGAGCCGGATGCTCGACCGGCTCGACCTCAGCCGCGCGGGGGGGATTTTTGGCGGGCCGTACCTCTGGTTCAATTACATCACGCGGCTGCTGGTGCAGGAGACCGCGATCCTGATTCTCGACTACAATCGCAATGCGATCCCGTGCGATCGGCTGGCGTGTTCTCCGGAGCCGGTTCGCGCCCGCTACAGGGCGTGGCTTGCGAGCCGGCTGAGGATTGACCCAGTCGCGGTGCTTCTGCCCGATCCGGCGGTTGCGAATCCGGCGGCGAACGTGCCGGCTGGGGATTTGCCCGCCACGGCGGCGCTCCGCGAGGAGGCGGAGCTCTTTCTCGAGACGGTCGAGTTCACGGCGGTGGACTTTCTGGCCGACGATCCCGTTCGCTGCGCGGAGATCGCCTCGCGATTCGGACCCCAGGTCGCCGAGCTCGTGGCGCGCGATCGCGAGCAAAACGTGCGCAGGGCGTTTCGCAGTTTCCCATTGCATGAGCTGCCGCTTTCGAGCCGCACCTTGAACCCCTTCGCCCTCTACCAGACACACATCGCCGGGGGCCGGGTGCTGCTGCTGCCGCTCACGTGCGCACGGCTTCTTTTGCAGGGCTCGGTCGCCGCGGCACGCGGTCTTTCACGCGTGATCCGCGAGATTCTGGACCCGCACGTCGATCGCCAGCAGCCCATCCCAGCCGACACTTACTGGGCCGCGCTTCGCAAAATTCATCGCATGCGCAAGCCTATATTCATGGGATCGCTCTGGCTTCGCGCCCGGTTCGACGTGGAATACGTCGGCCTGTCCCTGCCGACTGCGCCCGAGTCGCTGGCTCCCGCCGCTTTCATGGAGACCGATCTCGACTACATCCGTGCCACGCGCAGGGATCGGATCCTGGCGGAGCAGGCCAGGCGCAGGCACAAGGCTCGGCTCGATCTGATTCGCGGCTGGCTCGTGCGCTTTGGATTCACGTTTGACGGCCTCGGCCCTTATCTTTTGGCCGAAATCCCCTATCTGGCCAATCGCGGCGGCGAGGCGCTGCGGGCCCTCACGGCGGCGTGCATTCTGGACCACGATGACATCGCCACCCTCGCCAGCTCGATCGAAGGGCTCTCACGCGTCATGGCGTGGGCCGCCAATCGCAAGAACGATCGCAGGTCGCTGCCCCCCGCGCTCCCCGATCCCGTGCTCAACCCCAGGCGGCTCTGGCGGCCGGTTCATCGCGTCTCAGTCTCATATGAAAAACTGTTCGCTCTCGAGTGCTTCCCCCGCCTGGATGATACCGAACGCGGGCGCGCCAGGCGCTATCTGGAGCGGCATCGCCGGGTCGTTCGCGGCTGGATCAAGGTGGTGCTTGGCCAGGGGGGGCCTGATCCCTGGGCCGTCGTCAAATCCCGCATGCACCAGGTTCTCCTGCGCACCGACCTTTGGAGCGACCAGATTCTGGTTCTTCGCGCCCTCCAGACACTCACCATGCTTGATATTCAGCATAACTGCGAGCTTGTGTGGAGCCTGGGGGGATACTCGCATGAGCCGGACGATGTGGATGCCGAGTTACCAAAGGCCCCACCAACCAGCGAGCGAGGCGTTCTGAAACAGGGTTCGCACGCAAACGCCTGAGCTCACCTTGCAGGAGGGAAGATCGTGGCCGATAATGTTGTGCTCGGCAGAGAACTGGGTCAGCGAACCGGCCGCCCTGGCGGCGGAGATGGAGACGGACGAAGATGAAGACCAAGACCAGGCACTCGAAGAGTTACAAGTGGCGGAAGCGGTGTGACAGCTCGCCGGTTGCGAAGGGGCGGCGTGCCAAGATTCACGGCGTGCGCAATCCGTCGAAGCGTAAGCATCTGGGCGGCAAGGGTTTGTGATGAATCGGCGGGCCCGGCGGAATGGTCGGGCCTACATTCCGCCCAGAACGTGCGCCCGGCCGACCCGGGCGATGGCCTTCATGAAGGCCGCGGTGCGCAGTGAGACAGACTTGCGCTGGGCGAGCTTGTAGACATCCTCGAACGCGCTCACCAACTTTCGCTCCTCCTCGCGCTCGATCTGTTCCAGCGGCCAGCGGAAGTGCTGGAGATTCTGCACCCACTCGAAGTAGCTGACGATCACGCCGCCGGCGTTGGCGAGGATATCGGGGACGACGAGAATACCCCGCTCGTTGAAGATCTGATCCGCCTCGGGCCAGATTGGGCCGTTGGCGGCCTCGACAATGATCCTGGCCTGGACAGCCTTTGCGCGTTCCGCATCGAACACGCCGCCGAGCGCGGCCGGGATCAGAACGTCAACGGGCATGGTGAGGAGCTGTTCATTGGTGGTCGTGTCGCCCCCTTTGAAGCCCACGATCTTGTGCGAGACGGCCATATGGCGGTCGAGCTCGGCGATATCGATGCCTTCGGGATTGTGGACCGCGCCGTAGGCGTCCGAAATCGACAGGATTTTGGCCCCCATCGCCGCCAGGCGTCTCGCGGTGTGGCTGCCAACGTTGCCATAGCCCTGAATGGCGAACGTGGTTCCCGCAACAGTGCTTTTGAGCTTTGCCAGAACCTCGCGAGTGACGATTGCAACACCGAACCCAGTCGCCGCCTCACGCCCCTCCGACCCGTGGAATTCCACCGGCTTACCGGTCACGCACGCAGGATGAAATCCCTCGTACTTGGCGTATTCGTTCATGATCCAGGCCATCACCTGGGCGTCGGTCCCCATATCCGGCGCGGGGATGTCTTTCTGAGGGCCGATCAGGTCGTGGATTTTCTCGGTGAATTTGCGGGTGATCCGCTCGAGCTCTCCCTTCGAGAGTTTGTTGGGATCGCAGTTCACCCCCCCCTTGGCGCCGCCGTAGGGCAGGTCGACGAGCGCTGTCTTCCAGGTCATGAGGCTGGCGAGCGAGCGGGCCTCGTCCTGGTCGACCATGGGATGATAGCGCAAGCCCCCTTTGAACGGTCCACGCGCGTTGTCATGCTGCACGCGGTATCCGATGAAGTTGCCGATCTTGCCCGAGTCCATTTCGATCGCCACCTCGACGCGTACTTCTCGGTCGGGCGTGATCAGCAGGGTTCGCACGTTCGAGGTGAGCTCAAGCTCCTTGGCTGCCTGGTCAAAGAAATGGTTCGTCGCCTCGAAGGCTTGCATCGCTCTTCGCTTCCCTGGATAAACGACAAACAGGGGGACATGAGCACCCGTCGCACGACCCACGCGATCGTAACGGACCGCACGCTCCCCCCGCAATGCCACGTAAAGACATCCAACCACCCGATTCGTGCGTGCGTGGGTTCCCGGCCACGCCGCTCTGAGGTTCTCTGATGATGCATCCATGGCGCCTGGCTGAGCTCACCTACGGCCAGATCAAGTCCTCACCTCCGTTTCAGGTTGCGGTGTTTCCCTTCGGCGCGACCGAGCCGCACAATCTTCATTTGCCATATAGTACTGACACGTATCAGGTTGAGGAAATTGCCACGCGCGTCTGCGGGTATGCCTGGGAGCGTGGGGCGCGGGTTTTGCAGCTTCCTGTGATGCCCTACGGCACCGAGACCAACCAGATGGCATTCCCCTTTGCCATGAATGTGAACCCGACGACGCTGGTGCGTGTCGTGGCGGATCTGGTCGACTCGCTGGCGGCATCGGGTATCGAGAAGTGCCTGCTCCTGAATGGACACGGCGGCAACGATCTCAAATGGATGCTGCGGGAGCTGTACCGGTCCACACCGGTGAAGCTGTTTCTCTGCAACTGGTACAAGGTAGGCTCGGATGTTTATGCGACGATCTTTTCCGAGCGCGAGGATCATGCGGGAGAGATGGAGACGAGCATGGGGCTTGCGTACTTCCCCGAGCTTGTGCGGTTCGAGACCGCGGACGCGGGGCTGGTGCGGGGGTCGCGGTTTGAGGCTGTCGAGCGAGGATGGGTGGAGCTCACGCGGCCGTGGGAGAAGCTCACAACGAACTCGGGCGCGGGTGATCCGCGGCGGGCCGAGGCAGCGAAGGGAGAAGCCTATACAAGAATTGTCGTCGAGCGTCTGGGCGGGTTTCTGGTCGAGCTGGCGGCCTCGCCGTTGGATGCATCCTTTCCTTTCGAGATGAACACATGAAGACGCGCAAGGTCACTCGGCGGTTCGGGTTGTGCGGCTTTGGGTTCGTCGCGGTCTGGGTCGGCCTGGTGTATGCGCTTGGGCTTGCGGCGGGCTGTGGCGCTCCTGCGCCTGAACCGGCCGCGGCCGTTCCCGGCGCCTCCGCGGCGGCCGGCGAGAAGCTCGAGGAATACCCGCTCGTGGGGTTGGTGCGCAAGGTCGAGGTCGAAAACCAGCACGTCACGATCAAGCACGAGGAGATCCCCGGTTTCATGGGGGCGATGACCATGCGCTTCGCCCTGCTGGATCAGCCGGTGATCCGCGAGCTCAAGCCCGGCGATCACGTCCGGGGCACGCTGCGAGTGCATACAAAACAAGGCGCCGTGACCGATTACGAGCTTGTGGGCCTGGCGATCAGCGAGCACGCGGCCGCAGACGGGGCCACACCCGCCCAAACGAAGGCTCAGATGCATCCCCCGGCCAGGCGGCTCGAACCGGGCGACCCCGTGCCCGACTTCACCATGACCACCATGGAAGGCCGCGTTCTTAAACTCTCGGAGCTCCGCGGGTATGTCGTTGTGATTACTTTTATTTACACGCGGTGCCCCTTGCCCGAGTTCTGCCCGCTCATGGACCGGAAGTTTCGCGAGCTGGCCGAGCATGTCAGCGCGGTCTCCGCCCGTGCCGAAAAGGTGCGAATGATCTCGCTTTCCTTCGACGCCGTGCACGACACTCCGGAGGTTCTCCGCAAGCACGCGGCCGCCCGCGGCGCCATCCCGCCACTCTGGATCTATGCCAACGCCGCGGATGCGGAACTGAACAGGATCGCGGGCCCGCTGGGCCTGATTTATGGCGAAAACGGCCCGGAATTCGCCCACAACCTTTGCACCGTCGTGATCGACCCGGATGGGAAGGTCGAGAAATTGCTCGTGGGAACCGCGGCGAATCGATTCGAATCCGCCGACATGATCAAGACGATCAGGCAAGCGATCGCCAAATCGAGTCCGAACCCACGGCCCTAGAGTGCGGAAAAAACCAGTCGTGAGTGTGGAAATGACCCGTCTCTGAATGGGTTAAGAGAAGTCGTTGGTTGGCCAGGAGGACCCTGCATGTAAGGCTTAAGTGATTGTGGAATATGAGATTACAACCTAATTGAATATAAAAGATTGCAGATTCCGGTTGACAGACGTGGGATTAAACTTAAGATGTCGTCAAGCACCCACGTTGTGATACGTTCGCGCAAGATCGTGATGGAGCCGTTTTCGCAATCACCGCGTCGCGCCGGCCCCGCCTTATCGCAGCGGTGAATGAGAAGAGATCGTTTCCGGCGGTCGGTTGGCGCGTGGGCAGATAGGAAGCTCACGAGCCGAGTGCAGGTGGCGGCCGTCGAACGGCGTTGGAAGGCGCTCTTCTGATTTCGGAAATGGTCAGAATCGGCATGGAATGCTTTCAGGGATTCCATGCGTGGTCTCGAGCACCGAGGATGGCGTCTGGGTGCCAACGATGTTCAAGCGCGATCGAGTTTTGCGAATTTGAGTGGAGGGCAAACCCATGGCGGCGACGAAGACCAGCGCGAAGAGTGTCCCGGTGACGAAGACGGTGATTGGGCGACCGAAGACCCTCCGCGCGGCCGAGCAGCGGTCGCAGCAGGCGCGCCGCGCCTCGATCTTGCTCAAGCATGTGAGCGATCCGACCCGGCTGCAGGTGATCTTGATTCTGGCCGACGGCGAGCGCCATGTGGGCGCGCTTTGCGACCAGCTTAGCCAGAGCCAGCCCGCGGTGAGCCATCACCTGGCTCTGCTGCGGCACGGCGGCATCATTTCTCCTCGGCGCCAGGGGAAGAACAATTTCTACAGCCTGACCGAGATCGGGACCGACCTCGCCCGCGTGGTCAAGAACCTGATCGCCTGATTGCCCGCGCGCGGGCGCTGGGGATCGCTCAGCGCCCGCCGCTCCTGCCTCTTGCCGCTCACGCATCAAGTCATACCGACCTTTCCTCTCCAGCATGCGTGAGTTCGTGTTCCATTAAGGCAGGACTCGCGCACCCATCACGGTGTTGAGGTCGATCATGGAGCGCCGGTGCCGCACCAGGGCGTCGAGATACGCCTTGGCCTGGTCGTTAAACCTGCGCTGGGTGTCGTGATAGGCGAGCTTGTTCGCCTCCCCTTCCTGGTACAGCAACAGGCGATCCTTGAGTGCCTTTTCAAGTCCGGGAAGCACCATCGATTTGATCCGCTCCGAGATCAGGCGGCTCGCCTCGTACTCTCGGTAGGAGCGGCGGACCTCAATCTCAACCCTCCGCGCCTGCCCCTGGAGCTGCACATGTGACTGGTCGATGTTGTATCGAGCCCTTTCGATATTTCCCTGGTTGCGGTTGTAGAAGGGGACGGGAACGGTGATGCCAAGCGCCCAGGACGTGCCTGAAAGCCGGTTGAAAGGCACGTTGTTCTGAAAGGTGTAGGGCTGGACGAGCAGGTAAGCATCGGCGAAACGGTTGGCTTGCTGCAATTTGAGATTGGCCTCGGCGGCCGGAACGCCGAGCCGGTAAGCGATCATATCCGCCCGGCTCTCGAGTGCCTGCGCGATCATGTTCTCAACAGGCGGCAGCGGGGGCGCCTGGATTTTGATGGCGCCTCGAAGCTCGAGCTGGTCCGCCTCGGCGGGTGGGATTCCAAGCAGTTCGGTGAGAACCAGGGTGCGTTGCTGGAGGATCTGGTGGGCGTCGTCGAGCCCGAGCCGGGCAATGCCTAGATCAGCGCGGGCCTGATCGACGTCGGCGCTCATTACGCCCTTGTGATTGAACAGGGTTTCATTAATTCGCACGATCTCGGTGAGGCCCTGGACACTGGTCTCGGCGTAGTGCACGGTTTCGCGCGCGGCGAGGACGTCAAGATACGCGTTACAGGCCGCACCCACGGCCAGCCGGACCTCATTTTGGTACTGCGCTTCCATCACGTGGAGCGCCCGGGCGGCGTAAGTCATCCGCGCCTTGCGTTTGCCGGAGTAGTCGAGCGGGTGTGACATGTTGACATCGTACTGATTGGGGCCTCCGGGCCGCGCTCTCGAAAATGTGCCGTAGGGATTGAGCTGGCTGTCCGCGTAGAAGATTGGGTTTGCGCGCAGGCTGGCGGTGAGCACGTCGGCCCGGGCCTGCGGGATCTCGTACTTCTTGGCGAGCAGGTCGAGGTTGCGGTTGACCACGAGCTCGATCGCCTGATCGAGGGTGAGTCCGTTCGGCGGGCCTTCTTCACCTTCGTGCTTGGGGACTTCGAGCGTGCCATAAAAGGGGGCGCGAGGCACTGGGATTGGCTGGGGTGCGACAGAGACTGGTCCGCCAGGGGGGCCCTGATAAACGCCACCGGGCATGGTGACCGCGGTGGGCACGCGCCCGCCCGAGGCGCCCAGGCGGCCCAGGATCATGTCACCGCGACCGGGGACCATGCCGCCGATCCCGCCGCCCCCCGCACCCGGCGTTGGACCCAGGAGCGATTGCATCGAGCCGGGCTTCGACATGAGCGCTGTGCCAGAAGGCAACAGCCCCGACTCCTCAATCGTGGGTGCCTGACCGTAAGCGGAAATCGTTCCCCCCGCAGTGACGGCAAGCGAGCTGAACGCGAAACGCAAGCCTTTTCTCACAAGCGACTTCACGCGCGTACTCCCTTGCTCAAGGACTGCCCTGGCGCGGCCTGGACCGCGTGAGCGGCACGACGGGCCGACGGCGAGGACGGCGAAATCCTTGAGATCAAATCGGCGCGCGCAGGGGGTGGGGTCGAGTCAGATCGCGCGGATCGACCGATTCCGCCTGAGATTCCCCGGGAAACGAATATTCCGGCGCGTGGGCGCGTGCGTGCACCAGGGCTACCGGGATGCCTGGGCGCCTGGGGGTTTGTAACCTGGGGCAGCGATCCAGGAACGGATCAACTTGCCGTCCGCGGCGTTCCAGAGCCGAATCTCGCCGTCCCACGAGCCCGAGGCGATCATCTTGCCATCGCGCGAGACGGCGAGAGCGTAGATCCAGTCCTGATGTCCCTCGAGCCGGCGGACCGTCGCGCCTTTATCGGTGAACACGCGTACGGATTTGTCGGCTCCCGCACCGAGGAGATTCTTGCCATCGGGCGTGAACAGCATGGCGAAGACAGCGCCCCCAAAGCCGCCGATCTCGCGGATCGACTTGCCGTCGGCGTCAGGGTTCCAGATGCGGATTCGGTTGTCCTCCCCCGCGCTTGCTACTCCCTTGCCGTCTGGGGTGAAAGCGACGCTGAAGACAGGTTGATTGTGGCCGGGGAAGGTGACGAGCGACTCCTTCTTGTCGATGTCGAAGACCTTGGTGGTCTTGTCGCGGCTGGCTGTGGCCAGGCGCTTGCCGTCGGGGCTGAAGGCCACGTCGACGACCCAGTCGGCATGATCCTCGACATTGAAGATCGGTTTACCGGTTTCGACCTCGAGCACGCGCACCGAGCGGTCCGCGGAGCCGATCGCCACGCGTTTGGAGTCGGGGCTGAAGGCGACGGCGAAGACGACGTCCTGGGTTTCGGCGAGGTCGCGGGCGGGTGTGAGCTTGCCATTCGCCTCGACCTTGAAGAGCCGTGCGACGCCGTAGATGCCGGGATCGCCGCTGGCCGTGGCGAGCCACTTGCCGTCGGGGCTGAAGACGACGCGATAAATCCGCTCCGCAAGGCCGGGGTAGCGTCCTATGAGGGTGCCCGTTGCCGTTTTCCAGGCGGTGATTTCGTGAAAGCCGGCGGCGAGCAGCGTCTGGCCATCCGGCGTGAAGGTGAGCCCGGTCACGGGGATCGTGGCGGGGTAGGTCTCGGGTATCGCGATTTTTTCGACCTTGTGCATCGCGATCGTCCAGTCCTCGGCCGGCGAGGTGCCGTCGTATTTCGCGCCTTCGGCCACCCAGCGCTCGATGAGCTTGATCTTCTCAGGGCTGAGCGGGTCGAGCTTGTAGGGCATGCGGGGATTGCCGTTGGGGCGAATGACTTCGACCAGGTAGCTTTCCTCAGGCTTCCCCGGCTCAAGATTCACGCCCTCGCTCTGCGCTCCTCCCTTCGCGAGCTGCGTGAAGGTCGTCATCGCATACTTGCTCTCGGCCTTCTTGGCGTTGTGGCAGCCGATGCAGTTTTCCACAAACACAGGCGCAACCTCGTGCAGAAAGCTCACGGGCCTGGAGGCCGCCACGGATTTGGCTTCGGGCTTTGCCGCTTGTTTGGCAGCGGGTTTCGCCGCGGGTTTGGTCTCAGCCTTCGCCGCGGGTTTGGTCTCAGCCTTCGTCGCGGGTTTGGTCTCAGCCTTCGCCGCGGGTTTGGTGGCAGGTTTGACGTCAGCTTTGGGCGCGGCTTGCTTCCTGGCAGGGGCGGTCTTGCCGTCGTCGGCCAGCGCGGCTGGAGCCAGCGAGACCACCATGGCGGTTAAAAGGGTTAGGAAAAAGCCTGGCGCCCTGGTCATGAGCTGGGTCTCCGCAAGTTCCGCAATCGATCAAACGAGGGCGTCGTGGTCACTTTGGGACGACGATCTCGATTGGGAGAGGCTGCGTGGGATAGTCCTTGTTTTCCACCTTGTACGCCGGTGTGATCTGCCCCTTCACGTCAGCCGGCGCCGCTCTGGGCTCGGCCGCAACTTTGAAGGTAAATTCCGCTGTCTTGTCATCCGCGGTGATGGGGTCGGATTTGAGACCGGCTGGCAGGCCCGTGAGCTTGAGCGTCACGGGTCCCTTGATGCCGCCCTTGCGCACCAGCTTGCCCTTGAGCTCGAAGGTTGTGCCCGGCTTCACCTGGATTTTCGCGGCCGCCATCTCAATCGCGACGGGGGGGACGACGTTCAGGGTGACGAGCGGCAGGTCGAGCTTTTGATCCTTCCCCTGGACTTTGCCTTCGGCCTGAAGGGCAAGGCTGAGCTTGCCTGTTGGCGCGGCGAGGATCGTTTTGACGCTGATCGTGCCCGAGGTGGCCTTGGCCGCGATGTTCACGGGCTGGACCGAGCATCCCGTCGGCAGGTCCCTGGCCGAGATCCGAAACGCGTCGTCCACGCCCTTGGGGCGGGTGATCGTGATTGGGATCGTGCCTGTGAAGCCGTGGGCGACCTCAACGGGAGCGGCGGAGACGTCGAGTCCCACCGCGGGGGCAACCGCCGGTGCGAGCGTCACGCCGTGGAACACCACCGTGCCGAGTGGCGGGTCCGCGTCCTTCACAAAAACGACCGTCTCCGTGGCGGTGCGTTCGATCGTGCCGGCCGGTCCTTGCCCGCGGCCGACAAGCCGAACCGGCGCGGGTGCAAACTCCGCGGTCTGAGCCGCTGTGAGCGAAAGCGCTCCGGTTTTCTGGCCGGCGGGAATGATCCCCTCACGGATGGTCACACCCGCCGGCGGGTCCGCGACCGTGAGTGTGATCGCCCCGTTGTATCCCTTGCGATTCACCGTGGCGGAGATCGTGGCATGCCCCCCGCGCGGGATGCTGAACTCCGATGCGCCCGCGTCCAGCTCAAATTCTTCCGAGATCGGCTCGACCACGATGCGGTAGGGATAACCAATCCCGCCCCGGCCGGCCAGGTCGCGGAGCACAAGCGTGATTTCCTTCACGCCCCCCGGGACCGTGATGTCGGTCGAAGGGTCGGCAAGATTCATCGCCTGCGCCTGGTTGTTCCGTTTCTTGACACGATTCACAACCGTGTCATCCGCGGTGACGATCACGCCCCCTTTTTCGTCCTTGACCTCCATGATGCCGTCGAGCGCGGAGCCAAAAGCCGAGGCTTGAACCTCGATATGCAGCCGCTTGCCGGGTTCGGTCGCCACGATGAATTGATCCGTGTCGCCTGGCGGATCGATACGGCCGTTGAAGACCACGGGCCCGATCGCGCGGATGGGCTGGTCGTCCACGGTGGATTCGCGGAGTTCGGGATAGGAAGACACGGCCAGCGGGCCGATCCCATCCGCATCGTGAAATCCCCTGCTTGAGCCAGGCTCGGGAGGCAACAGAAAGCGTGGAACAGCGATCGCGGTTCCGGGGATTGGTGTGAGCCGCGTAGCCACGCTCTCAACGCCCGCGAGCGTGCCGCCCCGTAGCTCAAGTCCGAGCGTTTCACCCGCCCGGCCGCCCAGCGGATAAACCTCGTCCGCCACCGGCACAGCGCCCACGAGCATTCGGTAAAGCGGCCGGTTCGCACCCTGGTAGCGCGAGTCCGAGATCTCGATCACATAGTCGCCGTCGCTGGGCAAGACCGCCGTGAGCCGGGCGTCAATCTCCAACCCCGGTGAATCGTCCGCCGAGGCGACATATTTCCGGGAGGCCGAGGCCGACGTCAGGCGGATCGTGGGATCGACGCCGGAGCCGATCCGGGCGCACATTGCGTCCACGACGATGCGCTCGCCCGCGCGGCCGTGAAAGCGAAAGTAGTCCACGTCGTTGCCGTCGAGCCGGCCCTCGACAATGATCGGCGTCGCAGGCAGCATCATGGCTCGATCGAACTGGCTTTCGTCCTCTTTTTCCACGATCTGCGGATACTGGCCCACGGCAAGCAGGATCGGGTTCGAGAGCCCGCCATCGGTCTGGATGCGCACGGGGTAAACGCCCACAGGGGTCGCGGGATCCGCCGTCACCCGGATCGTCCACGCGCCATTCACCTTCGACCCTGGCGCGGACTGGAACCGAAAAGGCGCAACCAACCGGGGGTTGCCCTCAAGCCCAGCGCCAGTGAACTTGAGCTCGGTCGCCTTGCCGCGCTCAATCCCCGCCGGCTCCATGTTGTCAAGATGCGCAGGCGAGCCGAACGCGGAGCAGGGGATCATCGCCGCGGTAACAGCGAAAACGATCATGCCATGGAGGCGGCGGCGATCAATCATGGGCTCGCCCTCGGGGCGCTCGGGCCTGGGATGCTTCGAGGCGTTGGGTCTCGAATGCGGGGAACCTGGCCCGTCCCTGGCGTGTCTCGCTAGCAGGCGAGCAAGGACGAGGTGTGGGGCGTGATCCCCCGCAAAATTCAACACAGTTCAAACAGTTCTACGGTCGCATGCATTCGCCACGATTGTCAAGCGCTCTGCTTCCCGTGTGCGGCCGGGGATACACGCGATAGAATAAACTCCATGCGAGGAGGTTCCGCAGGTGGCAAGCGCGAGTGACATTCCCGGCGTGCGCGTGGCGAAGTGCGTCTGCCCGCTCGACTGCCCCGACACGTGCTCGATGCTCGTCACCGTGCGGGATGGCGTTGCAGTCGAGCTCAGGGGAGATCCCGATCACACATTCACCCGCGGGTTCCTGTGCCAGAAGATGGCCCGGTATCTCGACAGGGTGTACAGCCCGGAGCGTCTGCTGACTCCACTGCGCAGGGTTGGCCGCAAGGGGCAGGGCAAGTTCGAGCCGATTTCCTGGGACGCTGCACTCGAGCTAATCGCGGCCCGCTTCCGATCGATCGCCGAATCGAGCCACGGGCCGCAGGCGATCTTGCCCTATAGTTATTACGGCACGATGGGGAAGATCCAGGCGAGCAGCCTCGATCGCCGCTTCTTTCACCGGCTGGGAGCGAGCAAGCTCGATCGTACGATTTGTGCCTCGGCCGGGGGCCTGGGGTATGAATACACGCTCGGCCGAGGGCGGCTGGGCGCGGATCCATATGCCGTGCCGGGATGCCAGCTCATCATCAACTGGGGCTCGAACACCGCGAACACGAATAGCCATCTCTGGAGTCTGATGATCGAGGCGCGTAAACAGGGCGCGTCGATCGTGACGATCGATCCCTACCAGAGCCCCACCGCGACGCGCTCCGACTGGCACATTCAACCTCGGCCCGGCACCGACGCCGCGCTTGCGCTTGGGCTCATGCACGTTATCTGGAGCGAGGGGCTCGAGGATCGCGCGTATCTCGCGCGTGCCGTGATCGGCGCAGAGGCGCTGCGGGATCGCGTTTTGGCCGAGTACGCTCCCGAGATCGTGGCGGCGATCACCGGCGTCGATTCGGACGCGATCCGCATCCTGGCGCGGCGTATCGCGCTTGAACAGCCGGTCTTCATCCGCATCAATTACGGCCTTCAGCGCCATCACGGCGGCGGTATGGCCGTGCGCACCATCGCGTGTCTGCCCGCCCTGATCGGCGCCTGGCTCAAGCCAGGGGGCGGCTGCCTGCTCTCCACCAGCGGCACCTACGACTGGGCGCAGGGCCGGCTCGAACGCCCAGATCTTGCACCCGCCGGAACCCGCACCATCAACATGAACCAGCTTGGCGAAGCGCTCCTGGGCGAGCTCCCCGGTCCGCCTATTCAGGCATTATATGTTTATAACTGCAATCCAGCAGCCGTTGCTCCCAACCAGGCGAAGGTTCTAAGCGGGCTCGCGCGCGAGGATCTCTTTGTGGTGGTGCACGAGCAGTTCCCCACGGACACCGTCGATTATGCCGATGTGGTTTTGCCCGCGACGACCCAGCTCGAGCATCACGACCTGCACGGCTCTTACGGCCACCACGACGTGATGTACAACGCGCAGGCGATCCCGCCGCGGGGCCAGGCGCGGTCGAACAGCGAGGTCTTCCGGGCGCTCGCTGCGCGCATGGGCTTTGAGCCCGAGCTTTTTCCCGATGACGAAACGCTGATGCGAAACGCACTCGACGGCGGGCCAGCGCTTGCTGGCATCACGCTCGAGGAGCTGAAGGCAAGCGGCTCGAAACGGCTCAACTTGCCGGCGGTTTATGCCCCGTTTGCCGACGGCGTGTTTCCCACCCCCTCGGGCAAGTGCGAGTTTTATTCGGAGCGGATGAAGTTGGACGGGCACGATCCCTTGCCCACGTATACGCCCCCCCTGGAGGATCCGCTCACGCGGCCCGATCTTGCCAGGCGGTATCCGATTCAATTGATCTCGCCGCCGCGCCCGCAGTTTTTGAACTCGACCTTCGCCAATTCCGACCGGCATCGCCGCGCGGCGGGCGAGCCGACGATCGAGCTGGCGGCGGAGGACGCGGCCGTGCGCGGGCTTGTCGCGGGGCAGTGGGTGGAAGTGGTCAACGACCGGGGCGTTTTCCAGGCCCGGGTCTCGCTCGCCGGCAGGGTGCGCCCGGGCGTCGCCGTGGCCACCGGCATTTACTGGAACAAGCTCTCACCCGGCGGCTCGAACGTGAACAGCACCACCTCGTCAGCCCTCACCGACTTCGCCGGCGGAGCGACCTTCTTCGACAATCTTGTTGAGGTTCGCCCCGTCACGGACCCCAGCGCGGGAGCTCGATCATGACCACGCTTCTCGCACGGCTGCTCGGGCGCGGGCGGGCGCGCCTTGCGCCCAGGCGCGTCGTCGTTTATAGCCGCCAGTGCTGCGGCTGTTGCGACAGGGCGTTTGAGACCCTTGCCCGTGCAAACAGGCGATACCCGCTCGCCATCCAACGCGTCGATGTGGATCTCGATCCGGAGCTCCAGGCCAGGTTCGGACAGGAGGTGCCTGTTGTCGAGATCGACGGCAAGGTGCGTTTCCGCGGCAAGGTCAATCCCGTGTTGCTCGAGCGGCTGCTCGCCGCGAAGGCGGATGCGTAAGAAGACGGCTCGAGGCCGTCTGGACCCTCAGCGCATCGCCGCGGACTCCTCGGTTGGCGAGGTCTCGGCCCGCCTGTGCGCGGTTGCCTTCCGCACCCAGTAGCGCAGACTGATCCACCACGACACGCCCAGATAATACGCCGGATAGAAAAGCGAGACCCAGGTCAGGTTGAGCGTGCCGGCATCGAGCGTCCGGGCGGTTGTCTGTGGTAAGCGCCAGAGAATCCACGCCATGAGGAACGTCCAGGGAATACCCAGAATCGTGGTCCACAGATTAAGCCGCCCAGGCATGGACGGATAAAGATGTCGCGTTGGCACGAATGTGAGCACCGCAAGCAGGGTGATGATCCCGAGCGCGGCCCAGGGGCTGATCGGCAGCGCGTAGAGATAAAACGCCACCACGTTCCAGAGTGATGGAAAGCCCAGAAAGTAACCGTCGTCGGTTTTGGCCTGAACCTGGCAAAATCCATAGGCGCTGGCGTAGAGCGGCAGGATGAGCGCGGGCTCCCATCCCGCGGGCAGGATTTGTGCGCGGTAGATCAGGAAGAGCGGCAGGAAGGTGTAAGTGAGAAAGTCGATGATGTCATCGAGCCGGCGGCCGTCGAAGCTGGGAACGGCTTCCTTGATCTTGACCTTGCGGGCGAGGGTGCCGTCGGTGGAGTCGATGATGGTTGCAATCGCCATGAGCAGGAAGGACCAGCGAAATGCGTTCGCGCCTCCTTCAGCCAGCAGGGCCACGATGAGCGCGGCACAGACCAGGCCAAGCCCGGTATACGCGTGTACGCACCAACCCAGAACGCGCGTAAGCTTGCTGACAGCGTGCGGCCGCCTCGGCTCTGACTTGCGCCTGGGTTTGCGTTTCTTGAGCGTGAGCATGTGCGAGATCCTTCTTGAGATCCGTGGGGCGCTAGCCATCCGCCCCGGGCGTGGCCGCGTGCTCGGGCAGTATTCCAGAACGCTGCCGGTCACCAAATTTATCATAGAGGAACGCGAGCGCCAGGAGCGAGGCCGTTGCAATGGGCGCAGCGTAGCGGGCGAGCGGCTCCTCGCCGTGGATTTCCACCCTGGGCCAGCCAATATTGACAACCACGCATGCGCTAAAGCACACGGCCGCGAGGTTGACTGCAAGCCCCAGGCGGCCGAGTGAGAAGTGGGGCTCGCCAGTGCGCTCCGCGCCAATTGGACTCCCGCGGAATCGGCGGAGGAGAATCGGCAGGTTTGTCATCAGGTAGGCGAGATTTGCCCAGACAACGGCCAGCGAGCACAAGCTGGAGACGACTCGGGGGTGGTTGAGGTTGGCGAGCAGGATCCCAAGCGCGAGCGATCCCACGAGGAGCAAGGGCGCAACAGGCGTGCGGGTACGCGGCGAGATCCGCGAGAGCCGGCCTGGCCAGGGGAGCACGCCGTCACGTGCCATGGCGAAGATCAAGCGTCCCGCGGTGCTCTGGACCGACACAGCGCAGAAGAAAACGGCCATGGCGGCGAGCCCGAGCAAGGGCGTGCCCAGGCGGGAACCGAGGGTGGATTTCACGATGAGTGCGAGCCCGCCGGTGAGCTTGCCGAGGGTGGGGCTTGTGGGCTCTGCCGCGGCCAGCAATCCGAAGATGATGAGCGCGCCTCCCGCCAGCCCGGAGGCGAGCAAGGCGCCCAGAATCGCCGCTGGAGCGCGCCTGCGCGGGTCGCGCGTTTCCTCGGAGAGAGCGGCCGCGGCGTCGAAGCCGTAGAGCACATAGGTTGATGCCAGCGAGGCCGCCAGCATCGCCCCCGCGCTCGACCTGCCTGATCCCGCCTGAATTCGCAGCAGCAGCTCAGGCCCATTGTGCATGGCAAGCGCGAGCAACGCGAGGAGCACAATCGCGGCCACAAGCTCGACCGCTGTACCCAGGCTGTTCACCTTGCCCAGCACGCGCACGCCCGAGAGGTTGACCAGCGTTGCCAGCCCCACCAGCACGCAACCCAGCAGCACGGCGTTTTTGCCGCTTGCCGTTTCATCTCCCGGCGCGCCCACGAGCTGAAAGCCGCTTGAGAGCATGGGCAGCGTGGCCTCGAGCGCAACCGCGACCGCCGCCAGGCTGACGATCGCACACCCGAGCGCGACGAATCCGGTGAGCACGCCCCATCTGCGCCCGCCCAAATGCGCGGACCACTGGTAGATCCCGCCTGAAAGCGGGTATTGCGCGGAGAGCTCGGCAAAGCAAAGCGCGACTGCGGTCTGGCCCAGCAGCACCGCCGGCCAGGTCCAGAAAAACGCCGGCCCCGCCGCGGCGAATCCCAGGGGAAACACCTGGAAGACGCCGGTGAGGATCGACAGATAAGAGAATCCCGCCGCGAATGCGGAGAACGAACCGAGGCGGCGATCGAGCTCCTGGCGGTACCCGAAGGTGGCCAGGTCGCCCGCGTCGTCGAGAGATTTCGGCGTCACGGGCGGTCCCTGAGCCATGTGCGTTAGCTTAGCTGCGGGCGGTGTAGATGCCCCATTTCATGTCGCCGTTCTTGCAGAAGCCGACCTTCATCGCCCAGCGCTCGACCAGGTAATTCAGGTCGTTTTCCGGGAACACCGTGAGGAATTCCGAGCGGTTCGTCCTGAGCCGGTCGGCCTCGCTCTCGAGGATCTCGATGAACTTCGCGGTGGCGTCGTCGACCACAACATCCGTGAAACCGGCCTGTTCGAGCAGCTTGCCATACTGGGCCGGCTCGACGACGTGGTAGCCGGTCTTCTTGATGTATTCCTCGAAGGCGGGACTGCCAGGGGTTTTGCCACGGGCGTAATCCGTGATCACGAGCGTGCCGCCCGGCGCCATCAGGCTTCTAAGCCGCGAAAAGAGCCGTGGCTTGTCCGGGATGTGCATGAGCGCGTCCCGGCTCCAAACGATGTCGAACGGCTCGGGAAAATCGGTCACGAGCACGTCGCCCAGAATCGAGACGACCTGGTCGCCGAGCGATTCCTTCTCAGCGCGTTCGAGCGCGATGGCGATCATTTCCTGCGCCAGGTCGATGCCGATCACCCTGGCGCCGTAGGTCCTGGCAAGGTGGAACGCTGCGCCGCCGATCCCGCTGCCCACGTCGAGCACGCGTGCGCCCGGCTTAAGCGCGCCTTGAATGCGGCGGCATAGGTCTTCCGTGGTCGCGGCCCCGCCGGTGCTCACATAGCCCGGTCCGAAGATCATCTCGTAGCGAAGAATGCTGGTGCGGCTGTACTGACCGTTGTTGTCGAATTTGGGCGGGGCGGCTTGCGCAGCCTGTTGCGTCGTCATGGGTTGGCTGGACTCGCGATCTGAGAACGTGTGAGGCCAGACCGCCCGCGCAGCGGATGCGTGCCAGGGCGATCCCTCGTGATCAAAAACGAGCCTTATTATCTGAAGATTGGAGGAAGAAAGCAAATCGGCGGATGTGATGCCGGGTTGGCGGCAAGCCGCGATGGACCTGTACAAGCGGTCTGCGGAGCGTGTGTCTGGCCCTGGGATGCTGTGCATGAACAACGGTCGGGACGCCCATGCCCTCGATGTAGAAAGGCGGGCGTTTGAGATGGATCTTGACACTCCCCGTGCCCTGGATTGCGGGGAGAATTGTTCGGCCGGGCGAAGCGCCTTGCCGCTTGACCGAGCCCGAGAGCGTGCTCTGCCGCGTGGTCGGGCCCAGGATTCCCAGGAAGTCGACGGCCCCGCTCGGGGCTTGCTGGAGCTCCATGAGCCCGCCGTGGGCCAGGTTCAAGGTGACCAGATTTCCTACCGAGTCGTTGTAGACGAGGTGCGAGCCGACGCCGAACGTGAGCGCGATTGGCGCGCCGACTGCGCCGCCGTCGCCCACGAGAAGCGCGCCGGCCGGGCTTGCCAATCCGGCGTTGATGAACACGTTCGCACGCGGGTCGACGGTCAAGTTGAAGAGCTGGTTGAGCGGCAACGGCCGCGCGGGCACGAGCGTCACGGAGCTCGAGCTGGCGCCAGGGCTGTACACAGCCTGCGCGAGCGGGACGATGCCGCCGTTTGCATACGGGCCGGCGGAGAAGATGTAGTAGCCGTAATTCGCCAGATCGCTCGCCCGCGAGGGATCGAGCGGCATGTTGAACGAGAGCACGATCGCGCCGATGCCCGATCCAGAGGCCGCGATCTGTTCGGAGAGCAGAACTGGGGACGGCGGCGGTGGCGGCGTTTCCTGAATCACGAGCGTGGCGGTTGCGGTCGCGCCGATCACCGCGCCCCCCGTCGGCGCCGCAAGCGCGAGCTGAACCGTGGGATTGGGGGCGGTGGGATCAGAGATGAGCGGGATGGAGAACGTCGCGCCCGACTGGCCGGCGAGGAACGTCAGCACGCCCGATTCCGGTGTGTAATCGACTCCAGGCGCGGCGGTTCCGGGGCTTGTGGAATAGGCGACGGAAACCGCCGAGCTGCGGTTTCCGCCCCGGATGACCGTGATTGTGGCGGATCCGCCCGTGGCCATCGCGGTGTAACTCGGCGCCGAGAAGGCGATCGTCGGCGGCAGGTTGTCGACGGTTGTGAGCTCGTAGCTGGCAGGCGCGCTCAATGTCTCGCTCCCGGTTGGCGCGGAGAGTGCCAGATTCACCGTCGTCGCGGCCGCCGTTTGAAGGATGTTCTCGAGAATCGGCACGCTGAATCCAAGCTGCATCTGCCCCGGCTGGAATGTGAGCGTGCCAGAGGTCGCCGTGTAATCGAACCCGGCCGCCGCCGTTCCATTCGCCGTGGCGTAATTGACCGAGACAAGCGCGTTCGGGTTGCCAATGCGATCGACCTGGATGTCCGCCTGGCCCGAAGTCGCCGTGGTCGATTGCGCCGCGACCGCGAATTGCAGGCTCACCGGCTGAGCCGAGACCGAGTTGGAAAACTCCGACGTATCCCCCGTGTTCAAGTTGGTCGCCGTGGTGGTGATCCAGGTGTTCGGAGGCAGGCCAAGCGGAGGCGCCAGGTCGGCGGCCGCGTTGCCGTTCGCGTCGGTCGTCACCGTGAGCGATTGCAGAAATGTTTGTCCCTGCCCATAACCCGATGGGTCGGGGATCGTACTCGTGAAAAACTGGATCAGAAACGGAGTGTTCGGCAGGCTGTTCAGGGTTGCCTGGGCCGCGCCTTGCGCGCCTCCGACCGCGGCAACCACGACCGGCGTGTTTTGCAGGTCGTTCGGGCCCACGCGCACCCCGGGCGCATTGGGCGTGATCCCCGAGGGAGGATCGCCGGGCGCGACCAGATCGATGCCAATCAGGCCATTCTGATAGATCGAGTTCGAGAGGATCGCATTCCCCACGCCGGACTGCACGCTGACACCGGCATCAACGTTGAAGTCGATCGTGTTGCCCGCGCCCGCGACCGTGCCGCCAAGCGTGTTGTTGGATGCGCTCGTCGAGAACACCACGCCGTTCGTCTCGTTGCCAAGCGGCCTGGCGCCGGTGAGGTCGGTGCCGATGAGGTTGCCCTCGATCAGGTTGTTGATCGCGGTCGCGCCGTCGACTTGCACGCCGATCAGGTTGGCGGAGATCACATTCAGCGCGTTTGCCGTCACCCCGCCCACGGTGTTGCCGTAGCCGCCCTCGATCAAGATCCCCTCGTTCGAATTGCCGCGATCGGCCGAGCCCGCCCTGTCGAGCCCGATCAGGCTGCCGGTGATCAGGTTGCCGGTTGAGGTCGAACCCAGAATCTCCACACCGATCTGGTTGCCGGAGATGACCTGCCCCCCTTGCGCGTCTCCCTGGATGGTGTTGTTCGACGCGTTCTGGATAAGCACGCCTTGCAAGGCGTTGCCCAGGTCGGCCTCGCCGGTGATGTCGGTGCCGATGAGGTTGTTCTGCACCAGGATGTCGCTGGCGGTAGCGCCCGAGAGCAGGACGCCGACCAGGTTCGCGGAGATCACGTTGGCCGGGCCGATGGTGTTGTTTGGGGTGTAGACGGCGACGCCGTTCTCGCCATTGCCGAGCACCGCCGCGCCCGAGGAAATGAGGCCGATGATATTGTTCGCGACGCTGTTTTCGGTTGCGCTCGAACCGCTGATATCGACCCCGTCGCCGCTGTTGCGGCTGATCACGTTGCCGTCGCTCCCCACCGGGCCGCCGACCTGGTTGAAGGGAGCGTTGTCGAGAAAGACGCCGTCGCCGCGGTTGCCAGGGTCGCCGGTGCCGAAAATGTAGCCTCCGCCCGGCCCGGTGCCGATGTAGTTGGCCTCGATCAGGTTCCGCGCCGCACCCGGACCCTCCACGTGAATGCCGGCCGACTGGTTGCTCGAAATGAGATTCCCCGACCCCGCGACCGCTCCGCCGATGATGTTGCTCGAGGTCGAAACGATCGAGGCCGGGTTCGATGCACTCCCCAGCGAAAGGATCAAAACTCCTTCCGCGCCATTGGCGTTTTCGCTGTAAAGCCCGTTGAGCGAAGGGCCCAGGATTCCAATCTGATTATCAACGACCTGGTTGCCGTTCGCGCCTGGCTCGATCTCGATGCCCTGGGCGCCGTTGCCGCCGATGGCGTTCGCCGCCTGAACATCGATCCCCCCGATCGTGGCGTTGCTGCCATAGAGCGTGATTCCCTGCTGCGCGTTGCCGCTGCCGGCCACGACCACATTGCCAGGCGCGGTCGCCGGCGCGCCTGTCTGGGCGTTGACCGGGTATTCGAAATACCTGCCGATATAGTTTCCCTGGATCAGATCGCCGGCATTGCCCCCCGGCTGAATCGACACGCCGACCGAGAAGCCGTCGATGATCAGGCCGCGGATGGTCACATTGGGAGAATCGACCACGAGTCCGGTCGCGCTGGCGGTGGCGGAGCCGTCCAGGATCACCCGGTCCTGGGAGTTGTAACCCGAGAGCGCGGCCGAGGAATTGGGCACCGACATGATGTACGTGGGCGTTCCAGGGACGCCGCCGATCACCGTGGTGAGCACGGTCAGACTGACCGCGCCGCTCGCGCCGGCGAGGCTGCTCGAGGCCGCCAAGGTGGGAACTGCCTCGCCGCCGTAGGCCCCCTGAAACGCGAGCGTGAATCCGCCGGAATCGAGCGGCCCGCCGCTCACGGTAACATTGCCCGTGCCCACAATTGTTTCCAGCGCGGACTGCACCGCGCCGGCTGGAGCGTCGTACGGGATCGCGATGGTGGTGCCAACCGGCAACGGCGCCGCGGTGGTCAGCGTGAACGACCCTGAGGTGGGAGCCGCGCTCGCGCTGATAAACTGCGAGGCGGAGCTGATATTGTCAGGATAGATGTAGGGTTCGCCAACGCCGTTTCGGGCCTGCGAAAAGCCGTCCATGTAAACCGGGCGGGTGATCGCCGGCAGAGGCGTCGCGGGCGTGATCGTCCATTCCTGGGTCGTGGGACTGAAGCCGGGCACGGGAACGTTGAGCTCAGGTGCGGTTGAGGCGGGGATGCCGAACTCGATGTTGATCACCCCGGGAGCGGTGCTGGCATTGGCGTCCAGGATCGCCTGGCGCAGCGAGCCCGGGCCAGAATCGCTCGTATTCGTGACCGTGTAGGTGTACGCGGAAAGCAGGCGGCGGTCCTCGAGCAGTTCGAGACCCAGCCGGCGTGCGTGTTTGCGGCTTCCAGGAGGTGCCAATCGGCTTCCAGGCTTGATCATGCGGCTCATCCTCGAGAATCTTCCCGGTCGGGGCCATGCCGCGCGCTTGAAAACACCGACCGATCGCCGTCTTGCGCCCGGTAAGCTCCCTCCCTGAGACTCGCCCTACCTGAACCATAGAACGCGGCGCCGAAGGTGAGATCTCATGGCCCCCAGGCGCTTGACCAACGCCGCTGGTAATCCGCGGCTCCCCGTTCGCAACCGGTCCTGGCAGCGGGTAAAGTGGTTTTCGCTGATCCTCGATCAAGATCAAGGAAATCCACCGATGAGCCTGGCGATCGAAACCCACCGCCTGACGCGCTATTTCAATGACTTCTGCGCAGTCGATGAGGTCGCGCTTGCGGTCGAACGAGGCACGTTTTATGGGTTTCTGGGCCCCAATGGCGCGGGGAAATCCACCACGATCAAGATGCTCACCGGTCTCCTGGCGCCGACCGACGGCCAGATCATCGTGCTCGGGCGCAACATGCTCGATCCCAGGGACGCCCTTGAGTCCAAGCGCAGGATGGGCGTCATTCCCGAGGATCTCGCCCTCTTCGACAATCTGACCGCGCGTGAATATCTCACCTTCGTGGGCCGCATCCACCTGATGGAAAAGGCCACGATCCAGGAACGCTCGAACGAGCTCCTGGAGCTCCTCGATCTGCACAAGGAAGACAGGAAGCTCACGATCGAATACTCCCACGGCATGAAGAAGAAGCTGGCGCTCGCGGCCGCGCTACTGCCCAACCCCGATCTTCTCTTCCTCGACGAGCCGTTTGAAGGAGTTGACGCGGTGACCTCGCGCACGATCCGCGACCTGCTCGCCGGCTTCGTGGCGCGGGGCTCGACCGTGTTTCTCACATCCCACGTCCTTGAGATTGTCGAGCGGCTCTGCACCCACGTGGGGATCATCGTCAAGGGGAGGCTGGTCGAGCAGTCCTCGCTCGAGGCGATCCGCCAGGGGGGCACGCTTGAGGATCGCTTCCTGGAAAAAGTCGGCGCGGATCCCGAAGCCACCCACAAGCTGAACTGGCTGGAAGGAGCCGCCTCATGAACGGCCGGCACCTGGCGGCCTTTGTGTGGCTCCGCTGGCGCGTGCTCATGAACCAGTGGCGCAGGGCCGGTCGGTTCAACTTCGTGCTGCTCACCATCATCGTGGGCGCTGCCATCGCCACGGCTGTGCCGATGTTTCTGGGCACCTTCGCGCTCGCGATCAGCCTCATCCCGCGGGCAAGGCCCGCCCAGCTCATGCTCGCCATGGACGTCATGCTCGGCGGATTCTCCTTTTTCTGGTTGATCGGCCTGGCGGCGGAGCTCCAGCGCGGAGATCCAATCAATCTATCCAAGTTTCTGCACTTGCCGGTTTCTGCCAGCGGCGCGTTCCTGATCAACTACCTCAGCTCGCTGGCACGGATCAGCCTGATCCTTTTTGTGCCGCCGCTGCTTGGTTTCTCCCTGGCCCTGGTCTATGCCCAGGGGATCTCTCAGATCCTGGCGCCCTTCGGCGTTCTCGCGTTCTTTCTCATGATCACAGCGTTGACTTATCAGTTGCAGGGCTGGCTGGCCGCGCTCATGAGCAACCCTCGCAAACGCAGGGCCGTCGGCGTCTTCGCCACGTTGATCCTGGTCGCGATCTCGCAGACCCCGAACATGATCAACATGATGGTCCAGAAGGCGGCGATGGAACGCCAGTTGTTGGATAACGCACAACTTCAGAAGGATCTGGCCGAGATCGACAGGATCCCCGTCAAAACGGCCGGGGATGCCGACGAGCGCAATCGTCAGCGGCAGGTTCTGCTTGAGCGCCGGGCGCAAGAACAGTTGGCCGCCCTGGGCGCCCGGCAGATGGAAGTCGAGAACCAGGCGTCGCTGTTCAACATGATCATCCCCCTCGGATGGGTGGCATACGGGGTCAAAGCAGCCGCGGAGAACTGGTTTTTGCCGTCGGCGCTGGCGTTTGGGGGCATGGCGATGATCGGCATCGCAAGCCTGGCGAAGGGATATCGAGCGACGCTGGCGATGTATCAGGGGAAGGCGTCGGCCCGGCGGTCGATCGCCGCGCCTGCGGCTGCGCGGGCCGCACGCCCCACTGGCAAGGGCGCTGGGATGCTCGAATGGCGCATCCCAGGCACGTCCGAACAGGTGTCGGCCGTGGCCTGCGCGGGCTTGCGCTCACTCCTCCGCGCACCCGAAGCCAAGCTCCTTCTGATCGGGCCCCTGGTCATGATGATCGTCCTCTTTCAGGTCTTCTCCTCCGCCGCGATCAAGGCGCCCGAAGCCCTTCGACCGCTCTTCATCACAGGCGCCATCGCGTTCTCCATCGTCACCTTCGTGCAATACATGGGAAACCTCTTCGGCGTCGATCGCGATGGCTTCCGCGTCTTCGTCCTTTCCGCCGCCAGTCGACGCGATATCCTCCTTGGCAAAAACCTCATCTTCGTCGTGCCCACCTCTCTCGTCGCGCTGCTCACCACCCTCGTGTTCGAATACTTTTCCCCCCTGCGCTGGGATCATCTGCTCGCGATCGTCCCCCTCTTCGTCTCCTTCTATCTGGTCTACTGCACCGTCATGAATTTCAGCTCGATCCTGACCCCGATGCAGATCACCCAGGCGAGCTTCAAGCCCACAAATCCCAAGGCCAGCTTCGTCCTCATCCAGTTTCTCTTGATGCTGCTGGTCCCCGCGCTCATGGCCCTGGTCGCTTTTCCCATCGCGATCGAACCTGTCCTCAACTGGCTCGGCTGGAGCTACGGCCTGCCGATCGGGCTGATTCTTTCCACGGTGGAGTGCCTCGTGATCGCCGTGCTCTACATGGTGATCCTGGGTTGGCAGGGGCGCATGCTCCAGGCGAGGGAGATGCGCATCCTTGAGGTCATCACGGGCCGGGCCGTTTAATCCGGCCTCACGCCTCCTCCCCGTACCCTCAAAATCCATATCGCCGGCAAATTTTGTCTCATCTTCAAGATCGATCTGGTCGATCCAGAAGAAGAGAGATCCTGGATCGTGCCGGATCGGGTTGCGCACGGAAGCTCGAGGGAATGCTCTAACCCATGGGCAAGAAAGCAGTTCGGGATCGCCGTGGACTTCGATGCAGGCCCTCGCTGGACCGTCTTGAGGACCGGCTGACGCCCAGTGCAACGACGCTTTCTCCCTTGCTCCAGAGCCCGACTGCTTACGTTGCGCTCAGACCCAATACCCCTGTGATGCCGTTCGGGACCCCGGCCAGGAAGGCGACGTTCATTGATCCCACGGTGTCGATCAAGGACGGGCACACCGTTGTCGTGGGTTATCAGAACTTCATCGGTCCTTACGCGACCCTGGACGGGCGCGGAGGCGCCATCAAGATCGGCAACAAGTCGAACATCCTCGACAACGCGCGGATCATCGCGCGGCCCGCGGGAGCGAACAAGGGCACGGTTGTGCTGATCGGCGACCAGGTGGTGATCAGCTATGGTGCGACGGTGGAGGGGCCGAGCACGATCGGGGGGTACTTCGCGGCGGGGCAGCCGACTTACGTTGGTCCAGGCGCGCTCATCGACGGGGCGACGATTCAGCCTGGGGCCTGGGTTGGAACCCGCGCGCGGGTGGGCCCTGGCGTGACGATTCCGGCGGGGCTCCAGGTCTTGCCAGGAAAGAACGTCACGACCGAGGCCGAGGCCACCAGCCCCGCGCTCGGCTTCGTCGCGCCGCTGACCTCAGCGCAGATCTCCACCCTGTCGCAGACATTGAGCGAAAACGCTGCGCTCGCGTTCGGCTACACCCAGCTCTACCAGGGCGATTCCAGCACAGGTGTGAACCTGGGGGCGAATCCGGTCATCACGGGGATCTACAACGGCGATCTGGCAAAGGTGCTGGGATCGAACTCGGATCCTGGGCCGAGCTATGTCTCCTACGAAACCAGCCGCAGCGCTCCCGCGTTTCTTACTCCTCGTCAGGGAGTCCTCGGCATGATTCTGCCCACGTTCCCGGGCAGACTGACCGGTGATGTTCAGATCTCGATGCGCGCCTGGCGTGCAGCTCATCGCCTGGGCCGGGCCAACGCGATCCGGGCGGATCAGGGGCAGCCGATCTCAATCGCCTCAATCGCGGGGACTGGGCGCCACGTCACGATCAACGCCCCGCTCGGCGGCAGCGTGGCGATCGGAAGCAGCTTCCAGGCGGACACAGGCGCAATCATTCTGGGTGGGCCGAACGTCACCACCACGCTCGGCAACAGTGTTACCATCGGCTCAAACGCCGTGGTCGACCGTAGCTCGCTGGGATCGGGCTCGAGCGT
>DAIDHX010000006.1 GCA_027451885.1 Planctomycetales bacterium
CCGCGGGTCTCGTCCTGCCGATTCGCCATGCGGGAGAGCGGCTCCTTCAGGCACTTCATGAACCAGCTCAGGCTTTGCAGGCGTTCGCGGGCCTTGGCGACCCAGCCGGGCAGGTTGAGCTTCTGCTCGATCCACGCCTTCGAGACCTTGAGCGGCTGGCGATGCTTGTCTCGCGGCGGGAACAACCGGCCCCAGCGGCGAGCGACTTCCTCGTCGGACCAGGCGAGAGCGGCATCGGGATCAAGGCGAATGAGCAGATGTAAATGGTTATCGAGAATGGAGAAACCGCCGATGGAGACCGAGAAGATGGCAGCGAGCTCCTGGATGCGGTTTTCGATCCAGAGCTTGCGGTGGTGGCGGACGTCGCCGAGCAACGGAGCCCGGCGCACGCATCGAGTAATGCAGTGATACCAGCGCGTAACGGCGGGGTTGACGAGATGCGCGCGTGCCATCGTCATCGGAGCGACTCCTCGGGTGATCGAGGCAGGTTAGCAAGAAGACCAGGCGAAGTCAAGATGACAACGACTGTCCTAGTAAAAAAGCGTGTTCTACGAAAAGGAACGACCGCGCCTGTCCTACATATATGTGTCCTACATATATGAGGCGTGGGTGCGGCGGGAAGACCCAGGCATCGGGCGCGTCATCGGGCGTCACGATTGGGATGTTCGCGAGAATCCGCAGTCTCTGCGCAGTCCGATCCAGTCGAGCGGAAAATGGGAGGTTCTTGATTCGAGCTACGACAACGTGCGTTAGATTCATGATGAGAAGAACCTGGAACGGCGTCTGAGCCGTCCGTCTTTCACCTTCCACGACTCACGCAAAGCACCTCGGCGATTCCCGAGTCGATGAATCCTTAAAGCCGATGCGGGGCGGGTCTGAGTACTTCGCCTGCGCTTGGTGTTTGTATTGTGACCGGCTGTACGCCGGCGTTGAGGGGCGGACCAGGTATCGCAATGATCACGCCTGTTCTGCTAAGCATGTCTGTCCTGCTAAGCACGAGAGGGCGGACCTGGCACGAATGCACGCGCGAGCGGACGCGTCTTGCTCGTATGAGAGACCCAGTCGAAGGCGTCGTTTCCGCAGTCGACGAAGCGAACCAAAGCGCGCCAGGAACCGAACCCAGGCGTGTCAAAAAGTGATGCCAAGACTTGTCAGAAATTGGTGCCACAACCGCTGCGCAAAATCCAGCGAAGGCTATCTATAACATAAAGCCATAAAACGAGAACCGTCGACTGCGAACCGAACCCATTGCGCCCGCGCGGACCGAACCCATTACACCCGCGGAGCGAACCGAATCACATGCGCAGAGGGGAGTTAATCACATACACGGAGCGAAACCTGTGCTCTGACCGACTGGGCGCCGGCGTTGAGGGGTGGACCAGGTATCGCAATGACCACGCCCGTCCTGCTAAGCACGAGCACGAGAGGGCGGACCTGGCACGAATGCACGCACTTGCTCGCGCTGCGTGCTCGTATCGGAGGCGCGGTCGAGGGTGTTCTTTTCACGCCGAAAGAGCGAACCCAGACGCGTCAGAAAGTGATGCCAAAGCTCGTCAGAAAATGAGGCCACAACCGCTGCGCAAAATCGATCTGAGGCTCGCCAGAATATGAGGCCATGAAATGAGAACCGTCGATTACGAACCGAACCCATTGTGCCCGCGCGGACCGAACCCACCGCGCGGAAAAGGCGAACTCGGTACGCCGCGGCGAACCGAACCCAATCGCGCCAGGAAACGAACCCAGACGCGTCAGGAGTCGAACCCAAGCCCGTAAGAAAGTGGGGCCACGACCGCGGCGCAGAATCGAGCTCTTGGTCGCCAGAATATGAGGCCATGAAACGAGAACCGTCGATTACGAACCGAACCCATTGCGCCCGCGCGGACCGAACCCATTACACCCGCGGAGCGAACCGAATCACATGCGCAGAGGGGAGTTAATCACATACACGGAGCGAAACCTGTGCTCTGACCGGCTGGGCGCAGGCGTTGAGGGGCGGACCTGGCACGAATACGTACACTTGCTGACGCTGCGTACTCGTATTGGGACCGGCTGAGCGCCGGCGTTGAGGGGCGGACCTGACACGAGTGCATGCGCTGTCGCACGCGTCGTGGTCGTATGGCTAACGCTGTCGAGGGAGTTGTTTCCACGCCGAAGGAGCGAACCCAGTAGCGTCAGAAACTGAAGCCGAAGCGTGTCAGAAAATGGTGCCACAAGCGCTGCGCAAATCCGAGTTCAAGCTCGACATAACATGAATTCATTAAACGAGAAATGTCGACTGCGAACCGAACCCATTGCGCCCGTGCGGAGCGAAGCCATTGTGCCCGTGCGGACCGAACCCACCGCGCGGAAAAGGCGAACTCGGTTCGCCGCGGCGATCCGAACCCAGCGCGCTGAGAAAGCGAAACCATCGAGCGGCGATGAATCGAACCCGGCGCGCCCGCGTCGCGAGCCTAAGCACATGCAGAGAGAGAGGTTAAGTCGATGCGCGAAGCGAAGCCAACTGCGTCGGCGAAGCGAAGCCAAACAGGGGCGACAGAGCGAACCCACCACACCCAGCGTGGGAGGTGATGGTGAGATTGGGATACGGCGATTGCTCGATCATAGGGCCGGTTTTCGGCTGGGCGGGTCGTGCCGGGACGGCGGAAGTGATCGATCAGGGGGGGCCGCGGAGATGCGGCTTCGCTTGTCTGCCTCCGTTGCCCTCAGTCGCGCCAGGGATTCTCAAAGATGCGGATGTGTGCTCGCCTCTCGATCGGCTGCGTGGGCCGGCCTGGACCTGGTGTCATTGGTTGTTTTGTATCATTTGGAGGGAATTGCCCCTGTTCGCGCCTTCGAAACGATTCCTGCGAACGTCCCGGTTTTGATCCTGGCCGGCGAGAATGGCCGGAGGGTTCATCTCGCCGAGGCCAGCGCGATTTACGAACGCGTTTTCAGGCCACCCGCAGCTCGTGATGATCCCGGGCGCGGGTCATGGAGACCTCCTGCGCGATACTCTCGCGATCACGACGCGGGCGCTTCCTGAATTCCTGAGCCTGGCGTCTCGTGAACGCGAGGAGAGTGGCGCAAGGAGACCAGGGCGTCCTTCGAGGTCGGTGCGACCTGGAGGCGCAGAACGGCTTCGAGCGGGGGCATTCGAGGTCGGTCCCCTCTTGATTCAGGGGATCTGCCGCTCTAAAAAGCTAAAGGTGTGACGATGGATTACGGTGCGAAACGCGTCGGTGCCATCGTCGCGGCCGGCCCTCCGAGCGACCTTGGCGAATGGCCGGTTCTTCCGTGTCGCGGTTGTTCTTCGGACAATCGAGTGGTCCGGACGCCGCGGCGGCTGCGATGCTCGAACGTGCCGCGTTGCCGCGGCGCGAATGGCTCTCTCTTCACGCAAAACGGACTCGCCCCCTCCATGCCATCCACAGAGGCTCATCGGCCCCCTCAAGCCTACCACCGCGGCACCCTGGCGCGGTTTGTCGAGGGATTTCGTTATGGCGGCGGCATCGGCCAGTGGGCCTGGCTGCTGCACCGGGTCACGGGGATCGGCATTCTGCTCTTCCTGGTGATCCATATCGTCGACACGTTCCTGGTCGTCGCTCTGCCGGCCGAATACGACTTCACGGTCGATATTTACGGCGGCGTCTTCAACGGCGTCTATTTCGCCCCGCTACGATTCGCCTTCCGTTTCGCCGAGCTAGGGCTCATCGCCTGCGTGCTATTTCACGCGGTCAACGGCGTGCGGGTCGTGCTCTTCGACTTCTGGCCTGGCTCGGTGGACTTCCAACGCCAGGCATTCTGGGCCGTACTGGCGGTCTTTGCGGTGATCATGGTGCCCGTGACCTTCGTTGTGCTGGGCGCGCTTCTGGGCCCGCCCCTGCACGCGGTTCGTTAACTCCAGTGTGTTTCGCGGCGAACAGCGATCATTCGGGCAAGGTGGAACGACGATGGCAAGACATCTGAAGCCGGCGGGAGGATTCGAGCTCTTCGCCTGGTTCTTCATGAGGATTTCGGGACTCGTGCTCGTGTTTCTCGCACTCGGGCACCTGTTCATTACCCACATTTTGAATAATGTTGAAAACATTAACTATGAGTTCGTTGCGGATCGCTGGGCAGCGCCTCGAACGGGCTTTATCTGGCGGCTATGGGATCTTGCGATGATCAACCTGGCCGTGCTCCACGGGGGGAACGGGCTCAGGCAGATTCTTGATGAATATGTGATCCGGCGGAGCCGGCGGGTGCTTACGCATACACTGATCTGGTCGGGTGCGGCGATCCTGATGGTGCTTGGCACCTACGCGATCGTGATGTTCGAGAAGGATCAGGCGTACATCAATCAAAAACACGCGCTCGAGAAGGGGCAGGTGGTCTCGGCCGGGCGGGGCCAGGAGCCATCCCAGGCGTTGCAGCCGCTCGCGGCGACTCGGCCCTAGGGCGTCCTGGCTCATTCAAGGCTTCGATCTTCCTCATTGGCAGGGTCATGAATACATATCATCGTTTTGATTGCTTGATCGTGGGTGCTGGGGGCGCGGGTCTGATGGCCGCGCTCGAGGCGAGCCGGCGGGTGGGCACGGCGGTCGTGAGCAAGCTTTATCCCACGCGCTCGCACACGGGGGCAGCGCAGGGGGGTATCGCGGCGGCGCTTGCCAACCTGGAAGACGATTCGTGGGAAAACCACGCCTATGACACGATCAAGGGGGGGGACTTCCTGGTCGACCAGACGGCCGCGGAAATTCTGTGCCGCGAGGCCGTTGAGTGCATCTACGACCTTGAGCACATGGGTCTCCCCTTTGACCGCACCGTGGATGGCCGGATCTCGCAACGGCGGTTCGGGGGGCATACCAAGCCCAACCCCAAGTATGATCCGTCCGCGCCCGCTGGGACCGAGGCCGCCAAGCCCCGCATTCCCGTCATGCGATCCTGCCACTCCGCGGACCGCACCGGGCACATGATTTTGCAGACGCTTTACCAGCAGTGTATCAAGCAGGGGGTGGCGTTCTTCGATGAATTTCACATGCTCGACCTCATTCTCGAGGACGGCGAGTGCAGGGGGATCGTTGCGATCGAGATCGCCACGGGTGCGCTGCATGTGTTTCATGCCAAGAGCGTACTGCTCGCGACCGGCGGCTTTGGGCGGATGTTCAAGGTTTCATCGAATGCCTACGCCTTGACCGGCGATGGACCCGCGATCGCCTATCGCCACGGCATGCCGCTCGAGGACATGGAGTTCTACCAGTTCCATCCCACGGGCATCTATCGCCTGGGAATCCTCCTGAGCGAGGCTTGCCGTGGCGACGGCGGGATCATGTTCAACGGCCAGGGCGAGCGGTTCATGGAGCGTTACGCCCCCAACCTGAAGGATCTGGCCAGCCGCGACGTTTGCTCGCGCTCGATTTACCAGGAGGTTCGCGCGGGGCGCGGGATCGGAGGCAAGGACTACGTCCATCTCGACATCCGTGCCGAGACCATGAACAAGTACAAGTCGAGCCCGCTCCATCCCGATCAGAACGTGGACAGCCACTGGGTTGAAAAGCGCCTGCCTGACATCATCGAATTCGCCCGCACGTACCTGGGCGTTGATCCGATCAAGGAGCCGATGCCGATCCAGCCGACCGCGCACTATGCGATGGGAGGTTTGCCGACGGATCTCGATGGCCGGGTGCACCGCAACGCCCGTGATGTGGTGCCGGGCCTGTATTCGGCCGGTGAGAGCGCATGCCTTTCCGTTCATGGAGCGAACCGGTTGGGCACGAATAGCCTGGTTGATCTGGTGGTCTACGGTAGGCGCTCGGGACGGGCGATGGCGGACTACGCCAGCCGCGTGGAATTCCACTCGATTCCCGCACATCCCGAGGCGGCGGCGAAAGCCGCGATCGACGACCTGCTTGGCCGCCCGCGAACCGAGCCCTGGGCCAGGCTGCGGGACGAGATGCAGGCCACGATGATGGATCATTGCGGCGTCTTCCGCACCGAGGAAACACTTGTGAAGGCGCGGGACGACATTGCGAATCTGAAGCAGCGCTACCAGCGGCTTGGCGTGCAGGACAAGGGCTCGGTTTTCAATACTGGGTTGCTCGAGATTCTGGAGCTTGGCAACCTGCTCGACCTGGCCGAGGCGACCGTTGCGTCCGCGCTCGCGCGCCGCGAAAGCCGCGGCGCACATTCGCGCGAGGATTTTCCCAATCGTGACGACAACGCCTTCTTCAAGCACTCGCTGGCTTTTGCGAACGGCCAGGAAGGCGCCCGCGTTGAGTACAAGGACGTCGACGTGATCCACGTCGAGAAAGACGGCGAACGGGTTCCGAAATATCCCCTGGAAGTGCGAAAATATTGATCGGTCGTGAGACACGCGGCGCACGGCCTCGACTCTTGCACAAGGGATCTCGATCGATGGCGGATACCATGGCGGCGGATGCAGGCACGCGGCGGCTCACGGTGCGGATCAAGCGTTACGATCCGGAACAGGGGGGCGAGCCGCGCTGGCAGGAATTCCAGGTGGATGCCCATCCCATGGATCGCGTGCTCGACGTGCTGCTTTCCATCAAATGGAATCAGGACGAGGCGCTTGGTCTCAGGCGTTCCTGCGCGCACGGTGTGTGCGGCTCGGACGCGATGCGGATCAACGGCAAGAACGGCCTGGCGTGCAAGTTGCTCGTGAACACGCTTCAAGGCGACGTTCTCACGGTCGAGCCGATCCTGGGCTTGCCTGTGATCAAGGATCTGATCGTCGACATGAAGCCGTTTTTCGATCACTACAAGTCGGTGATGCCGTATCTGGTGAATGACGACCCGCCGCCGACGACCGAGCGGCTGCAGTCTCCCGAGGAACGCGCGCGCTTCGATGAGACCACCAAGTGCATCCTGTGCGCGTGCTGCACCACGGCCTGCCCGCCCTTCTGGGGCAATGAAAAGTATGTGGGGCCGGCGGCGATTGTGAATGCCCACCGTTTTATCTTTGACTCGCGCGACCAGGCTGCGGCGGAGCGGCTTGAAATCCTGAACGACGGCGAAGGCGTGTGGCGCTGCCGGACCGTTTTCAACTGCACAAGCGCATGCCCGCGGGATATCCACGTCACGAAGGCGATCCAGGAAGTCAAACACGCGATGCTCACGGGCAGCACGAGCCTGAACGATTGACCGCGGGCGGCGTGTGTGCTCATCGAGGAGGCGATGCGCGATGAGGATCCGGTACAGGGGATTGTTGTGGGCGTCGATCGCGTGCGGGCTGATCGCCGCCACGAGCATCGCGGCTCCAGTCCACCCCGCCAGGGCCCAGGAATCCAGGGGATCTGCCTCGCCTGCCGCGCTCGCCGGCCGCTTGCGCGAGGTCATGAAGTCCCCGGGCTTTGAGAATGCGCACTGGGGAATCCTCGTGGTCGACGCCAGGTCGGGTGAGACGCTCTTCGAGCAAGATCCGGATCAGCTTTTCGCTCCCGCCTCGACCACCAAGCTTTTCAGTGTTGCGGCCGCGCTGGTGGAGTTCGGGCCGGACCATCGCTTCCGGACTCCGATCGTCCGCCGGGGGCTTCTCGACGACGATGGTTTGCTGCACGGCGATCTCATTCTGATCGCCAGCGGCGACCTCTGCATGGGCGGGCGCACCGGACCCAACGGCAGTCTTCTCTTTCAGGATGACGATCACACCTATGCCGGGGGCAATTATGACAGCAAGGTTGTTTCCAGCGATCCGCTTGCCGGGCTCGACCACCTTGCGCGTGAGGTGAAGGCCAGCGGAATCAAACGTGTTTCGGGCGACGTTCTCATCGACGACCGCCTTTTCAATCCAGAACCGACGACCGGCAGCGGGCCGAGGATCGCCTCGCCCATCACCATTAACGACAATGTCATCGACGTGCTCGTGAAGCCGGCCCAGAAGGAGGGCGAGGCGGCCTCGGTTTCGATTCATCCCCAAACGGGCTTCGTCGCGGTCGACGCCCAGGTGGAGACGGGCCCGAAAGATGCCCAGCCGAGGCTGAACGTGCTTTCGGCCGGTCCCAGGCGTTACGTGGTGCGCGGGCGGCTGCCGGTCGGGATGGATCCGGTCGTGAAGATCATTGAGATTGAAGATCCGTCCTCGTTCGCGCGTGCCTTGCTGATTGAGTCGCTACGGCGTCACGGAGTGGTTGTGGCAGCGTCGCCGCTCGGAGTGAATCGCCGCGCACTTCTGCCGGAGCGGAAGGCGACCGGCGAACTTGTCAAGTCTGCGGAGTACGTGTCGCCGCCGTTTCGCGAGAATGCTCGGGTCATTCTGAAGGTCAGCCACAACTTGCACGCCAGTACGCTGCCGTTACTGATCGCCGCGAAATACGGCGAGCGTACCCTTGAGCAGGGGCTGCGGCGCGAGGGCCAAATCTTGCGGAAGCTGGGGATTGCTCCCGGCACTGTTGCGTTTGGCGGCGGCGCGGGGGGCTCCCGCGCGGACATGGTGTCGCCCAGGGCGGCCGTTACTCTGCTGCGGGCGATGGCCGCTCGACCTGAATACAGCGTCTACGAGGCTGCTCTGCCGATTCTTGGCCGCGATGGCACGCTCGCCAAGGCGGTTCCGAGCGACAGCCCAGCACGGGGCCACGCACATGCCAAGACAGGCACATATTTTGTTGAAAACACGCTAGATTCCAACATCGTGCTCACCAGTAAGGCGCTTGCCGGCTACCTTGAAACGGCCTCCGGGCGCTCGCTGGTGGTTGCTGCTTTCATCAACAACGTCGTCCTGGACGCACCTCGGCCGGATCGGACGATTTCACAGGCCACCGCGGCGGCGGGGCGCTTGCTCGGCAAGATTTGCGAGGTGCTTTACGAAGATGGGCCGAGTCGAGGCACAGTCGCGCCCGCGAAGGGCAGCAGCGGGAGCGTGTCCCGCTAGCAAGCGTGCTGGATCACGCCATTCGTCAATCAGCCCCCCCCGACCTGGTCTTCTTTCTCAGCACGCGCGTCGATCGAACGCATGGCCGCTCGAAAACGCTCGAGGTTCGGCAGAGTTTCAGCCTGCTGCGCGAGGTCGTGCTCCTCGCGCTCGTCGGAGAGCGCGAAGAGCCGTTCGGTCCCGTCTCGTTCCCGCATGTAGACCATACCTTCCGAGATCAGTGATCGTGGCGGGTTTGGAGCAGGTTGGCTGCTATCCTCATCATCCACGGTTTCCGAGAGGAGCATGGCGTCGGACTGAGCTGGCTCGCCGGCTGAGGGATCCCAGAATCGGGCGAGCGACCGGCCCGGAAATGGAGCATCCTCGGCGACACCCGCCAGCTCGACAATGGTGGCGGGGAGCTCGGCCAAACTTGCAGGTTCGGCGACCACGCTCCCGCACGGTACGCGCCCGGAGATCACCAGAGGCACCCGCATCACCTGGCTGTGGAGGCTGCGCCCATGTTCAAACTGGCCGTGCTCTCCGAAATGCTCGCCGTGATCGGAAGTGACCACGACGATCGTGTTGTCGAGGAGTCCGCGCTTTGCGAGCGCATCGAAGAGCTCTCCCAGGCGACGATCGAGGGCGGAGATGCATTCTTCGTAACGGTCACGCACCCGCTCGAGCACGCTCGTTGCCAGTTCTGACTTGTTCAGTCGATGCCACTCGCGGAGCTGGTTGAGCTCATTTTCGTCCGCGGTCGCCTGCGCGAATCCAGCCTGGGCGCCTGGAGGTGGGATATAAGGATCATGCGCGTCATAGTAATTTACGAACGCGAAGAAAGGCCGTCCCGCGGGCCGGTCATCGAGCCAGTCGAGGAGGTGCTGGTTGATCTGAGCAGCGTCCTTCCGCAAGAAGAACGCCGTGGGCCTGTCCCGCGCGATCAGGCTGGGTACCAGGCTCTGGAGCAAAACGCGCCCGAACATCGAGCTCCGAAGGAACTCCACGGGACCTGTTGCGTTGCTCTCGTAATGCTCGAAACCACGATCGAGCCCGAAGTAGGGGCTGCCGAACATCGGGTTTGCGAAGAATCCGGCCGTTGCGTAGCCTCGGCTCGCGAGATACTCGGCCAGGGTTGGTGCTTCGTCGTCGAGAGGCCGATCGAGTCGAGCGGACAGCTCGTAGGGCCAGCGACCTGTAAACATGGACGCGTGGGCGGGGAGGGTCCATGCGGCCGGTGTTCGCGCCTGGTCGAAGCGGACGCCCGTCTGTGCGAGCTTTTCGAGTTCGACGGAGGTTGGGCGCTCGCGACCGTAGAGCGAAAGGCTCTCCGCCCGCACAGTGTCGAGCACGATGAACAGCACATTGGGCGAAGTGGCGGACACGGGCGCCACACCTTTGGCCGCGGGATGGTGCTGTCTCGCGTTCAGGCCGGCAATTCCAAACCAGGCCGCGGCCGCCATCGCGGGGGCGAGGACAATCACGCGGTAAAGCCTGCCTCCGCGGCGAGCGATGCGCGTGAAAATCGGAGCGAGCTGGAGCGCTGCCCCGACGGCAAGCGCGGCGTAGGCGACGTTGCTCAAGCCTCGATAAGCAAGCAGCAACGTATACGCGCCCGATCCGCACAGACAGAAGATGCCCAGCGACCGTGTCCAGCTCTTCCCAGATACAACCGCCAGGGTCTCGAAGATGATCCCGATCAGTCCAAACAGCAGGGCATCGGCCAGCGGCACCATCCACCAGGCGTGTGGATTCAAGTGAATGGCGCCCAGTGCCTCGGGAGTTACGAACCTGCGTCTGCCTTCCCCAAGCGCGAGCTCGCACAGGCCGACGAAAACACCGCCCGACAAGGCGAGCAAGAAAAGCGAGGAGCCAGGGCGCCCCAGATTTCCCTGTCGCTCGGCGAGCGCGGAGCGCGTTCGCTGCAACCGCGTGATCCGAGCAACAAGGGGCAAGGCGTGTCCCTTGCGATTCACGACCATGGACATTGACCGCCCCCTGACTCAGGACCGCTGGACGTCCGCGCCCTCGTGCGCGGGCGCAATGGAACACGAGCTGGTCGTTCTGGCCTGATTCCCAGCGTAATGCGGCCTTGGCACCAGGCGCCTGATCCGCCGCCGCACGACCCCCCGCAGCAAGCGTCGAACCACACGCGCCGAACGCGATCCCAACATCATCACAACGCCCATGATCGTCGCCAGAATCGATGTCGCCGGTAGCAATGTCTCTGGCGAAAGATATGCATAGACAAGAATGGAAAAGTTCATCATAACCCTCCTCGGACTGAAGATGTGAGAAGCTCGATCCGCTGGAGGAATGACTCGGCACGAGTTCATTTCATTTGGCAGCGAGCCAGCAAGGATCGCTTGCAATTCCAGCGCGGATCGGGACCGAGGGAGAGATCGTCCCCGGTGAGACGATCCAGGAAAGCTCTAACATCTCCAGCAACATGTGCTGGAAGGAGTCTTCAAGAAGGCGATAGACGTGCCTGGAGGCGGCAAATTGCTCGAGCACCAGACGCCCTGGATTACCACGGGGAGTAACTCGCTGGATTCCGTGGTGCGCCTGTAATCAAGCTGGGCAAGTCTGTCCGTGAGACGGACCTGGCTGATGGGCGGCTCGCACGACTCCGTGGGCGACTGGCCAGAATTACGCGTCGATTCCCGCTGCGGACCTGCTGGAAAAAGAACGCTCACCCCATCGAGCGATGAGAGGCTGTGCGCATCGGGAATAATCCCTTGAAAGAGGGATGCACCGAGTACGATCAGAACCCGGAATTCATTCCCGTGCTGCCGACGCATGACCGAACCTCCCATCCGTTGGAGGAATCGTGATTGAGCGACCGTGCAGCGAGAAAGGTAGGACAATCAATCCTGACCGTCCAGTGCGAAACGTTACTGATGCAGTTAAGATTTGTCAAACATCTTCAAGCGACCGATGACACGGCGATGGCACAATCACATCAATTTCCGCCGGGGCGTTCGATTGAGCCGAGATGTGTTGTTGTGGCGATCAGCACGTGCGGGCCTGGGGGCTGATTGGCGGGCGGATCGACGCGCTGGGCCTGGGTTTGGCGGGAGGGAGTCGTCAGCGCCTGGGTCAGGTCCTGGGGTACTCGACTCACATGGAGCTCGTGGGTTGGATAGGGCAGGACGATCTCCTCGCGTGAGAAACGATCCTGAACGGCCTTGTACAGGCGATGCTTGGTCTTGCTCGAGAGTCCTGGCTCGGCGACGTAAACCGAGAGTGAGAAAACCAGGGCGAAGTCGCCGAATTCGTCGAGATGGGCGCCCGGCGCGGGATTTGAGAGCACATCGACATCGGCCTGGGCGATCTCGAGGAGCAGCTCGACGATGCGATCCGGGTCGTTGCCGTAGGCGACGCCGACCTTGAGCAACACGCGGACGATCTTGTCCTTGTGGGTCCAGTTCACCAGGTTTCCTGTGATGAATTCGCGATTGGGGACGATCATGCACTGGTTGTCGGCGTTAATGATGGTGGTGGCGCGAATGTTGATGCGGTCGACCTTGCCTGAGGTGCCGCCGACGGTGACCACGTCGCCAATCCGAATGGGGCGCTCGAGCAAGAGAATAATGCCGCAGACGAAATTGGAAACAACCTCCTGGAGGCCGAATCCAAGTCCGACGCCGAGGGCGGCGAGAACGACGCCGATTTTGGCCATGTCGAGGTGGATGGCGCCCAGGGCGATGATGAGGGCGAGCCCGATCGCGAGATAACGGCACAGGGTGACGATTGCGAAACGGACGCCCGGATCGTCGGGCATGCGCCGAAACAGAGTTACTGAGAAGAACGTGTTCATGTAACGCCAGGCGGTGGCGCCCAGGAGAAGTACAATGACAGCGTGACACACGTTGCCGAGAGTGACGGGGGTTTGCTCGTCGATCCACCAGAGCGGCTGATCGAGCAGGAAGCGCGCGAGCGCAGCGTTGAGATCCCAGACCCACGCCACGGCCAGGAGAGCGAAGACGCCTGTCACGCCGGCCGCCAGCCGGTGCAGGCCGAGCGCGAGATCATCGAGCGCGTCATCCTCTTCGGTGCTCGAGTCGGTGGGGGTGACGAGAACTTCCTGGCTTGACCAGGCGCCTCGCGTGCGTGTCGCGCCTCCGAATGCGACCGCGGTTGTAAGCGCCTTGGCCCACGATCGGCTTGGGCTGGTCCAGCGCCAGGCGTGTTCATCGATTGTGCGTTTGAGGGCGTGGTGCAAGCCCACGGCGAGCGCGAGTACGGCGGTGGTTTGAAAGCCGCCAATCGCCAGGCGCCGCGCGGTGAAGCTGTATCCCCGGATTTCGAGCACGGCCACGAATGCAATTCCCACAAGCACCACGCTCGCGACCAGCCTGCGCTTGCGCCCCAGCCAGGCAAGACCGCGCGCCAGGGTGGAATTGCGCTCGACCCCGGGCGCCGCCGCTGTCGAGCTGAGCCATTCAATCAGCGCGGAGTTCGGGCGCAGGAGTCGAACGCATGCACACCATACAAGAAGCTCATATGTCAAAATTAACATTCGGCCAAAAGTTGGCGCGGACACTGCGCGTTCCTCAGGCGCAAGCAACCCGTGATCGATCAGATACACAGGCGCAACGAACAAAGCCGCGGCGGCGACGAGAAACCGGCCCGCCCGGCCGAACTGCCGCGCCACGCGCAGCGGCAGGTCGAACTGGCTTACGAGCAGCCCAGAAGGCCGCGTTACGAGCCGAATGGTCTCGCTTGCAAATAGCGCGATCGCGAGCACCCAGCAAACCGCGGAGCCGAGCGCACCGCAACTTCTGGGCCAGGGACCTGAGCGGAAAACAAAGGCCGCCAGCACCAGATAGAGCGGCCAGATCATCGCCGCCAGAATTCCAAGAAAAGCCGACTTCGCAGCTCGCATGCTCGAACCGCCCTCCTCGCTTCTGGGATCGCGGACATCCCGCGTCTCATGATTTGAACAACCGGTGCGTTGTTCACACGCCGGTTTGCTGTCCAGGTTCACTGGGTTCGCCGTGGGGGAAGTACTGCACCACGATCGCTTGCTCGGAACGTGCGATGGCGAGCACGAGAAGTTTGCGCAGGCGCAGGAGTCCGAGCGGCAGCATGCCAAGCGCGAGCGCGGCGACCACGAATTCTCCGGACGGCCTTCCCCAAAGCTTGGGGTTCACGGCCTCGGCCGCGACTCCCAGAATGCCTGCCGCAACGCGCTCGGCGTCGCGCGCTAGCCTGGCCGTCACCCAGACGCCGATCGGCTCCTGGTCGCGCACCCAGAAGATGTGGGTGCGGATAAAGCCGTCCTCGTCCTCGAGAACCCGCAGTCTGCGTGAGACCTGGGCCAGAGTTTGGTTGGCGCGGTCGGAGAGTTTCTCGAGAACCTGGCGTTCGCGCAGGAGCAGGGCTCGATGCTTTTCTTCGAGCTCGGCCCAAACGGCCTCACCCTCGGAACGCCGGGCCGAGGGGGGATGTTCGCGGGCGAAATCGAGCTCGAACTGGTCGTGGAGCGAATCTTGCAGGAGCTCGAGTTCGACGGTTGAGAGCAGATCCTCGTAATACTGGACGTGCATCTCGGCGGTTGCGAGCTCGTTTTTCACGATGCGGTCGCGCTCGGGTCCGATCCGGCGGAAGTCGTTGTTGAGGCGGATGGCGTCGAGGCGGCTCACGCGGCCGTCGTCGAGGAGCTCGCGGATGTGAGCGAAATCGGCCTCGGCCCGATCGGCCAGGTCGCGCTGTTCATGCAGAGAAGGGGAGGGCGAAGTTGCAAGCGACTGCTCATGGCGTACCACCACCGCTTCGAGCGCCAGGAGCTCCGCGGTGCGTCTGGCGCGGAAGCGTGCGATCGGATCGCTTGAGCGCCGAGCCACCGCGTCCTGATCTTGCGCGGCACGCTCGAGCGCGCGGCGACGATCCTCCGCCGCAAAGCGGTATCGCTTGCGCGCTTGATCCAGTGTGAGCTGGGAGAGCTTGAGCTTTGCCTGATCCCGCGCGATCTCCCAGTCGCGGATATCGACGCGCTTGTTCTCGTTCGCAATCTCGGCCTCGAGCGCGGCGAGCCGAATCCGCTCCAACCGCGCTTCCCATTCCGCGTTCTTGAACCGCTCCATCGCGAGCCGCTGTTCCAGCTTGCTGGGGGACGACGCCTGTGCATCCTTGAGCTCCTTGCGCTTGGCATCAAGCGCAACACATCGCTGATAGATCTTGTCTCGCTCGCGCTGTCTTGCCTCCCTGCGCGTATCCAGCTTGGACTGATCCCCGGCCTCGCCATCGAGCCGATTGTGGATGTCCTTGATCTCCGCCTGGATCGCGTCCATCATCTCCTTCATTTCCAGAGTGCTGGAGGATGACTCGTCTCGCGATGCGTCGCGAAAGCGCGGCGGCAAAAGTCCATCGGGATCGGTCTTCGCAAGCTCGAGCCGGCGATTGATCTCGCCGAGCTCCGCCTTCACTGCCGCGCGCTCGGCCGCGGGCGTTGTTGCGGGATTTCGCTGCGTAGTGAGATCCTTCTGTGCCTGGTCCACAAGATCGAGCAGTCTCAGTCGCTCCTTGAGCAGATCGCCAAGCGCCTTGGCGAACGCCGCGTCTCGCCCCTTTTCCCGCGCTGAAACCGCCGCGGTTGCAGACTCGCCCCTCGTCGATACCGGCGAGGATGCCTTCTCGAGCCCTCCCAGCAAGGCCCGGGCTTCATCTCGCGCTGCCTGCGGCTCGATTCCCATGTCAACCGCGGGCGCTGTTTCCTCGGGAGACGAAGGCGAATTCGCGCTCCTGACGCCAGGCGCGATTCGAGCTGCGGCTTTGGGTTGCTGCGCAAAGACAGGTTGCTGTGCAAAGACAGGCAAGTCGCCGAAAACAACCGCCGCCGAACACACAACGCACACATGCAACACGCTCACGCGTGAGAGCCGGTTGCCTGTGCCTTCCGTGGCAAGCATGGCGTGATCCCTCCAGGACGTGCTGAGCTTCTTCCAGGCTCGGGGTCGTAAGGTAGCCCCCGCGTCCAACCCCGGCAAGCCGAGATTCCCACATGCATTCCTAACCATTTTGGTACAAGGCGGATTCATCGTTCTGAATCGCCAGAACCCTCGGGGCGACTGCCGGAGTGCTCATCGGGAATTGTTGGAACATCATGAAGGGCAAATGGTTATAGATCGAAAACGGGACTGGCGAAGAGCTGGCCTGGGCAGGAGTGAGGGGCTTGACCATGCTCCGTTTGGCTCTATGATGAATGCGTCGAGTCAAGATCGTTTTGGTTCGAGATTCTGACGCTTCAGTCATCGCGACTTACGTGTCGCGGGTTTGGCGATCGCAGAATTTTCTGTCCGCGTCCTGGAACTCCGGCCTCTCGCACCCTCCTTGAAGTGCGTCAGTAATTTCGGATCGTGTTCATAATGCCAGTGTGGTTCGAGCTCGGGTGTTCCGAGCGGCGGGTTCACGGGGTTCGTCGAGTCGAGAGAATCGGAGTCCAGGCGAGATGGCGGACACGATTTGTTCGAGCGGGGTGCGAGGATGAGAATGCTCCCGCGACTCGGCCTGGCGTCGCCGGCATCTGGCCCGGAACCATCGCTTGCCAGCCTTGCGCTGCTTGCCGGTTTGACGGCTGCGGGGCGGCGAGTGCAGCATTTTCGGTCGCGGGCGTGCCCGCTTGCGGCTGAGGTTGTGGGTCAGGCGACGGGCCTGCCGGGCCGTCATCTGGATGCGTGGCTGATGACGGAGCGGTTTTGCCGGGGGATCTTTGCCCGGGCGGCCGCGAGCTGCGATCTGGCGATTGTCGAGGGATCGCTCGAATCTCCCACAGTGACGACCTCGCTGCACTGCGATCGCCCGGGCGACCTGGAACCGATTGCGGATTTCCTCGACCTGCCGCTGGTGGCGATTGTCTCTTGCCGGGGCCGCAAGGCGGAATCGTTCCATCTGCCGCGTTTGCCCGAAGGGGTTGAGGCGATCCTGCTCGACGAGGTTGAGGGGGACGAGCAGGCGGTGGCTCTCAAGCGGCTGGTTCGACTGGCGACGGGGGTTCCGGTCATCGGGGCTGTGGAATCGCTTCCCGATGCGCGCGAGGCGCTGCAGGATCTGCGTCATGAGCAGCTCTTTCCCGAAGGATGGCTCGATCGTCTGGCGAAGAGCTTCCTGAAACACGCGGATCTGGCTGCGATCGAGGCTCTGGCGGCCAGCCGTCCTCCACTTGAGCTTCCGGCCCCCCCCGCGCTTGCCGCGGGTTGCGGCCGTCAGGGTCGAATTCGGGTGGCGTTCGCCAGGGACGAGATCTTTGGCCGCTACTTCCCCGATACCCTGGACGCACTCGAGGAGCTGGGAGCGCAGCTTGTCGAGTTTTCTCCCTTGCGCGATGAGTCCTTGCCGGGCGATGTGGATCTCGTCCTGATCGGTTGCGGCTGCCCGGATCAGGAGATCGCAGCGCTTTCCTCGAACCTGAGCATGATCGGCGCGCTGCGCGTGCATGTGTGTCGCGGCCGGCGGATCTATGCCGAAGGCGGCGGCGCGGCTTACCTGGCTCGTACGGTCGGCGTGCGCGGACGCACCTACCCCTGTGCGGGGATTCTGCCGTTTCACGCCGAGCTCGAGGATCTTCCCGAGCCTCCCGTCCCCGTTGTTCGCAGCCTGCTCCACGACTGCTGGCTCGGCGACAAGGGCACAACGGTGCGCGGCTATCGCAGCGGCCGCTGGCGGATCTCGCCCAGCACAAGCGGTCTTGATTGCCCCGCCTGCCACGGCACCCTCTCGGCCGAGGGCGATTGGTTCTTTCACCATCACGCGGTGGGCAGCCTCATGCACCTTTACCTGCCCGCGCTGCCAGACGTGGCCTCCGCCTTCGCAGGCCCGCATTCGCCGTCGCTCAGGCGGCCGCTGCCAAGCAGAATCCGAGGCGCCGATGCAACGCCCCGGCCCCACGACGATTGACCCAGCCTCGAACCCATTCGATCAGGTTCAATCACCATGGATCAGGTTTTCTGGCATCGAATTCAGTTCATAATTACAGTAACATATCATTATTTGTTCCCGCAGCTCACCATGGGTCTCGCCCTGCTCATCGTGGTGATGAAGGGGCTTTCGCTCAAGAACCGGGACGCGCTTTACAACGAGTCCGCGCGATTCTGGGCGCGCATCTTTGGGCTCAATTTCGCCATGGGGGTTGTGACTGGCATTCCGCTGGAGTTCCAGTTTGGCACCAACTGGTCGCGGTTTTCCGACTATGCGGGGGATGTGATCGGCCAGACGCTTGCCATGGAGGGGGTCTTTGCGTTCTTTCTTGAATCCGCGTTTCTCGGTCTTTTTCTCTATGGAGAGAGGAAGCTAAGCGCGCGTGGGCATTTCGCGGCTGCGTTTGCGCTGTTCCTGGGCTCCTGGATTTCGGGCTACTTCATTATTGCAACCAATGCATTTATGCAGCATCCGGTGGGATACACGCTGGGGGAGGATGGCCGGCTTCATCTGGCGGATTTCGCCGCGTTTGTTCTGAATCCCTGGGCGCTTTGGCAATATGCTCACAACATGGCGGCCTCGGTGCTCACCGCGGGGTTCGTGGTGGCCGCGGTGGGGGCGTACTGGTCGCTCATGGGCAAGCATGCCCGGCATGCGCGCGTGAATTTGCGGCTTGGGATGATCACGGCGGCGGTCTCCAGCGTTTTGCTGGTGTTTCCCACCGGGGACGAGCACGGCAAAATGGTCGCGCGGCATCAACCCGCGACCCTGGCCGCGATGGAAGGGGTGTTTCAGGGTGGGCCGTTTGCCGAGCTTGCGATCATCGGCCAGCCCGACGTCGCGGCGCGGAAGCTGGAAAACCCGATCGTTCTCCCCGGCATGCTCAGCTTTCTGGCCTATGGCACGTTTGGGAGCGTGGTGCAGGGGATCGATGATTTTCCCGAAGCCGATCGCCCCGGGAACATCGAACTTTTGTACTACGCGTATCACATCATGGCCGGCCTGGGCACGCTTTTCATGCTCACGGCGGCGGTGGGCGGCTTCTTGCTCTGGAAGGGCAGGCTCGAGCGCACGCGCTGGATGCTCTGGATCTTGCTGCTCGCGTTTCCTTTTCCGTACATCGCCACGACCGCCGGCTGGTGGACGGCGGAGCTTGGCCGCCAGCCCTGGATCGTTTACGGGCTCCTGCGAACCGAGGCAGGCGGCTCCAGCAGCGTGCACCCGGGCAACGTCGTCTTCTCGATCCTCGGGTTCTCCGGTCTCTATATTTTGCTTTCATTTTTATTCGTTGATCACTTGAGACGACAGATCGTCGCCGGTCCCGAGCCGTCTGGATCGCATTAGGATTCATCGATGGAAGCACTTTGGTTTGCGATCGCGTCGCTGATGCTGGCTGCGTACGCGATTCTGGACGGTTTTGATTTTGGCGCAGGGGTGCTGCACCGTGTTGTCGCGCGCACGGATGAGGAGCGCAAGGTTGTGCTCGCGGCGATTGGTCCGGTGTGGGACGGCAACGAGGTCTGGCTCATTGCGGCTGGCGGCGTGCTGTTCATGGCATTTCCGCGGGCGTATTCGGCGGCGTTTAGCGGGTTTTACATGCCGCTCATGATGGTGCTCTGGCTGCTGATTCTGCGTGGGATCTCGATTGAGTTTCGCCTGCATGCGGATAACCCGATTGGGCGTGAGCTCTGGGACAGTGTGTTTTCGCTTGCCTCGGCGTTGCTTGCGATTGTGCTGGGCGCGGCGATCGGCAATGTGGCCCGGGGCGTGCCGGTCGACGCGAATGGAGAGTTCGTTGCGCCCTTGTTCACCAATTTTCTGGCGAGCGGCCGATGCGGCGTGCTTGACTGGTACACGGTGCTGGTGGGACTGTTTGCGCTCATCTTGCTAGCCGCGCATGGCGCACTCTATCTGGCGTGGAAGACAGCGGGTCCTGTCCACGATCGGGCCTGGCGGCTTGCGGGAGTTCTCTGGCGTGTCGTCGTCCCTTTGTGGCTTGCCGCGACGGCCGCCACATCCTGGGTTCAGTGGGAGATTTTCGCGAATCTGATCGCCCGGCCGTGGTCCTGGTTGCTCGTGGCGGTGATGGTTGCGGGGCTTGTGGGAGTGGTCCAGTTCATGAGGCAGGGGCGTGAGCTGGCGGCGTTTTTGTCGTCCTGCGGGTTCATGCTGGGGGTCCTGGGCGCGACGATGGCGGGAAACTACCCCTACTGGCTGCGATCGACGCTCGACCCAGCGTACGGGCTCACGGCGGCGGGCACGGCGGCAAGCGCGCACGGACTCAGGCTTGCGCTGGCGTGGTGGATCCCGGGCATCCTGCTTGCCGTGGGGTATTTTTGCTATCTCTTCCGCTCGATGCGCGGCAAGGTCAACCAGGAAATCCCCGCGCAGAGGGTTTGAGACCGGCAGACTTGAAGATCCGCTCGTGTATTTAAGGCTCGATGTCTGCTTCGAGCGCCTTGACGGATTCGCGCAGGGTCTCGGAATAGGGCTGGAGCTTGACGGCCAGGCGCAGGGTGTCGAGGGCCTCGCGTGGGCGATTCAGCCCGAGCTGGCAGCGGGCCAGGCCCGAGAGTGCGCCAAAGTGCACCGGGTTGCGCTTGACGGTCTCACGGCAGTCGCGAGCGCTTTCGGCGAGCCGGCCTTGAAGGTAGTAGGCGATGGCGCGCTGGTTGTATGCCTCCGCGAAATCGGGCGCCTGAGCGATCAACCTGGTTGCCAGGCCGATCGCATCATCGAGCCGCCCAGCGCCGATCATTTCTCTGACCCCTTCGAGCGTGGCGTTGTGCTCGGGAGTATCCGCGCGGAACCAGACGGCCCAGAGCGCTTCTTCGGCCATTTCGCGGACGGTGGGGTCCTGGTCGCGGAGCGCCTTGCCGAGCATGGAGTTCGCGGTTTCAAATCGCCCCTCGAGACCAAGGCCAAGCACTGCGGCCCTGCGTGCGGCGGGATCGGGCGAGTCGCTCAGGATTCGTTCGAGGGTGCCTGCGTTGTAACGCGCCTGCAAGCGGCCGCGAAACGCTTCGAGATCGCGGTCGGCGAGAAACATCCTGTAGTAGTCGACCAGCAGCATCCCGCTGTTCAAAGCACCCATGATCTTACCCTCCGAGCCTGCTCGCGACCCGTTGGGCTCCCGGGGTCCCGCCGCTCCTGGCCCAGCCAGGACGAGACTCACCAGCAACCCGCAAGACGCTGCGCGAAGGAGACGAACTGACCGCGAAACACCGGTTGGCGCGTTCCAGAGCGCGGACCGTGCAAACCGGAGTCGACCCTTCACGGTGCACCGACTCAAGATTCCGAGTCGCAACCCGCAATACATGATTCGAGTCGCTTGCCCGCAAGTGACGCCCAAAGTCGGCGAGACGATGCGAGTTTGTCTACGTTTTGAACGATCCGAGGAATCCTGCGGCGTGTGTAACCGAAGACCGCGGCGTGTCTCGTACCAGGGTGAAGTTTAGCACTCGCGCGGCGGTGACGCCACGTCTTTCCGCCCGCCGTGCTGAGTTCCGGTGATTGCAGGCATCGTCTCCGGATCGGTCTGCCGGAGGTCGAGAATCCGCGTGGCGGGGATCGTTCGATCGGTGACAGGCTGAGCATTGTCGTGGAGTGGCCGAATCGTGGCGCCTGCGCTCAGATCCAGGTCGATGAGCCGGCCGCGTTCGAGCCCCTCCGGTGTGAGGATGTCCACAGCCGCGCCTCGATGCTCGAGCCGCGCGTTCCAGGCCGCGCTGAGCTCGCCAGGACCGCGGTTGAGACAGTTGAGGTACCAGGCGTCGATTCGCTGGATCAAGGCCTGGGCGACTTGCGAGCGATCAAGCTCGTTGCCGAGCTCGAGGGCCAGCGAGGTCGCGCGGGCGCGGAGCTCCGGGGGGGCGGAGTCGAGTCCAGAGTTGACGTTGAGGCCGATGCCCAGCACGCAGCTCCCCGCGGTTCCGCGCTCAACGAGCACGCCGGCGATTTTGCGGCCGGCGACGCGCACGTCATTCGGCCATTTGATGGTTGGCGCACAGGGCGAGATCTGAGCAACCACCTCGGCGGTGGCGACAGCGGCGAGCGCGGTGAGCCAGCCCAGGCTTTCCTGTGCGGCCACGGCGGCTTCTGGGAACCTCGGCGGAAAGAGCAACACGGACATCAGGATCGAGGAGCAGGGGGGCGCAAGCCAGGCTCGTCCCCGCCGGCCGCGCCCCTCGGTCTGTTCCTCGGCCAGGATCACGAGGCCGTCGTTGGAGCGTGAGCCGCTGGCGCGGATCGCCAGGTCGTTGGTGCTCCGGACGCGCGCCCAGACGGCGACTCTGCGGCCGACAAGCTTTGTTCCAAGCTGGTGCTCGATCTGATCGGGGCAAAGCCGCCGGGCGTGGCCGCGATAGGCCGCGGAGCTGGCGGTGCGCTCGATCTGGAAGCCGAATTGGACGAGGGCCTGGAGTTCGCGCGCAAGGACATCGGGCGCGCGGCCCAGGCTGGCCAGATTGACGAAGTTGCCCTGAGCTTCGCGGAGCTGATCCAGAAGCCCGATGTTGAGCACCGGCGGTTGAGAGGGAAAGAAGCGCTCGGCGATCACGGGGCGGGTTCCGCGCCGCCGAGTTCAAAATCCAGAGCGACATCGAGCGCAGGAGCGGAATGGGTGAGGGCTCCGACACTGATGCGATCAGCGCCCGCGGCGGCGAAATCCGCGACGGTATGCAGGTTGACGCCGCCCGAGGCTTCGAGCAGCACCGTCGGCGCGAGACGATCGCGGACGGCGGCGGCCTCTCGGATCTGGGCCGGTGAAAAGTTGTCGAGCAAAACCACGTCGGGAGCGTGCGGCAAGACGCGCCCCAGTTGCTCGAGGGTATCGACCTCGATTGTGACCAGCGAACCGGCGGGCGCGCTGGCGCGGGCGGCCTTGAGCGCGGCGGAGTGGATCTCCTCGCCCGCCGCTTGAGATGCCAGCCAGGCCAGATGGTTGTCCTTGATCAGCACGGCATCGTAAAGGCCCATGCGGTGGTTGCAGCCGCCTCCCTGCCGGACAGCGTATTTCTCAAGCAAGCGCAGGCCGGGGGTGGTTTTGCGCGTGTCCAGAATCCGGGCATGTCCTCCCGCTGCGCGCGCGGCCTCGACATATTGCCGCGTCAACGTCGCCACGCCCGAGAGTCGGCCCAGGAAATTGAGCGCGAGTCGTTCAACGGCGAGAATCGACCGCGCCTGGCCCTCGACCCGGGCAATCACATCGCCTGGATTGACGTGATCGCCGTCGGCGAGAACGGGGCGCCAACCTGTTCGCAGCTCGAAGTGGTCCATCAGGCGTGCAACGATCGGCACGCCCGCGAGCACTCCCCGCGCCCGGGCCACGAATGCGGCCCGGCAGCGCGCGCGCGCGCTCAGGAGCGCGGCGGAGGTCACGTCGCCCGTGGTGCCCAGATCTTCCTCGAGGGCGATCGGCAAAAGCGCCGCGAACGCTCGCTCCTCCGCAGCGCCGAAACCAATCGCTCGCGCCGTCCCAGCGCCGCACTCCACAATCGGCTCAGCCATGATCGCTCACTTCGATTTGGGAAGCGCGTTGCTCCCCCTGGACTGGGCACGGTAAAACGACTGCATCTTCGGCAGCCCGGCGTCTTGCGACGATTCAAATACCTCGATATTGCCTTCAATCCTCGCGGGATTGCTCACCCCCGGCTTGCCGCTCGCTGCCACCGAAATCGCCTTGCGAATCAGCCGCGTCGGCGTGAATTCCGCGATCGCCGCCAGATCACCCGACCGGACGTTGGGCACCAGGTGGGTATCGAACGAATAACCGGCGAGCGTAAACGGCCGCTCCTCGACGAGCTGATTGTTAATCTGATGGCTCGCGGTCATCGCCGGCTCATCAAGGGCGATCGCGATCGCGGGCCTGGAATCGCTCTTCAGCTTATCCTTGAGCAGCCGCATTCCCTCTTCCGCCTTCATGGCGAAGCGGACCTCCGAGATGGTCTTGATCCCGATGCTCTGGCATGCCGCCTTGATTGCGGCGATCCGATCCTCCAGAAAGGGATCGCTCACGGTGTTAATCACCAGGATCGCGCCTGCGCTCGGATCAAGCCCTGCGTTCTTGGCGTTGCGGCTGGCGGCGGTGACCAGGCGTGCGGCGGATTCCTTGAAGGAGGGGGGAACGACAAGACTCAAGCGCCCCTCCGCGGGCCTGGCCTGGGCCGATTCGAATCCGGTGAGCGCGCGATAGAGCACGAAGACCGGAATCTCACGGGTGGCATCGGCGACGGCCTGGGCCAGCCGCGGGTCCGCCGGATCTGAAGGTTCCAGGACGATCGCGAGCGGTTTGCGGCTTGCGGCTTCACGGACCAGCTCCGCCTGCCTTGAGGACAGATCGGTCTGCGGCAGCATGGTCACGCGGAGACGGGCGTGATCGAGCCCGGCCTGCGTGCGAGCCGCGGTCGTGAACGTGTCGGATTCATCGGGCTCATGGCGATCGAGAACGAGCTCAATGGTGCGGGCTTCGGGCGAAGCGACATCCAACCCGGGCGTGCTCAGCGGTGGGTTGAGGTTGTCTCTGTCACTGGCAAGGTCGGGTGGCGGCGGCACGGCGAAGGGATCTGAGTTGCATCCGGCGGCCAGGAACAGCACAAAAGCGATTGCCGCGCGCGGCGCTCGCGCTCGCGACCAGGGATGGCCTCCCGGGGTTGAAAATGCCTTTTTCGTAGTGAGAATCGTGCACATACCCGCTCCTCGAGACTCGACCAAGAAAACTGATGAATTCCCGAACGAGCGACCGTTCGGCTGGATGATCCGAGAATGGAAACCCGACTAACCGCGGCGGCTCTTGCTGCGTCCGCGTGCTTTGGCGCGTGCGCTTTTGCCCTGGGGTGAGGCCGCCGGTCGAGCGGGTCCGTCGCCGCGTTCTGCGCGTAACTCCATGATTTTATCGCGGAGCGCGGCCGCGCGTTCGAAATCGAGCTGATCCGCGGCGGCCAGCATTTCGGCCTCGAGCGCCTCGAGATACTCGTCTCCCTGGGCCTCGGTCTCACCCCGGCCGACCGCCTTGCGAGCAACCGTTCGAGCCTCGATCTCTTCCTCGATCCCGCGCCGAATCGCCTTCTTGATGGTCTCCGGCGTGATCCCGTGCGTCTCGTTGTATTCAAGTTGAAGCCGCCTGCGCCGCTCCGTCTCGTCGATCGCCCGCTTCATCGAGGGAGTCGTCCTGTCCGCGTAGAGCACAACCTCGGCGTTGACGTGCCGCGCGGATCGCCCAATCGTCTGGATCAGCGAGGTCTCGCTCCGCAGGAACCCTTCCTTGTCGGCGTCCATGATGCAGACAAGCGAAACTTCGGGCAAGTCGAGCCCCTCGCGGAGCAGGTTCACCCCAACCAGGACGTCGAACGCGCCTTCGCGGAGCTCGCGCAAGATGGTGACGCGCTCAAAGGCGTCGAGCTCTGAATGCAGCCACTTGCAGCGCAGGCCTTGCTCCTTGAGATAGCGCGAAAGCTCCTCGGCCAGCCGCTTCGTGAGCGTGGTGACGAGCGCACGCTCGCCCCGTTCCACGCGAATCTTGACCTCGCCGACGAGCGCGGGAACCTGGCCCCGAGCCGGCTCGACACGCACCACCGGGTCCACAAGCCCTGTCGGCCGGATCACCTGCTCCACGACCTCGCCGCCGGACATCGTGGTCTCATAATCCCCCGGTGTCGCCGACACATAAAGCCGAAACGCGCTCCGCTTCTCCCATTCATCGATCCGGAGCGGCCGGTTATCAAGCGCGCTTGGCAGCCGGAAGCCGTGCTCCACCAGCGTGCTCTTGCGACTGAAGTCGCCGGCGAACATGCCCCGTACCTGCGGGATCGTCACGTGCGACTCGTCAATGATCATCAGGCTGTCATCGGGGAAGAAATCGAGCAACGTCGTGGGCGTTTCTCCGGGAGCGCGGCCCGAAAGGTGCCGGGAATAGTTCTCAATCCCGGAGCAGAACCCAACCTCAAGCAACATCTCCATGTCGTAGCGCGTGCGTGCGCCCAGACGCTGGGCTTCCAGAAGCTTGCCCTGCTCCTTGAGCTCGCGGAGCCGCTGTTCCAGCTCCTCGCCAATTCCTGCCACCGCCCCCTGAACACGCTCCGCGGGCAGCACATAATGCTTGGCCGGATACACATAGAGCTCGTCGTGGAGCGAGAGCACCGTCCCCGTGAGCGGGTCGATCACCGCCAGACGCTCCACCTCGTCCCCAAATAGCTCGATGCGGTACGCAACCTCCTCGTACGCCGCCCAGACCTCGACCACGTCCCCACGCGCCCGGAACTTGCCCCGCTCGAACGCAATGTCGTTGCGGTCGTACTGAATGTCCACCAGCCGCAAAAGCAGCTCGTCACGGTCGACCACATCGCCGATCTTGAGCCGGACCATCATCTTGCGATAGTCCTCCGGCGACCCCAGGCCGTAAATCGAGGAAACGCTGGCCACAACCACCACGTCGTCCCGGCTCACCAAAGCGCTCGTGCACGCCAGACGCAGACGCTCAATCTCCTGATTGATCGCCGCATCCTTCTCGATATAGATGTCGCGCTGGGGAATATAGGCCTCAGGCTGATAATAGTCGTAATAGCTCACAAAGTATCGAACCGCGTTCTTTGGGAAAAACTCGCGGAATTCACTGTAAAGCTGAGCCGCGAGCGTCTTGTTATGCGACATCACAAGCGTCGGGCGGCCATACCGGGCGATCACGTTGGCCATCGTGAAGGTCTTGCCCGAGCCGGTCACACCCATCAGCGTTTGATTCCGCTGCCCCCGTTTGAGGCCGTCAACCAGCGTCTCGATGGCTTGAGGCTGGTCGCCGCCGGGCTCGAACGGGCTTTCGAGCTGAAAAACGCTCATCGTCGCTGGGACTCCATCCAGGGTGATGCCTGCACGCCCTGATTATCTCCGCGCGCAGCCCCGATCGCCAAGTTGTTCCACCAAAGCTGGCGAATCGGCGTCTCAAGAGCGGCATTCGTGGGACTCGAACGCCGGGCTCGATTCGTCCCGCGAGAGGGCGTTTTCGCAACGCCAGGCCGCGCCCTGTCGAGTCTGGGCAACGTCTTTTGCCCAATCAAGGCAACATTGATCCCTAAATAATTAGGTCGAACTAGACTTCCATGGCGGCCAGTCGCCGCGTGGGTCGAGGGGAAGCACGTGTCTCACGGGAGGCATGAATCGCGCTTTCGACCGCGGAAATCGGAAAAGACAAAACGCAAAACATCAAAGGAATGTGCACATGGAGAACGCTTTCAATGAAGAACTCCGTCTGGAAGCACGGCTGGAATCTCTTGCGTGGGTCTGCACTCGCGTGCGCTGCGTGGGCCATGCTCGCGCCGGCGTCGAGGGCCGATAGCCTGAGCTTTAGCGACCACAGCAAGTACCCCGGCGCCTTTGCCTTCAGTCTGTACGGGCACAATTATGATGCGTCCGGGGGCAGTATCACCGACACCACGTTGAACATCGGAGGAACCACGTACCACCCACAAGACGTCTACTGCATCGCCGCGACCGTCGATATCCAGGTGCGCGGCAACTACGACGTCACGGTCTCCACGACCGGAGACTACAACGGCAAGTTGATGAACAACCCCGGTTCAATCGCCTGGCTGGTGGACAATCTGGCCTCGAGTGCAACCACCGACGTGCAGCAACAGGCGCTTCAGGCCGCGATCTGGACCGAGGTCTACGGCGCAGCCAATTTCGTGCTCAACACCAGGAAGAATAGCAACACCCTGATCAGCGACTACAACAACGACATGCAAAAGCTGGCCTCGAACGTCGCACCGATCGACACACTGTACTGGCTCACGCCGTACCGCGTGACGCACCAAGACCATCACGAGCACACGACGATTTACCAGGGGTTGGTGACGCTCAACCCCAATGCGATCGTGCCTGAACCGTCGTCGATCATTCTCGGGCTGATCGGTCTCACAGGTCCAGTCGGCCTGGCGCTCCTGCGCCGAAAGGCCGCCGCCTGACCGCACGATTGGCGATCCCACACCCAGACGCCGCGGCCGCTCGCCTTCGAGTGTCCGCGGCGTCTCTCTTTTTTGGCCGAGGACCTCGAGATCCCTGCCTCCGCGTGGGCATGCCGGCGCCAGGTCATCCGCGGGTCCTGGGTGTCGATCCACATCCCCAGGAATCCTACCTCGATCCGCCGAATCAACTCAGATCGTGTTTTGTTGTGCCTGAGGAACGCGAGGGATGCTTTTTTTAAGCGTCACGCCACGAACAGGGACGATTGGACTACTCTCTCGATCGCGGCGAATGGACGCACGCACGGGTTGATGGCGGTCCGACCGTGCCTCACTCTCTGGGACCGCCTCGGAACGTTCAGAATCGCCGTGTGCAGTTAAGCATGCATGTCACTGAACTTGGAATAGATGGTTCAAACTCTGGAGTGAATGTTCATGAAGCGTTTTCTGGCACTGATTTCGTTGTCGGCCACGCTGGCGCTGGCTGCGCCCGCACGGGCCGATATTCTTTACACGTTCGCGAACAGCACTTTCAACGGCAGGAAGGGTACGGAGCAGGATTACACGGCGGGTACGTACACGATCAAAACCTACGGTTACAACTCAACGTACACTGCCTCGCCCAAGACGCTCACGCTGGGCAGCGCGACCCGTCTCTACGCGAAGTACACGGCCGGCGATCCTGGCGAGACTGGCCTCGGCATCAATAGCGATCCGACAGGCAACCACGAAATCACCACCAATACGAGCGTGAAGCTTGACATGACGAGTGTTCTGTCTGCCAACCCGAACTCATCCGTCACCTTCACGATCGGGAGCGTTCAGAGCGGCGAGGGGTTCGCCATCTTCGGCGGCTCGACTTCGCCGAGCGACTTTATCTACCAGAAGACCGGGAGCGGTAGCACGACGGTCTACGAGTATACGATTACGGCGGCCCAGGCTGCCGCCGCGGGCGATGTTTTCTACGTGACCGCGACGCACAACAATGTGCTGATCAACACGGTCGATGTCGCGGCGGTTCCCGAGCCCTCGTCGGCGATTCTGTCGATCATGGGGCTTGGCTTCCTGGGCGGGGTTCGCTGGCTGCGCAAGCGTTCCCAGAAGGCGTAACGCGATTCCGAGCCTGGGTTCGTCCTGGGTAGTGGATCGAGCGGCTTGCCAGAATGTTGTTCCTTGCACCCTCGATTGGGCTTTGATGAGCCTGGTCGGGGGTGATTCGGTTTAGGCGGTCTGGGTGCGGCTCTTGCGCACGAGCACGACGCCGGCGAGCGAGGCGACAATCCACGTTGCCCAGGTGGCGGGCTCGGGGACGGTGGTCATCGGGCCGACGACCTGCGCGCCCAGGCCGCCGAGGGTCGCCTGCTGCGACTGAATCGCCTGGTTGATCGCCAGGGCCGCGGCGGAGCTAAACGTGGCCGAGGGGTTTTCCATCATCGCCAGGTTTGCCATGCGAGCGTCGACATACTGGCCGGTCTGGTCGTAATTCTCGGGCACGCCAAAGGCCAGCATCAGCTCGTGTGAGATATTGTGCGCCACGATCCATTCGAGCTGGTCGACCGACTGGGCGGACTTCACGCTTTGATCGATGAAGCTAAAGCCGTTGCCGCCGACCTGGGTCATGCCGATCGCCGAGGGGAGCGAGGAGCTCTGCGTGTTCGAGACGAGGCTCAAGGTGTGAAGCGCTGACTGGGTGGGGTCGGTGGTCAGGTTGATTGGGATCCCGCTCTGAGCGAAGGTTTGCTGCACGCGTGCCAGGATCGCGGCATCGAAGCTTTGCTGTTGCTGTGCGGTCGGCGTGCCGCCGAAGAGGTTGGCGACCCCCGCGCTTTGATACCAGGGCTGAGCGCCTCCGGTTGTGATCAGGCTCGCCTGGGGATAGGGACCATTACCGAGGTTGATGAAGGCGTCAAAGGGCCTGGAAGCGGGCGCGACCATGGGAGCGCTCGCGGCGGGGCTAGGCGTGGCGATGGGGGCGATCGAGCTTGCCGTCTGGTTGAAATGAAGAACCGGCGTGGAGACGGCCGTCACCACCGGCGCTGGGGCGGCCGGGGCGACAACGACCGGCGCGGGCATGGTGATCGGCGCTGAGGTCACGGCAGGCGCTGAGGTCACGGCAGGCGCCGAGGTCACGGCAGGCGCACTCATACTCGGAGCGCTCGCGGAATATGCGGCGGTGGGCCAGTTGATCGGAGTCACCGGGGTCACGGGCGCGATCGTTGGCTGAGGCGAGGGCGAGACGGGCGTCGGCGCGGAAACGGGAGCGATCGTCACACTCGGGCTGCTGGCCGCCGTGGTCGAGACCACGGGTGGCGACTGCGATCCAGGATTCGAACTCGATCCAGCATTCCCGGCAGGTGCCTCGCCCCAGTGCAGAATTGGTGTGACCGCGTAAGCAGTCGGCTGCCCGCTCGGCCCACTCCCAGTCGACGCGCCCGGCTGCGACGATCCCGATCCTCCCGCTACCCACGATGACCAGTTCGACCACGCACTCTGCTGCCAGTAAATGGGATCAGCCTGGCTCACAGAGCCCCAGAAGCCCCACACCGCGGTCGCCAAAATCAGGGGCTTCCAAGCTCGCATCTCGAACCTCCTGTTCGCTCGCCGCGAATCGTCTCCGACGATTCCACGCCTGGAACTGACTTCCATCCAGGTCCCGGAGTCGCACTCAGCCGAGACCCAAACCTTGGATATGAAGGTTACTTACGAGGGATTGAGGGGAACCAAGCCGGCTTTTTCATGTAGCAAATGCAATGCCGTGAGATCCGATCGATCGCGAATCCATGAGACCGCCTCTTCCGGAGACGACGTTTGTGACGGAAGTTCCTGTCTTGCATAAGGTTCATCTGCCGCTGAGAGCACCGCCAGGAACTTGAGAGAAAGTTCCCAAAAGCAAATCGGTGCGGGTTCGCGGATCTTTTTACAAAAGCGGGGGATCGATCGTTACAGAATTGCTCGCGCAGGCAACCGCGGTGCAGGTCGAGAAAACGGGCGAAGACGCCCATGAGGCCGACCGCGCCTAGTATTGCCCGGGGTTTCTGCCGGCACCCAGGATCGCGCATCCTTCCACAACCGTGAGGCCGAGTTCAGCGGCCTTGTCGCGAATCGCATCCGATTCCGCGCCAGGATTTAGCCAGATCTCTCCAATGGCCTTTTCGCCAAGCTGGTTGAGAACCGTAAGCCCAATTTCTGGCGGCACATAGAACGAGACCCGGTCGATTGACGGGGAGGGAATCCGGTCCAGGCCGGGGTAGCAGGGAAGGCCCTCGACCTCAGATAAGGCGGGGTTGATGGGAAAAACGTTCCAGCCTGCGTCGCGGTAGGCGCGAACAGCCTTGTTGCCGTATTTCGCGCGATCCGCACTGGCGCCGATGATCGCAACCGTTTGGGGCACTGCTGGGTTCTCCTCACAAAAAGCGGGCGAAACAAAGCGCGTCGTTTGAGACGCAACCCCGTGCGCTGGATAGAATACTCCAGGTTGCCTTTGCTTGTGTCGAACGGCGCCCGTTTGGTTCTGCTGTGGGGTCGGGCGGATGCACGACGATTTCGCGAAGATTGAATCCGCGCTCGATGCGCTCCGCGAGGGGCGAATCATCATCGTCGTGGATAATGAGGATCGAGAGAACGAGGGCGATTTCGTCGCCGCGGCCGAGCGCGTGACGCCTGAGACCGTGGCGTTCATGATCACGCACGGGCGGGGCCAGCTTTGCATGCCGATCCTGCCTGACGCCGCGGCGCGGCTGCATCTTGGGCCGATGGTGGAGCACAACACGGCCCCGTACCAGACGCCTTATACCGTGCCGGTCGATCATGTTTCGTGCAAGACGGGCATCAGTGCCGCGGAGCGTGCCCGGACGATCCGGGCGATTGTGGATCCCGCAACCCGGCCGGATGATCTGATCCGCCCAGGCCATCTTTTCCCCCTGGTGGCGAAGGAAGGGGGCGTGCTCCGCCGGGCCGGCCATACCGAAGCGGCCGTGGATCTGGCGCGCATGGCGGGCCTGACGCCGGCGGGTGTGATTTGCGAGGTCCTCGACGGCACCGGCGTGGCCAGCCGGGAGCGGCTCCGCGCGATCTCCGCGGAGCACAACCTGCCGATGGTCTCGATCGAGAGCCTGATCCGATATCGCCGCACGCGTGAGAAGCTGGTGTTTCGCGCGGCGGAGTCGGACCTGCCCACGCGTTACGGTCCGGGCCGCATCATCGGTTACCGCGTGCAGCACGAGCCGGGCAATGAACCGGTGGCCTTCGTCATGGGGGATCTTGCACACGCCCACGCGCCCCTGGTCCGGCTGCATTCTTCGTGCTTCACGGGCGACCTGCTGGATTCGCTCCGCTGCGACTGCGGCGACCAGCTTCACATGGCGCTCGAGATGATCTCGAACGAGGGAGCGGGGGCGCTGATCTATCTGCCGCAGGAAGGCCGCGGGATCGGACTCATCGAAAAGATTCGCGCCTATGGATTGCAAGACGGCGGTCTTGATACCGTGGCGGCAAACCTGGCGCTCGGGCATCGCGCGGATCTGCGCGATTACGGGATCGGGCTCCAGATCCTCAAGGATCTCGGGCTTTCGCGGGTTCGGCTGCTCACCAATAATCCCAAGAAGACGGACGCATTCGTCTACTATGGGTTTGAGCTGACGGTCGTTGACCAGGTGCCGATCGTCGCCCCGGAAGTGGCGGAGCGTCGGCGTTACCTGGACGCGAAGCGAGACAAACTGGGACATCGATTGCCGCCGCGTGCCGGCGCGGGCTCGAGCGAGGTTGAGCCGGAGTGACGCCAGCGGCATACAAGCCCCCCGCGCCTCGCGTGGTGATTGTCGGCGGCGGCCTGGCCGGCCTGGCCGCGGCCGCGCGCCTGGTCGGGCGCGGACTGCACATCACCTTGCTCGAAAGCCGACCACGCCTCGGCGGCCGCGCCAGCTCGTTCGTCGATCCCGTCACCGGTGAACTTGTCGATAATTGCCAACATATCAGCATGGGCTGCTGCACCAATCTCGCCGACTTCTGCCGCCGCGTGGGGATCGGCCAGGGGCTCAAGCGAGCGCCCGAGATCGTCTTCCTCGATCGAGAAAGACGGGTCGCACGCTTTCGCGCGGGGCCCTGGCCCGCGCCGTTTCACCTCGCTGGCAGCTTCCTGCGGCTGCCGTTTCTTTCAATCAAGGATAAGCTCGCGATTGCGCGTGGAATGGTCGCGCTTGCACGCGATTCTCTCGATCTGCCTGGCGAAACCTTCGCCCAGTGGCTCGTTCGCCATGGCCAGACCGAGCCCGCGATCGAGCTCTTCTGGGGGACGATTCTGGTCTCCGCGCTCAATGAGCGGCTTGACCGCATGGACGTGGCGCACGCCCGCAAGGTGATCCTCGACGGCTTTGTGCGAAATCGCGAGGGCTACACCCCCGAAATCCCGCTCCTGCCCCTGGGCGAGCTTTATGGCGCTCGGCTCGAGCGCTGGCTCGCCGAGCACGGGGTTGATGTTCGCCTCACCACCGGCCTCGATCAGGTGGAATGGGATGATGAAAACGGGCTCACCGGTGTTCGCCTCCGCAAGGGGGAGCATCTGCCAGCCGATTTCGTGATCCTGGCGGTACCCTTCGACCGGGTCCGCGAGCTGTTGCCCGAATCCAGCGGCGAGTGCGTGCGGCAGCTCGGGCGCGATCTGGCCGCCTCGCCCATCACCGGCGTTCATCTCTGGTTCGATCGCCCCATCTGCCCCTTCGAGTTCGTCGCCACGCCCGGGCGCTTGATCCAGTGGGTCTTCAATCACACCGCGATCCAGGGGCGGGGCCTGGCAGGCCGCCCCAGCTCCACGGGCGAGTATCTCCAGATCGTCATCAGCGCCTCGTACGACCTGCTGGATCTGAACCGGGACCAGATCCGTGCGCGGGTGCTCGACGATCTCGCGCAGATCTGGCCCGAAACGCGGCATGCGCAGCTTGTGCGCTCCTGGGTCGTGACCGAACATGGCGCGACATTCGCCGTGCGTCCCGGAGTCGATGCCCTTCGACCCGCGCAACGGACCAGCCTCGATGGACTGTTTCTCGCCGGCGATTGGACCAGCACCGGCTGGCCGGCCACCATGGAAGGCGCTGTCCGCAGCGGATACATGGCCGCCGAGGGGGTCCTCCAGGATCTCGATCGGCCGACCCGGCTGGTTCGACCCGATCTGCCCACATCCCGCCTCTCGCGCTGGCTGCTCGCGGAAGGCTAGCCCGCAGGCTTTCGCCAGGGCGCGCCCGGGCCGCTTTCTCCCTCGGCAAGGGGTTGATCGGCTGCGCGGACAATTAATCAATAAATTCATAAATGTGCAAACGGTATCGTCTGCTGACCGCAAGCCACACGAGCCTGAGCCGCCCCGCCCGCGCGGACACGTATTCCTCGAGCGGCGACCGGTGCGCGGACTGGTAGGGACTCTCATCGACGAGGATGTACGCCACGTGATACCGGGCGATGAGGGCATCGATCGCGGGGGGATCGGCGTCGCGGTTGCCAGGCCGCTCGGCCGTTTCAACCTCCAGCCCTTCCCGCCTCGTGCGCCAGTACACATCGCCCGGATGGCGCGAGATCACCGGTCCTGGGCGGTGGGCTTGCTCCCGCAGCCAGGTGCAAGCGCGCTCGAATTCCCGATCCTCCTCCGCCACGACCCTCGTCTTTCCGCTGCCGATCTGGTACGCGGAATAGGGGATCGAGCCCGCGAGCAAGATCCAGGCCGCGACCTGGCGCGCCTGGGCGATTCGCATGCGTTTGGACCAAGATCGAGAACCGAGCCGCACGATCGCGGCCAGGCCTTCAAGCGCGCCCCGGAGCAAAAACGGAACAAGCGGGACCAGGAATCGGCCAGCCTCGGTGTACGGCCAGGCCACAAGCAACGGCAGGGTGCTGGCAAGAACAAGCCCGGCGATGCGCCCATCGGCCCTCCTCCAGCCTGCGCGCAGCCCGTAGACCACGACGACTGTGGCTATGCCTGCGCAAACATGTGAACCTATAACGAACCAACGTCCCCGGCCCTGTGCAACCTCAACGAAGGGTCCGAGGATGGCGTCCGGGATCCGGTCGACGTAGAAGATCAACCGCGAGAGCAACCCAGCGCTCATCGAGAGCAGCGCTTGCGCGGGCGCGGCCGGCCGCGTGGATCCCGCCGCGTATCCCACCCATGCCGCGTAGAACGCCCAGGGAGCGAGCATCAGAATCACGAGCCCGAGTGTGCGTGCGATCGTTACCCCGCGGGGCTTGCGCACCGGTTCGAGTACGGTCGCCGCGACCAGGGTGACGCCCACGTAGCGAGTGAGCGTGCAGGCGGCGAGCAAGGCGGGGCTCCGGAACCTTGTTTGTCGCGCAAGAATCGCCGCCTGTGCAAGCAACAGGTAGAGCGGCTCGGAGAGGATCGCCGATCCCATTCTTCCCCACTGCCAGTTGATGGCGAGCGCGAGCGCGAGCGCGAGCGCGGTTGAGGGAGCGTATGCGCGGCGAAACCAGAGCCAGGCTGCGACCACGGCCATGATCGTGCAACCAGCGGAAAAAACGTGGGCGCTCACCGCGGAGATCCCGGTTGCTTTCCAGCAAAGGGCAAGCGCGGCTGGATAAGCCGGGGGAAAGTGAGCGTAGAGCGGGTGATCGGGGTGGTCGATCGCGCGGAAGCCCCAGCCGGTCGCGAGTGCCCTGGCGAGCACCGCATACCCCGCCCCATCAAATCGCGGCGGGCGCGACCAGTTCGCGTTGCCCGCGACCGAGAGAATGCTTGCGGCAAGGATCCAGGCGAGCGGCCTTTTGAGCCTGCGCTTCACAGTTGGCGAATGGATCATGGCGCCCGCTCCGTCAGCCGCGAGTCCTCGTCCCGGGAAATCGTTAGGGCAAGGAATCGCGGACTGGCGATTGGAGCACGACGAGCGTGGCTTCACAAGCTGTGGCGAGCGAGCGGTCGGACGGATTCGAGTGCTGGATTTAGAAGCTGGCAGTTGTGCGTGGGCCCTGTCCGGCGGGGCGCCGAGCGGCTGGCTGGGTCGGAAAGCGGCGATCGGATGGCAGCCGACCAGGCGCCGTCCCCACGCGCCGGAGGCCGCTTCGACGCCGCCGCGTTTCGGCCGCGGTCTGCCGCGCTTCCGCCGCCGGGGCGTCGTTGCGGGCATCCAGCTTGCGGATCGCACGCAGCTCGATCTTGCGCACCCATTCCCGGGTCACGCCCAGACGGCGGCCGATCTCCTTGAGCGTCAAAGGCTGCTCGCCGCCCAGCCCATAACGGAGCGCCAGAATCGTGCGCTCCCGGGGATCGAGCAGGTTCATTCGCCGCGCCAGAATCCTGCGCTCATCCTCGGCTTCAAGCGAAGACTCGGGCCCGTCCGCCGGATCCCGTGACTCGTCGGGCGTCCAATGCGTTGACTCCCCATGCATACCGCTTTCCAGCTTCAACTGACGCGCCTGGCACGCCTTCTCCACGAGAACCTTCTGTGCCTCGGTCAAGCCCAGGAATTCCGCGACCTCGCTGAAGATCGGCGCCCGGCCCAGCTCCCGGTTCAACGTCCGCTCCGCACGCCTCCACTTCGTGAGCAGGCCAACCATGTGCGCAGGCAGACGAATCGTCGACGTGGTGTTGATGAGCGCGTGCCGGATCGACTGCTTGATCCAGTGGCTGGCGTAGGTACTGAAACGCGTGCCGTAGCCAGGGTCGTACTCCTCCGTGGCCCGGATCAGACCCAGGTTCCCCTCGCCCACCAGATCTTCAAGCACCATCCCTCGGCCTGTGTAATCGCGGGCGATCTTGACCACAAGGCGGAGATTCGCCTGGATCATCCGCGTGCGTGCGTCCTTGTCTCCCCTGGCAATGGCGCCGGCAAGCTCACGCTCCTCCGCCGCCGAGAGCAACGCGTCGTCCTGAATCTCTCGCAAGTAGATATGAAGAGAGCTTGAAGATTCGTTCATCCGGGTTGAAATCTGGTTCATCGTGACTCTCCTGGGACGTCCACCGAACAATGGAGTCAGACACCGTCGTCAACGTCCGCCCGAGCGGCTGTCCTTTCACGGGAGTCCACATCCTTGTCCGCGAGCCCAGAGACCCCAGCTCCACGCGCCTGGTCACTTGAGCCAAACCCGACTTCCACATCCTTGTCGGGCTCTTCCTTCGCGCGTCCCGGTCGCCACCCAAACCCCTCATTCGAACTTGTCAGCGGATCAGGCCGTCTAGCCGACCTGGACCGTCCAACCGAGCTCGGCTGTCATTCCTCAAGCCGCACCCGGATGCCGCCTCCATGACGCTCCTTTTCTGGAGTTGCAGAGGGCATCAGTTTTCGGCGGACTTTTTTCCGCCTCGGCTCAAAATCCCCGCCGCACACCTCCGGCAAGGAGCCGAAATCGCATCCTTCGGACGAACTTGATTGTGACGTAACGATCTGTGGAGAAACGCTTTGTGGAGATTCAGGGGGGCAGGATGGAATCGCTCACGCTACGCGTCGGTAGATTCGTTAGAAAACGTTTTACTAAGCCGGTAAATTGAAAAAGCCAACCAGATTCAGGAAGAAAGGCTGGAATGGGTCGTGGTTCGAAGGTTTAATTAATGGTGGCGTCCGGACGATCTGAATGAGGAAGTGAACGTGGATCGTCGGCGAATGGATGCATTATTTTGGCGGCAACGGGGACGGGACGATTCTCCAGGGAGCTGGGCTGGGTCGCCGGCCGGCGACGGGCCGGGGTCCGTTCCGAACCGGCAACCGCGAGCGGTTGGATACGTGTGCGTGGGGTGGGGATAGCCGAGGATCCGGCGTTCACCGCGATTGACCATCTCCGCGGAAGGCTGTGATCATGGCCCGAGACGAAGCGCTGAGAACTCTTCTGGTCCGGGTGGGTGAGGGGGACGACGAAGCGGTCCGGGAATTCCTTGCGCGCTACGAGCGTGAGGTCCTGATGATGGTACGTTTTCGTCTGCCCAGGGCCATTCGCAACCAGTATGAGTCCACCGATTTTGTTCAGGCGGTTTGGAAAAGCATGCTGCCGCAGCTCCGCCGCACATCGATTGGGTTTGAGAACGAGCGGCATCTCTTGCATTATTTGGCGGGCATGGTGCGCAACAAGATCTTCGAGAAGCACCGCCGCCTGACCTTGACCGAGAAGTACGATATCGCGCGTGAGGAGCCGCTCTACGTGCGGCGCGGGGAACGCGTGGAAGCGCGCGAGATCGTGGCGCCCGATCCCACGCCCAGTCAGGAGGCTCAGGCCGGCGAGTGTTTTGAGCAATTAGTGCATAATCGTACACCTATCGAGGCCGAGGTCATTCGTCTCAAGCGAGACGGTCTGAGCTATGCGGAGATCGAGGCGCGAACCCGCGTTGGGGAACGGTCGTTGCGGCGGATTGTGGACGCGGCCTGGTTGCGTCTGGAGCGCAAGTCATGAGCGAGTTGCCAGCTTCTGGGAGTTCCCAGAAGCCGCGGCGTTCCTCCGAGTCGAGGAGCGATGCGACTCTGAGCGCACGGCGTCGGGGCGAGCTCCACGACGGCGGCTCGCTGCGCCTGGACCTGCTGCACGATTTCACCCTGCGTTTCGAGCAAGGGGAAGGTCCTCGCCTCGACTCGTATCTCGAGCGCCTGCCTGCCGACGACCTGGAGTCGCGGCTCGAGCTCGTCTACCGCGAGTTCTGCCTGCGCGAGGCGCGTGGCGACGCACCCTCCAGCACGGAGTACGTCGCACGCTTTCCCGGGCTTGAGCCCGACCTGGGACACCTGCTCACCATCCATCTGGAATGCCCTTCCTCGTTCATGCGCGGGATGATCGACCCAGCCGCGGCAGAGCCGGACTGGCCTCGAGAATCCGACTGGATCGGTCCCTATCACCTGATCCGCGAGCTTGGTCGCGGAGCCTTCGCACGCGTGTTCCTCGCCGAGCACGTGGATCTCGAGAATCGCCTCGTTGTGCTCAAGATCACCACCCGAAAGACCCAGGAGGCCAGGTTGCTGGCGCGGGTGCGCCATGCCCATATCGTGGAGGTTGAGGACCAGTTCCCGGTCAACGACGGCGTGTTCATGGTGTTGCGGATGCCGTTCTGGGGAGGCGCCACGCTGGCTTCGGTGCTGGAGGCCGGCGGCGATCCGCGGCGAGCGACGACGGGCCGCGAGCTCCTTGAACAACTTGATCGGGCGGCCGCCCGCGAGTATCCCTCGGTCTTCACCGAGCTGCCCGCGCGCGAGATCCTGGCCGGTCTGAGCTACGAAAAGGCCGTTGCCTGGATCATCGCCCGTCTTGCCGCGGCGCTCGATCATGCCTTTCGCAAGGGCGTGGTTCATGGGGACGTCAAGCCCTCGAACATCATTCTGACGTCCGATGGCAATCCCATGCTCCTGGACTTTAACCTGTCCTGGGATTCGGAACCGGGATCGGAGGTCGCGTCGCGTGATCGAGGCGGCACGCTCGCCTACATGGCGCCCGAACGACTCGCGCGGTTGCGGGGCGAGGGGGCGGCGGAACCGATCGACCACCATCGGGCGGATCTGTACTCTCTGGGCATGGTGCTGCTGGAAACGCTGGCGGGCAAGCAGATACTTCGGCGCGAGTCGCGAATGCAGCGGCAAACCGAAGGTTCCAGCCCGGATGCAGCTTCCGCGGGCAAGGAACGCTCGCAGGCCACAACGGCTCGTGAGCTCTTCAAGCTTGCGGCGTCCCAGGGTCGGCCGATTTCGAGCGGGCTCAAGGCGATTCTCGAGCGCTGCCTCGACCCGGATCCGCTCGAGCGCTATGGATACGCGCGCGAGCTCGCCGACGATCTGGATCGTTTCCGCGCGGACCGCCCGCCGGCCTACGCCCATGAATCGCTGCTCCGCGACAGAATCCCCCGCTGGATGCGCAGGCAAAAACGGGCGCTCTACGCCGCGACGACCTCGGTTGTGATTGGAATGACCCTGGTCGTGATCGTGGCGCGTTCGCTCACGCTCCAGGCCATGACGGCTCAGGCCCGCTCCAAGCTGGAATGGTATCTCGGTGATCTCCGCGCGGGGGCGTACGGCTTTCAGCGCTCGACCACGCTCGACGCCCTCGAAGGCGCGGGTGATTCGCAACCCCGGTTCGGCGTTCCCTACGGCGCTGGCCGCAAGTCGTCCGAGACCGCGCACCAGGCCATCCGCGACTATGAGCTGCTCAGCTCCAACGACTGGCGCAAGCGCGATGATATTCGCATGCTTCCCGAGGCCGACCGCCGCGATCTGGAGCTCTGGCTTCTGGAGCAGACCTATCGCTATTGCCGTTCGCTCCATGACCGCGCGAATTCGCCCACCGACTGGGAACGCGCGCGGTCGATTCTCGATCACGTCTCCAGCCCGCTCTACCTCACCGCGTACGAGCAACTGATCCACGAGCTGGATGCCCGGCTCAAGGCTGCGGGCGCGGAGCCTTCGCCTCGCCCGCCAGCGCGTGCCGCTTCCGATGATCAAAACGAAGCGGATCTCTATCTCCTGGGCGTGGCCGCGGAGTTCGATGCCGGCCAGTTTGTCTCCGAAATCGCCCATCGCAAGATGGAGGGAGACCTCGAGGGCCAGGGATCTCCGCCAGCCGAGCCCGAGGAAGCCGGCTCCCGGCGCGCGCTCGAGCGCGCCCTCGGTTTGTACAGGCAATATCTGGTCCGGAATCCGCGGTCGTTCTGGGGGCACTATCGCGCGGCCTCCACATCCTTTGCGCTCGGCGGCTTCCAGCAGGCCGCGGATCATCTCGCGCCCTGCGTGGCCCGCTGGCCCAGCAACGCCGCGCTCCATCTGGGCATGGCATCCTGCCTGGCCGAGCTGGGGCGTTACGAAGAAGCCCTGCGAGAATGCGAAACCGCGCGCCTGGCTGTACCTGATTACCCCGAGCTCTACCGCTCTCGCGTCTTTATTCTGGCCTCGGCCGGCGTGGCAGACGGGCTCGAGGAAGACATCCAGCGCTTCGAGATCCTGAGCGGCCTCTTGCCCCGGGAGTTCCTGACCGCGGGGGCGAGCGCCTTGCCGGAACGGCCCGCGGCGGTGGTCTCGGTGCCGCTCTTGCCCAGCTCGCTCGACCCGCTCCTGGTGCGCTCGAACGCAGATCCCTTGCCGCGGCGCGCGGCCCAGGTCGAAATCAATCCCGACGAGATCAACTTCCGCGGCGAGATCGCCGTGCGCGTCCGCAGGGCAGGGCGTGGTGATCTGGCTCTCGGCGAATTCACCAAGATCCTCTACCTCGATCCCTCGAACCTCCCCGCGCGGGTCTATCGCAGTCTGTGCGAGATCGAGGCCAGCCAATTCGACGAAGCATCCCGGGATCTTGACGCCGTCTTCAAGCACCCGGGACTGCTCGCTTATCTGACCAGGGACCCCGCCCTTGCGGGCTCGTTTCTTCATGTGTCCGACGCCTATCTGCGGGCCAACAGGGCTTACGAAAGCCGCGTGATCGCGCGGCGGGCGCTCGATCTGGCGATCTCGCTCAAGCTTAAACGCGGGCGCTTTCATTACACACTCGCGCGTGCGCACGCCTTCGCCGCACGCACCGATCCCCGCCAGCTCAAACCCGCCGCGCGGCAGCTCCGTTACGCGTTTCTGGCCAATCGTGATATCTATAAACAAGGATATGAACGCGACGTGCTCTTCGATCCCATTCGATCCCGGCTTGATCCGCTGCTCGGCCACGACACCAAACCAGGCCCCCGCCGGCCCCGAGCCGCCTCAAGGACCCTGGCACAAACCGAGTAGAAGCGGCCGATCAGGGACAGCCGCCGCCATGCCTCGCCTGGCATCCTGATTCTTCCTCAGTCTATAATCCCGGGAATGGGTTCTTTTTCGCGGCTTGATCCCCCTGCGTGCGGCTCGATCCCGGGCGCCGTCGCGGCCAGGATCCATCATGGCGGTCATGGAGATCGCGGATGACCCGATCCCGTTGCTCGCTGCGTGTGGCTGGGCTGGATTGCCCGAACGAGGTCGCGGCGATCGAATCCGCGCTCGCCAGCCATCCAGGCATCGAGACCCTTTCGTTCGATCTGATCCACGGCGTTCTGACCGTGGATTACGACGCTGACCTCACCGATCCCGAACGCATGGCCGGGCGCATCCTGTCGCATGCCGGCCTGCGCGCCACGCTCGCGGGCGCGCCCCAGCCGGCGACGAGCTGGTGGGCGCGCAGAGGACGCATTGTTCTTACGGCGGGCTCCGGCGTCGCGCTCGCCTGCGCCTTGATTTTCGACTGGTTCGGCGCCCGGCTTGGTCTCGGCGCGCCCGCGGACCATCGGGCCGCGCTCGCCGCTTATGGACTGGCGATCCTGATCGGCGGGATGGACCTGTTGCCGCGTGCCCTGCGATCGGTGCGCGGGCTCCGGCTCAATATCGACGTGCTCATGACGCTCGCCGTGATCGCCGCTGCCTGCCTGGGCGACTGGAACGAGGCCGCCACCGTGGCGTTTCTCTACGGCCTCTCGGAAACGCTCGAGGCGCTCTCTCTCGAGCACGCCAGGCGCACGGTGCGGGCGCTCCTGGACGTGGCGCCCTCCCGCGCGGAACGCTTGAATCCAGACGGCTCGATCGCCGAGGTTCCCGCCTCCACAATCGCGCGGGGAGATCGCCTGCTCGTGCGCGCAGGCGAGACGATTCCCGTCGACGGCGTGATCGCGGTGGGACGTTCGAGCATCGACGAAAAGGCACTGACGGGGGAATCCGTGCCGGTCGCCCGCGGCGTCGGCGACCCCATTCACGCGGGCACCATCAATGGCGAGGGAACGCTTGAGATGATCGCGGATGGCCCAGTCAGTGAGTCGGTGGTCGCACGCGTGATCGACCAGGTGCGATCCGCCCGCTCGGGCCGCGCTGTGGTGGAACGCAGGATCGACCGCTTCGCCGCGTTCTATACACCGGCCGTGCTCGCGCTCGCGATCCTGGTCGCACTCGCTCCCCTGGCGCTCACACTGGCGCAAGACAGCGCAGCGGTCGATCGGGCGCTTGTCCGCCAGTGGGGCGAACGCGGTCTTGTCATCCTCGTGATCGCCTGCCCCTGCGCGCTGGTGATCGCCACGCCAGTGGCCGTGGTTTCGGGCCTGGCCGCCGCTGCCAGGCGCGGTGTTCTGGTGCGCGGAGGCGAATACCTCGAACGCGTCGGCCGGCTCACGGTGATGGCCTTTGATAAGACCGGCACGCTGACCAGCGGGCGCCCCGACGTCGTGGAGGTTGTTCCCACGCATGGGTCGGGCGGCAAGGACAGGCTGCTTTCGATCGCCGCCGCCCTCGGGGATCGCGGCGGCCACGTGCTGGGGAAGGCCATCGCCCGCCACGCCCGCGACCTGCGCATCAGCGTCCCCGTGGCCGACGACTACAGGGCCGTGCCCGGTTTGGGCGCGCTCGGGCGTGTGGAAACCGTCGAATACCATCTGGGTAGCCACCGTTATATCGATGAAATCGGCATGTGTGGGCCTGGCTTTCATGATCAGCTTGGCCAGGCTGAGGAATCGGTCGGCTCGGCGGTTGCGGTCTCGGCGCCCTCGGGGCCGCTGGGCTACATCCGACTGGCCGACCAGGTGCGCCCGGAAGCCTCACGCGTGATCGCGGAGCTCCAGGCGCTTGGTCTGCGCACGGTCATGCTCACGGGCGACAATGCCCGCACCGCCGCGGCCGTGGCCGGCGAGCTTGGCGTGCATGAACAACGCGCAGGGCTTTCTCCGGAAGACAAGGTCAAGGCTCTGTCTGAAATCGACGCCGAGCATGGCATGACCGGCATGGTCGGCGACGGCGTCAACGACGCTCCCGCCCTGGCCGCGGCCCGTGTCAGCATTGCGATCGGAGGGGCATCCAGCGGGGCAGCGCTTGAGTCGGCCGATGTCATCCTGCTCGCCGAGGATCTGGGCCGGCTCCCCTGGCTCGTTCGCCATGGCCGCAAGGTCCTGGGCAGAATCCACCAGAACATCGCCATCGCCCTGGTTCTCAAGGGTGCGGTGCTCGTTGCCGCGGTTCTTGGCCTGGCCAACTTGTGGATGGCCGTGGCCTCCGATGTGGGCGCGAGCCTCGTCGTCGTTGCCAACGCCCTGCGCTTGCTGCACGATTCCGAGTCCTGACCCAATCACGCCTCGGCTGCGAACGGCTCCACCGGCTTCGGATGAATCGTGCGCTTCGCACGCGCCTGGATCGCTCCAACCTCGGCCTCGACCGCCTCGATCTCGGCTTTCGTGGCCAGAACCTCGAGCGTCATGACCGCTTTCCTGCGCCCCTCCGGCGGCAGCGTGATCACACGCCCGCGCGCCTTCTCAAAGGGACGTGCATTGGGATAATTCGAACCTGGTTCCAGACCCGTCACATAGCCATCCCGTAATCCTCCCGTGTTCTTCCACAGCGTGAACGCCGGCAACTCCTCGGGCCGATACCGCAGCACCACCGCCCGCTCGCCCTCGCGATCACGCAGCATCGCCAGGCTTTCACCCTGCTCGCTCGCCAGCGGCACGTGATAGAAAACCTGCTCGCGAAAGCCGGGCGTCGGCCCCCGGTAGGTGTCATACTCCGCGAGCGCAGCCTGGGCCGCCGCGTCTCGCGGCAGCACCTGGAGCGCCGGCGTGAGCAATCTCGCCCCTTCGTTCAGGAACGGCGGACCAAAATTCCAGTGATACAGAATCTGGAACTCCATGGGATGATCCGCAAGATTGATGAATTCATCGCAAACTTGCAGCCGGTTTGAGCCGGGATGTGTGGAAATTCGGGTCTCGAGCCGCACACCCATCCCGAACAGCCGCGTTTCCTCAACCTTGCCCTCGACGACGATCTCGTGCGGCGGCCTGGGATCGATGTGTACGGCAACGTGCGTCGCGGGAATATTGGCGATTCGCCCGTGCAATGTTCCCCGCCCAGAACCATCGCTCGTTTCGAACGGCGGCCCATTGTTTTCGAGCCCACAGCGCGCGAGGAGCTCATCAAAACCCTGGAGCCAGCCCAGGCCGCCGTCGGCCGTGAGATTCACAAGCGCGGGATGGATTGGCCCATCGCTGACCGGCGAATCCCAGCCGAGCCGATCCCCCTCGCGCCAGCCGTTCCAGATGCCCATGCCGCGGGTCGGCAGAATCGAGAAGCGCAAAACCCCATTATCAACCACGACCACGTCGACGCCGTCTCGGCGGCCGCCGCGAAGTCGCTCCTTGGTGACCTTCCACGCGATGGATTCGGCGAGCCCAAGCGCGGGGGCGTCCACCGCGAATGACTCAAGCCAGACGTCGCTCGAGACGTCGGTGAGCACGAATGACGGCATTTGTGAGTTCCTGGTCCGGCGTCTCGCGCCCGAGCGCAGGGTCGAGCGGTCCCGCCGACGATGCCATGGTTTATTCTAACACACGCGCGATCATCCCCGACGCGGGTACTGAGATCCAGACCCGGCTGCCAGGCCCGAATCGGAAATCCCAGACCGCCTGGGATGGGCGCCGTGAGACCCGCGGCCCACGAGGGCGCGCGTGGGGTGCGCGCCTCGCAAGGCCGCGGTCAGGACAGCCGCCCCTGGTCCTAGGGCCTGTTATGGCGCCTGGCTGCGAACAACCCAGACGTCCAGCCCAGGTCCCCGCTCTCGAGTGCAGTGTCGATCGCACTGGTCGACCCCGAGCCGCTCGTGAAGCCTGGCACGACTCCCAACGCGCTTGTGGGCTGGTTCCGCGTGGGGGGGGTGAGGAGCAAGCCGCCAATCGCGCCAATGTCAGCGTTGGGCGGCACCGGAATCGAGCCGCCGGGCGGGGGGGGTGG
>DAIDHX010000007.1 GCA_027451885.1 Planctomycetales bacterium
CGCCTCAGGTCTTCGACGAGTTGATCGACAGAAAGGAGCTGCCGATCCTGATCGGCGTCTTCATCGCGCCAGGGCGGGTTAAAGCAAGCGCTCCGAATGCTCTTGATCGATTCAATCGCAGCTTCGAATACGACGGCCTGGGCGACGCTTATGTCCGCTTCTTGCTTGATGAACTCCTGCCCGAGGTCGAGTCGCTCAAAACCAGCGACGGACGCCCGATCCGGCTCTCGCATGACGGCAACGACCGTGGAATCGGCGGCTCAAGCTCGGGTGCAATCTGTGCTTTCACAGCCGCCTGGGAACGTCCTGATGCATTTCGCCGCGTGTTCAGTTCGATCGGAACCTACGTCGGCCTCCGCGGGGGCAACGAATACCCCACTCTGATCCGTAAGACCGAGCCAAAACCGCTCCGTATCTTTCTCCAGGATGGCGACCACGACCTGAATCTCTACGGCGGCGACTGGTGGATGGCAAATCAGGAGATGGAGCGCGCACTCCTCTTCGCCGGCTACGAAGTCAACCACGAATGGGGTACCGGCGGGCATAGCGGTGAACACGCGAGCCGCATCTTCCCGGTCGCGGTTCGCTGGCTCTGGCAAGGCTGGCCCGCCGCGATCAAGACCGGCCCTGGCTCAGCCCAGCTCAAGGAGATCCTCGAACCAGGCCAGGGCTGGGAACTCGTCAGCGAAGGGTATGGCTTCACCGAAGGCCCAATCGCAAATGCCAAGGGTGAGGTCTTCTTCAACGACATTCCCAAGTCGAAGGCTTACAAGATCGGTCTTGATGGCAAGGTCACGCCCTATCTCGAAGAAACCCAGCGCGCCAATGGACAGGCGATTGGTCCGGACGGCCGCCTCTTCGCCGTTGCCACTGCCTCCGATCGAATCCTTGCCTATCGCAATCAAGATGGACCGAGCGAATACATCACCGGAATCCATGGCAACGATCTCGTCATTCGCCACGACGGGGGCATGTTCGTCACCGAGCCCGCTCGTCCAGGCAAGCCCAGCCAGGTCTGGTTCATCAGCCCCGATGGACAGAAGCGCGTGGTCGATCAAGGACTCAAGTTTGCAAACGGAATCACCTTATCACCTGATCAGTCGCTTCTCTACGTCGCCGATTATGGCAGCCACTGGGTTTATAGCTACCAGGTTGCAGGCGATGGCACGCTCCTGCACAAACAACGGTTTTATCGCTTGCATACGCCCGACACAGCCGACGAGGCAGGCGCAGACGGCATGAAGGTCGACCGCGCGGGTAGACTCTATGTCGCCACACGCATGGGCGTGCAGATCTGCGATCAGGCCGGGCGGGTGAACTGTATCATCCCCACGCCTAACGGCAAAATTGCCAACCTGTGCTTCGGTGGCGAGGACTTCCATACCCTCTATGCCACCTGTGGTGATAAGGTCTACAAGCGCAGGCTCAAATCCCAGGGCATTTTGAGCTTCCAGGATCCGATCAAGCCCGGACCACCGCGGCTCTGAGCCCCTCTCCCTCATTCCGGAGAATCAACCGATGACGACGCGTTTCGCCGCCATGACACTCACTGCGCTTCTCGCGCCTGGCCTGGCGCTGGCGGACGAGCCCGCACCAGGTCACTGGGTATCGCTCTTTAATGGCAAGAATCTCGACGGCTGGACGCCCAAGATCAAGGGCTATCCACTCGGCGAGAACTACGCCAACACCTTCCGCGTCGAAGACGGCGCAATCAAGGTCTCCTACGACGGCTACACCAGGTTCGACAACAAGTTCGGACATCTCTTCTACAAGACTCCGTTCTCGAACTATCGACTTCGGCTTGAGTACCGATTCGTCGGTGATCAATGCCCCGGCGGCCCAGGATGGGCGACACGCAACAGCGGCGTTATGATCCACGGCCAAAGTCCTGAATCCATGCGCAAAGATCAGGATTTCCCGGTCTCGATCGAGGTTCAATTCCTGGGTGGCGACGGCAAGCATGACCGCTCAACCGGAAATGTTTGCACTCCAGGCACGAACATCGTGATGGGAGGCAAGTTGATCACTCAGCACTGTACTAATTCCTCCGCCGGGACCTATCACGGCGATCAGTGGGTGACCATCGAGGTCGAGGTCCACGGCCATGGCAAAATCATCCACAAGGTGAACGGCGAATCCGTGCTCGAATATGAGCAGGCCCAGCTCGATCCCAAGGATCCGGATGGCAAGAGCATGATCAAGGATGGCAAGCTCGCAATTGACGGCGGCTCGATCTCACTTCAAGCCGAAAGCCACCCTGTGGAATTCCGCAAGATCGAGATCATGCAGCTCGAGAAATAGTCCCGTAATTTCCGAACGCAGTCGCCTCAACTCAAGGGATCGGTGAGTAAACGCTGATCCCGATCCCACGCCGTGCCAGGCTAGAACGCGATCTGGAAAACCGAGCGAACAGCGCTCAACTGGTCTTTCGAACGCGGCTCGTGCCAACGACAACAAAAAGGGACTGCGACTCCGGGAGTCGCAGTCCCTTTTTTTGGTCCAGGCTAAACCAGAGTTCAGAGAAAACCCTGGGAATTCACGGGCGTTACTTGCCGAGGATATCCAGCCACCCACGCGACAGGAAGTCGATGATGGTGAACACGATCATCAGCAGCAGCCACAAGAAGGACGCAACGCAGATGATCCACGTCAGCCTGTGACTATGCAACGCATGCATGAAAAAGAGAACAATCAACACCGTCTTCACTGTGGCAATCACCATCGCGACCGGGAAGTGCATGACGCCCAGCGGGACGTACGAGGCCCCCACGGTCGCCAGCAGCAAAACCATGAGAAGCGCGAAGACGACCAGGTTGGACTTAATGGACGCAACGTGATGCATGGTTAGTGTGCACTAATCAAGTAAAGAAGCGGGTAAAGGAAGACCCAGACAATATCGATGAAGTGCCAGTAGAGACCGGCGACTTCGATCTGGACCGCACCGGAGCCGGAGAACCAGTTTCGGTGTACCAGATGCGCCATGATCGCGAGCATCACGATCCCAATGATCAGGTGCAATGCATGCAACCCGGTCATAAAGAAGTACATGATGAAGAAGAGCTCCATCTTGGCCGGCACGAGCCCAAGTTCATGAACTTCTTCGGCCTGGTGATGAGGCACCTCAAAATTGATCCAGGGGATCAGATTCTCATGGTAATCCGCCCTCCACTCGAAGCCCTTGACCACAAGGAACATGGTGCCAAAGATCATTGTGAGGAGGAGCATTCGCACAACGTCTTTGCGCCGCCCAAGCTGGCTGGCGCGAACAGCGAGTGCCATTGTCAGACTGCTTACGAGCAGCACCATCGTGTTGACGCATCCCAGCGGCACATTGAGGTTCTGGCTCGCCAGCGCGATTTCACGAGGATTCAGCAATCGGTAGACCGCGAACGCTGTGAGCAGACCGCCGAAGAACATCACCTCCGTGGCCAGAAAGAGCCACATGCCGAGAATCGACGACTCGGACTGCTGGTGAACGTCATCGAACTGGTGAAGCAGCAGCGGCGAGGCATCGCTCGCGTGCTCGGCCACGTTAGTGTGAGCCATGGTCGCTGTATCCATCAAAGCCCTCAATCGCGACTGGTGAATAAGCGTAAGGCGCCCGATCGATCCTGGGCGTGAAATCGAAGTTATGCGTCGTCGGGGGTGAGTCGACCTGCCACTCGAGCCCCGTCGCTCCCCAGGGGTTCTTACCAGCGGTGGGGGGTTGCCGGAGCGAAAGAAGCAGATAGAAGAGCGGCAAGGCATACCCAGCCGCCAGGATCGATGCACCCGCCGTCGACATCACGTTGAGCACCTGGAATTCCGACGCGTACTCGAAGTATCGCCGCGGCATGCCAAGGTAACCCAGCACAAACTGGGGGAAGAAAGTCAGGTTGAAGCCGATGAAAACCGTGAGAGCCGAAAGCTTGCCCAGGAGCTCTGAATACATTCGGCCGGTGATTTTTGGCCACCAGAAATGAATTCCACCCAGGTAAGCCATGACTGCCCCACCCACCATGATGTAGTGGAAATGGGCGACCACGAAGTAGGTGTCGTGCACGTGGATATCGACCGCGAGGGTCGAAAGCATCATGCCTGTCAGGCCACCGATGGTGAACAGGCCGATGAAGCCCAGTGCATAAAGCATCGGGGTGTCGAATCGGATCGAGCCCTTGTACATCGTCGAGGTCCAGTTGAACACCTTGATGGCCGAGGGGACGGCAACCAGGAAGCTCAGCATTGAGAACACCATTCCGGCATACATCGACTGGCCGGAGACGAACATGTGGTGCCCCCAGACCACGAACCCGATGACCGCAATCGCGAGGCTGGAGGCCGCGATGAAGCGGTAGCCGAAAATGGGTCGCCGGGCAAAACACGGAATGATTTCGCTGATCACTCCCATGCCGGGCAAAATCATGATGTAAACAGCAGGATGCGAATAGAACCAGAAGAGATGCTGGAACAGAACCGGATCACCCCCCAAATTGGGATTGAAGATACCGATCCCGAAGCCGCGCTCAACGGCGATCAGAGCGACCGCGATCGCGAGCACAGGCGTTCCCAGCACCATGATCAAGCTGGTCGCGTAGTGCGCCCAAACAAACAGAGGGAGGCGGAACCAGCTCATCCCTGGCGCTCGCATCGTGTGAATGGTCACGATGAAATTGAGCCCAGTAAGGATCGACGAGAAACCGGTGATGAAGACGGCGATCGCGGCATGCACGACCATCGTGTTCGAGTACATCGTGCTGAACGGCGTATAGAAGGTCCAACCCGTGTCAACGCCGCCAAACATCAAGATGTAAATCGCGATCGACCCACCGATGATGTAAACATACCAGCTCATCAGATTAAGAATGGGAAACGCGAGATCGCGGGCCCCGATCATGAGCGGGATCAGGAAATTTCCCAGAACCGCCGGGATCGACGGCACCAGGAAAAAGAAAATCATCACAACGCCGTGCGTTGTGAACAGGCGGTTATAGACGTCCGGCGATCCGAGCAGGTCGCCCTTCGGCGTCATGAGCTCGAATCGCATCATGCTGGCGGCAGCACCGCCAACCAGAAAGAAGAGCGTGACCGAGATCAGATAGAGGATGCCAATCCGCTTGTGATCCGTCGTCAGCAACCACGACTTGACGGTGTGATCGCTGAGATAGTTCTCTTCAACCGCAACGGACTCTCTGGGTTCGACCGCGACGGCACTCATCGGACCGCCTCCTTCCCGCTCAGGGACTTGATATAGGCGATGATCTTGAGCAAATCGGTCTCGCTGATCTGCCCTTCAAAGGAGGGCATGATCGGTTCATATCCCGCGACGACCTGAGACTTCGGTCGCAGGATCGAGTCCCGAATGTAGGCCACGTCAGCCGTGACAAAGCTCACATCCTTGCCATTCTGAATGGGAACGGGTCGCCCATAGACGCCTTCAAGGCGAGGCGCCTTCACCGTCACGCTGTCTCGATGGCAGCCGGCACAGTGATGCTGTAAAAACAGCCGCGCGCCTTCCTCCGCCATCGAGGGACCGCTTCCCCCTTCCGTGAGCCAGCGTTCATAGGCCGCCGGCTCCATGACCTCGACCCAACCTCCCATCACCGAGTGATTCGTCCCGCAATACTCCGCACAGAAGAGGTGATAACGTCCCGGTTTCGTAGGCTGAAACCACAAGGACGTATAACGGCCAGGAAGGACGTCCTGCTTCACGCGGAAGGCGGGAACGAAAAAGCTGTGAATCACATCTTGCGAGGTCATTGTGAGCTTCACGGCCTGACCAACAGGAATGTGTAGCTCGTTGATCTCAGCCCGGCCCTGGGCGTGCTGGATGTACCACATCCACTGCTTGCCCACGACGGAAACTTCGAGTGCATCGCCGGGCGGATCGTACATGTCATAGAAGAGAATCGCACCCCAGGCGAACATCACCATGCCGATCACGAACGGAATCGCGATCCAGATCGCCTCCATGAACTGGCTATGGGTGGGCGGATTGGTCCGATCGACCTTGGAGCCGCTACGGTAGCGGACCGCCAGGACCACCACGGCGATTCCAATCACGATCGAGAAGAAGATCGCGACCGCCCACTCGAAAAAGTAGAGGGCGTCGATAGAGCTGGCATGCGAGGATGCCTGATCCGGAAACAGCGGAAAATTCCACATGCGAGTAATCTTTAACCCAGGGACCTATGGATGATGATGCGGTGCGAGAGCTGTCGCCCTGGAAGCGGCGCCTCGCGAGTCACGTCGAAACATCACCGCCAGGTAGCTAAAGAGGGCGATGGCGGTCGCCGAGCCAAAAATCCGCAGGATCCGCACGATCGAGAGCGTGTACTTACCAGTGGCGGCGTCGTAGTCGTAGCAAAGCAGCAACAACCGGCCAATTGGAGAACCGATCTTGCCGCCGCCGGCTCGCTCGATTTCCTCCTCAAGTTCCCGAGGGGGAAAATCAATGCCGAAAAAGTAGCGAGCAATCCTCCCATCCGCCGTTGCCACCACCACTCCAGCCGCGTGCGTGAACAGATGCGTGCGCGGGTTGAATGTGTACTGGAACCCGATTGCCTTCGTCAACGCGTCGATGGAATCCTGCGAACTGGTGAGGAAATGCCAGCCAGAGGCGGTTTCCTGGCGGCCGTATTGCTTCAGGTAGTTTGCCTTCTTGGCCGCGGCGAGATCAGGATTCTCCTCGGGATCGATACTGAAGATCACGACTTCGAAATCCTTGCCCGGAAGCAATTTCACAGGTTTCAGTGTGCGGGTGAAGCCATTCAAAAGCTGGTTGCACAGAAGCGGGCAACGATAGAAAACGGGCACAATGACCACGGGCCGCCGCCCGAAGAATTCCTTGAGGGGAACCTCGCGTCCCGTATCATCACGGAAGACGCGGTCGAGAGGCACCAGATCACCCAGCTTCTGTTCGAATTTGACGTCCTTGACCGATCCGCCTTCCGTCGACTGAGCGCGAGCCGAGGCACACAGAAGCGTACCGCACACGGCGAGCACGAATCCCGCTACCTTGACCCGAGGAAGTGACATCACTTTTTCTCCGGTTGCGGCGAGGTGGTCGTCAAGGTCGCCCGCATCTCGACAGATGTTTTGGATTTCAGAACGGGCCAGGGAATTTCAGTCCCGGACGCGTAGAGATCCATCGCACGGTCAATGGGGACGCGCGCGACGTTTTTGGATTGATCGACCCATCCCATTTGCTTGAGCTCGGCAAGCTGGGCCGCCTTGAATGCGGTCAAATCGGCGCCGGGATTTGATTGCAAACGGGGCGAGGGAAACGGTCCCACGTCGTTCTTAAACCGCGGCGGAGCGAGCGCCTTCAAATTCTGCTCGCCAACCGTGAAGTAGTTCATGAGGTATCCCATCCCCACCATCACGGCTCCGCTTGTCACCATCAGGGCGAGGGTGAAGATAACCATCGCCCGAATTCTGAGCTCGTTGGGCTGATGCCCCGGCGAGGGGGTCATCGAGGGGCCCGTCTGTGGCATGAAATCGGTTGCCATGTTCCTCAGCCTCCCGCACGCTCTAAAGCGGCCACCACATTGGCGTCATTCAGGGGAACGAGCGGCTGCCGCTTGAGCCGGCTCAGAAAGAACGCGACGCAGATCCCGCCAACACCCACGACCGCGGGGATTCCCAGAATGACCGTGCCCCAGGCAAAACGGGGGCTGTTCAGATCATTGGTCGCAGGGGCGATCAACCAGGTGAGATCAACCACTCGCATGACCAGAATCCACGTCGCCGCCAGGGCCAGGTATCGCGTACGTCTCTTGCCTTCGCGATTGAGCAGAATGAAGAACGGGGTCAAAAAGTGAAAGAACATGAGAGCGACGACGAAGAACTCCCAACCTCCGCGTGAGCGCCTGAGATACCAGGGAATTTCCTCCGAGAGATTGCCGCTCCAGATGATCAGGAACTGAGAGAAGGAGAAATACGCCCAGAGCATGGTGAAGGCGAGCATCAAATTGCCCAGGTCGTGCAATCGGTCGGGCGTAATTTTCTGGCTGATGCCGTTGCATCCCGAAAGTTGCCTGAGGACGATCGCCATGGCGGCCAATGTGGATAGCAAGCCGCCAATACAGAGCATGGCCCCGAAGATGGTCGAGGTCCAATGCGGCTCAAGCGTCATGACCCAGTCGATCGCTCCAAATGAAGCACTCGTGAACAGGAACACCGCGGCAGGGCCGGCGATCACGCCCAGGCGACGGCTGGGGGCGTGATCCGTACGGCCGTCCTGCTCACTTGACCAGAGGTTGACCGCCAGGGCCAAAAGCGACCAGAACACGAAATAACCCGCAGCCCGACCGAGGAAAAAACTCTGATCAAGCCAGGGGCTCAAATGCTCATGCGCTCCTTCGGGAACGTGCTTGGCCCAGGGGTAGAGGGTTTGTATGCCAATGGCCAGCGGAATATAGAGCAAGGCCAGCGGCAGGATGGTCATGGCCGCCGCTTCAAGCGGCCGCCTGAGTGGGACGCCCCAGGAGCCGCCCACCAGATGATGGAGAAGCACCAGGCCGCAAGAGCCAAGCGCAATGCCCCACCAGAACATGAACCCGATCAAATAGGCAGGGTAAAAGGTGCTGGGAGCAACAACCCAGGCACCCAGCAGAACCCCCAGCCCGACCACGCCCGCGATCGAGGCGTTGCGCTGGAGCGTCTCCAGTTTCTCGCGAGACGCTTCATCGAAGGAGATTGACTCCGGCTTACTCATCAGTGGGCTCCTCCGAGTTCCTGACGCTCGGCGGCCGTCAGCAGGTTAGCGGGTACATGCTGGCTCAACTGCAGAGCCCGAATGTACGCGACTACGGCCCAGCGATCGCGAACCGGGATGCGTGCGGCGTAGGAATACATGGTGCCGAATCCACGCGTGATCACATCAAAATAATGTCCAACCGGCTTGGAGCGAACGAGCTCCGTGTGGTAGGACGGCGGCGGATTAAAGCCGCGCTGGACGACCATACCCTTGCCATCGCCAAGCTCGCCGTGGCACGGAGTACAGTAGATCCGAAAGCGCGATTGACCGCGAGCGAGCAGTTCGCGATCGACCTTGATCGGGATTTCATCGACCAGAACGTCACCCAGTTTTCCCGAGGTGTACGTCTCGCGAAGATCCTCGCCTGACCTGGGGCGCGGTACTGTTCCCGTAACGAGCATGCGAGCCGCGGAGCCATTGTCAAAGAACTCGCTGGCCTCGTAATTCTCGTAACGCGGTTGATCGTACATCTCGCTACGGCACCCCCCCGCAGCCAGAAGAACGACCGCGGAAAGGCAGAGCCGTCCCGCGAGCGACCGCCGCGCGGATCGGGCGTCTACTCGTTCCGATTCCTGATGATCACAAGCGGTATTCATTCGTAAATCTCGAGATCGACGCCGGTCTCTATAAGGGGACCACCGAGAGCGACTTGGGTTCGAATTCCGTGAGAAACGCCTGCACTGCCTCGGCTTCAAACATCGGGTCATCCGACTGAATGCAGAGGAAGAAACCATCTGTTGAAGCCGTGGCGAAATTGGCCGCGTTGAAGGCCGGATGGTACGGCCGGGGCAGGCCATTCAAGAGAATCAAACCGACAACACCCGAGATCGCGGCGAAAAGCACCGTCATCTCGAATGTGATCGGGATGAAGGCCGGCCAGCTAAAGTAGGGACGGCCTCCGACATCAAAAGGGTACTCAACCGCAGCGGTATACCACTGCATGAAGAAGCCCGACAGACCGCCGGTCAGTCCTCCCAGGAGCACGACCAGCGCGACTCTGTTCTTGTGAAATCCGATGGCTTCCGCCAGCCCCTCAACCGGGTGCGGCGAAAACGCGTCCATGGCACGGTAGCCCCTGGCATAGGCCGCCTCGGCTGCTTCGAGCACGTCTTCTTCGTGCTCGAATTCCGCCATGATCCCGTAGACCGTTTCGGCTTCAGTCTCGTGATGTGTCATGACGCCGACCCCGGCGACGTTTCTGGTCGCCCATGCTTGTGTCCGGTTTCGTGCACGAGCTCACGCATCTCGGCAATCGAAATGACCGGCAGGAAACGGATGAAAAGGAACAGCAGAGTGGTGAAGAGCCCGATTGTTCCGTAGTAGGTTGCGTAGTCCCACACAGTGCCGTGGTACATGCTCCACGACGAGGGCAGGAAGTCGCGATGCAGCGAGGTGATGACGATCACATAACGCTCGAGCCACATGCCGATGTTGACCACAATCGACATGAACCAGATGAAGTAGACGTTGGTCCGCGCCCACTTGAACCAGAACACCTGAGGAGCGATCACGTTGCAAAGCATCATGAGCCTCCAGGTGTGGGCGTAGGGACCGAACGGACGGTTCTCGAGAAGTACGAACTTTTCGTTGGGGTTATTGCCCATCCAGGCCATGAAGGCTTCCATCATGTAGCCGTAGGCAACCACCAGTCCCGTGGCCAGCATCACCTTGCACATGTTCTCGAGGTGCTTGTCGGTGATGAAGTCCTTGAGGCCGTACCACGCCCTCAAGGGAATTGCCAGAGTCGCCACCATGGCGAAGCCGGAGAAGATCGCACCGGCGACGAAATAGGGCGGAAAGACTGTGGTATGCCAACCGGGCATGAGTGACGCGGCGAAGTCCAGGGCGACAACCGAGTGCACCGACACGACCAGCGGAGTGGCGAGGCCCGCGAGAAGCATGTAAACCGTGCGATAACGGTGCCAGTGCATCGCCGACCCGCGCCAGCCCAGAGCGAACACCCCGTAGCCCATCTTGGCCCACTTGTTCCTGGCGCGGTCACGCAGCGTGGCCAGATCAGGGATCAGACCGACATACCAGAAGAGAAGCGACACCGTCGCGTAGGTAGAAACCGCGAAGACGTCCCAGATGAGCGGGCTGCGCCACTGCGGCCAGAGCCCCATGGTGTTGGGATACGGCAAGAGCCAGAAGAAGAGCCACGGCCGGCCAAGGTGAAGGAGCGGGAACATGCCCGCACAGGCCACCGCGAAGAGCGTCATGGCCTCGGCGAAGCGATTGATCGACGTACGCCACTCCTGCTTGAGCAGGAGCAAGATCGCGGAAATCAACGTGCCGGCGTGGCCGATACCGATCCACCAGACGAAATTGACGATGGCAAAGCCCCACATGACCGGGACGTCGATGCCCCAGATACCGACTCCGTAATAGAAGAGTCTCGCTGCTGAGAAAAGCAGCGTCATGAGGAGAGAAAAGCCGATCCCGAACCCGATGAACCACTTGAGTTCGTAAGGCCGCACGAGCACGAGCGAGCCGATTTTATCCGTGACCGAGGCAAAGGTGTGACCCGGCCTCAGCACGGCGTTCGGGGGCATGGGTTCCAGTTCACTGTTATGCATGGCTCGCGACCGCCTCGATCTCGGGGTTGGGGTTGGTGAGCCGGGCCAGGTACGTGGTCCGCGGACGGGTGTTAAGCTCGCCGAGCAAGGCGTAATTCCTTGGGCTCGCCTTGGACTTCAAAACCGACGCCGCGGGGTCATTCATATTGCCGAAGACGATGGCCTTGGTGGGACAAGCACCCTGGCAAGCCGTGGTCACCTCGTCGCCGCCGACCCGTCGATTCTCAATCTCTGCCCCAATGCGCGCCACGTTGATGCGTTGGACGCAATAGGTGCACTTCTCCATCACGCCGCGGACACGAACGGTGACGTCCGGATTCCGCATCAGCTTGAGACTGGTCGATTCCGTATCGTTGTAGGCGAGGAAGTTGAACCGGCGAACCTTGTAGGGACAATTATTCGAGCAGTAGCGCGTTCCAACGCAGCGGTTGTAGACCATGTCGTTCAATCCCTCGGCACTGTGCAACGTAGCGCCAACTGGACAAACGACCTCGCAGGACGCCTTTTCGCACTGCATGCAGGGGACAGGCTGGAAGGCGATCTTGGGATCTTCCGGCTCCCCCTCGAAATAATGGTCGACGCGGATCCAATGCAACTCGCGGGAAGCAAGCACCTGCTCACGACCCACGGTTGGAATGTTGTTCTCCGCCTGACAGGCCGTGATACAGGCCCCGCAGCCAATACAGGCATTCAGGTTGATTGCCATGCCCCACTTGTTTCCTTCGCCGTTCTCACGGCGCAGGCGTGGCTCGGGCGACGGATACATCACCTCGCCTTCGCCTTCTTCACCCTCCTGGGCAAAGCTGGGGTCCTTGCGGAATTCCTCGAACGTGGCCGAGCGTACCAGGTCGCGTCCAGCCATCTCGGCGTGGCCGTGGGTCCGTGCCAGAATCTTGACCTCGCCTGTCTTTGACGCCGCCACCTTCGCGATCCAGGCACTGGCGAGAGTGCGAATCGGTGTAACGTCCACTCCCACGCCGTTGCCGATCCGGCCGGACCGCGTTCGACCATGCCCAAGATAAACCGTGATGGTGCGGCTGTTCTGACCAGGTGCGACAAGCACCGGAAGCAACACGGAACCACCCGTGATCTTGAGCTCGATCTCGTCGCCATCCTTCACGCCAAGCTTGCCGGCAAGCGCTGGAGCAACCAGAGCCGCATTCCCCCAGGTGAGTTTGGAGAGTGGCTTGGGCAGCTCCTGAAGCCAGTTGTTGTTGGCGTTGCGGCCATCACCAAGCGTGGGATCAGGTCGGAAAACGACCTCAAGCGCGTCGTCGGCTTCGCTCGCCGGTCCTTCCCAGGTGAACACCTTGGGCACCGGCTGGGGCGAGATCGGCTTGAAGGCCGTGTCCTCAATCACGCCGTCGCGGAGCCATTTCTCCCAGTTTTTGTCGAAGTTCGTCGCACCCTTGGCTCCTCTCCAGTGATCGCGCACCAGTTCGAGTGCGGTGCGGTCAGGATCTCCCAGGAAGTTGGCAACAACCTCCTGAAACGTCTTGCCGCGATAGAGAGGCGTGATCAAAGGCTGTTGAACGGAGACGGTGCCATCGAACGCCCGTAGATCCCCCCATGCTTCAAGCGGATGGGCGACGGGAATGAACCAGTTGCATTGCCAGGCGGTCTCGTCAAGGTGCAAACCCACATGGATCCGCTCGCGGATCTTGTCAGAGGCGAGCGCTTCGCCAAACTTGAGATCCGCGGGGGCATCGTAAACCGGGTTGCCGCCGAGCATGAGCAGCGTATCAACCGAACCGGCCTTCATATCCTTGACGAGCTCGGCGAGCGACTCGAACTGAGAGGATGGTCCTGCGTCGACCCTGGGCAGGAATTCGACCGTCTTGCCGATGGCGCCGAGCGCCTGGTTGATCCGGTGGACCAGGGCATGAACCTGGGCTGGTTGCGATTCGCCGGCCACGACCAGACCCGCGCCCTGGAGGGACTTGAGGTCCTTGGCGGTCGCCTCGAGAGCCTTCTTGAGGCCAGCCAGTCGGCCGGGCAGTGCAACCGCCGGCAAACTGTCGACGCCCACAAGCCGAGCGAGCTCAAGCGCGACATGCGCGACGTCCCCAGAGCTCACCGGGAAGCGGTGATCAGCACTTGCGCCCGTAAGGCTCGGCGTGCTCTCGAAGACGTAGAGCCGATTCATCGCCTGGGCTTTCGGATCGTCCACTTCGCGGCGGCTTGCAAAAGCACGTGCGTTCTTGATCCAGCCTGGACCCGAGGTCAGGAGATCGGCTTCGAGCGAGACGATCACATTGGCCTTCTCAATGTGATAATGCGGCTCCAGCACGCTCCCGAATGCGAGTTCGGCCCCTTGGCGAACCGCGTCCCGCGAGACCGGCTCGTACACGTGCCAGCGGGCCTGGGGGAACTGCTTGAGCAACGCCTCGAACTGGGCGATCAAACTCGGAGAAGTCGTCGTCTGGGTGAGGATTCTGAGCCCCTCTCCCTTTTTCTCCAGCAGCCTCACACGCTCGCTGAGAACGTGGGCCTGGAAACGATCCCAGGTTTCACTCCGGCCGTTGTGCCAGAGCATCTGGGCACGGTCTGGATCGTAGAAATTGAGAATCTCAGCCTGCGCGAACAGGTCTGTCGCGCCCAGGCTGGCCGGATGATCCGGATTCCCCTCGATCTTGATCGGCCGTCCCTGGTAGCTCTTCACGAGCACACCCAGACCGTAACCCGCCTGTGGCAGGCACGACGCGAAATAGACCGGCTTGTTCGAGGCCAGAAGCTCTGGCGCCTCGACATAAGGCACGATCGATTCAGCCGGCTGATAGGCACAGCCCGCAACGCCCGCCAGGGCAAGCGATGCGGTCATGTACTTGAGAAAGTCGCGCCGGCTTTGATCGTCCAGGATTTCGATCGAGGGATCGGCAAACTCGCCGACCGTGTCCGTCTCGGGTACCCCCCCTCGGGCGTACTCGTCCAGATGCCGCCACAATTTGGGCCTAGCTTGAGGCCCATGGACCGGCGGCGCCTGACCGAGAATAGGAAGCTCGATGGAAGACGCCCGCCTCGACCCGTCGTGAGTCTCGTTGAGTTCGATCATCGATGGCACACCGAGCAATTGGTCAAGCGATCGGGTTCAATATGATTCCGCATCAGGAGCTCTTTCCCCTTGGCCTGCTGTTCTTGCGACGAAAGCACAAGATCCATGCGGACGACGTCCTGCGGATCACGCAGGTGTTTTTCGGGATGGCGATGGCAATCGAGACACCACTCCATGGTCATCGGCTCGGCCTTCCAGGCGAGAGGCATCTCGTCGACCCGGCCGTGGCACGAAACGCAGCCAACGCCCTTTTGAACGTGAATGTTATGCGAGAAGTAAACGAAGTCTGGCAGGTCATGGACCCGAGTCCAGACGATCGGCTTGTTCTCAGCAAGGCTTGAACGAACCGGCGCAAGCATGTCCGCGGATCCCCAAATCTGGGAATGACAGCTCATGCACGTATGCGTCGGCGGCAAGCCCGCCGAGGAAGCGGTTTCAACCGTTGAGTGGCAATAGCGGCAATCGATGCCCACGTCGCGAACGTGGTGTGCATGCGAAAACGGCACCGGCTGGTTCCGGATCACCTGAACCTGCGTCTGATAGGGGGAACGCACATAGGCGAAAACCCCGCCGACGCCTCCGAGTACCGCGATACCGATGCCAAGAATCGAGACGCGGGCGAGCGTGTTAGCGCTCGGATGAAAGATTTGTGACATGAAGCGAGAGTAACCCTCCAGACGGCCCCGATACTCACCCCGTCGCTTTTGGTAAAGGGATTATGATAAGGCTCGATCCGGCTTTCAACTTCCCTCTCCGCCTCACTCCGGAAATTCAACCCCGCAGTCGAGCCGCTTTCGAATCCTATCCCAATAGCACACAACTAGTTACAGCCATCTTTGCAAGGAATTCGGAGTCCAGATTTCGGGAATTTTGAAAAGAACGAAAGGTTCGGTCCGTTTCACATGGTCATTTCTTTTACTGTATATACTATAACTGGCGCGTGAGGGGACCCCCGCGGAGCTTCTTGCGCAGCCCGATACCCAGGCCGACTTCAACTCCGCGCAGACGGGCACACAATGCGGCAACCCTGGTTCCCGCATTGTGTTGCGCCCTGGCATCGGATCGCGAGGCAGAGCCTACACGTCCGCGAGCCGCTCCGTGGAGTCGCCCAGGCGGGGCACCGTGGGCACGCCCATACGATCGAGCATGCTCAAATAAAGATTTGTCATCGGCTGGGACTTGTGTTTGACGAATCGGCCGGAGCTAAGCCCCCCCCCAGCGCCGGCGAGAATCACGGGCAGATTATGATGCGTGTGGGCGTTGCCGTCGCCATTGCCGCTGCCGTAGACGATCATGGTGTTCGCAAGCAGCGCGTGGCCGTCCACATCCTTGATCGCTGCGGCTTTTTCCAGAAACTTGCCGAATTGCAGGAGGTAGAACCGGTCGATCTCAGCGATCTTGTCCATCATCTCGCGCCTGCCCATGTGATGGGACAGGTTGTGGTGACCTTCGGAAATCCCGATTTCGGGGAACGCCCGATTGCTCCCCTCACTGGCGACCAGGAAGGTGGCGATGCGGGTCGAGTCGGTCTGGAACGCCAGGATCAGCATGTCGTACATGAGCTGGATGTAATCCTGAAAGCTCGCCGGGATGCCGGAAGGGGTTTCGCGATCGGGATCAGGCGCATCCTTGGCGCGTTCGGCGCGGTTGATGCGGGCCTCGACGTCGCGGAGTGCGGTGAGGTACTCGTCCAGCTTGTCTCGATCGCGCTGGCCGAGCGATTGCGCGACGGTGCGAGCATCCTCAGCCACAAAATCCAGGATCGAGCGATTGAGCTCCCTCCGTTCGGCAAGGCTCGAGGCCCGCGTACCGTGCGGCCCAGCTCCGTACAGCCGTTCGAAGAGAAGACGCGGATTGGGTTCGGGGGCCAGCGGCATCGACGGCCCGCGCCAGGCCAGGTTGTACTGGTACGCGCAGGAGTAACCCGAGTCGCAATTGCCCGATTTGTGCACCGAGTCGCAGCTCAGTTCGAGCGACGGAAACCGCGTGAGGGAGCCTAGATGCTGGGCCGCGACCTGGTCCACTGAGATCCCTGCGTGAATATCCGCCCCGGCAGTCTTGCGTACGCGCACCCCCGTGAGAAAACTGCCGCTCGCCCGCGCATGATCACCGGCCCCGTCAGGCCCGGCCGTGGCGTTTTTCTGGTCGAGGCCACCCAGAACCTGAACCCATTTCTTGACCGGCTCAAGCGGTTTCAGCGTGGGTGAAAGCTCGAAATCCTTGCCCGTCGCCTTCGGCCACCAGTTGTGCTGGTGCACGCCATTCGGCACATAGACGAAGGCCATGCGCGTGGGCGCCTTGGGCAGTTCAGAGCCGAGCACTCCGCGTGCGAGCAGCGATTCAAAGGCCGGCAAACCAAGACACACCCCCGCGCCTCTCAGGAACGCCCTGCGTGTCGCTCCCCTGGTTCCCGCCTCGATCTCGGTCGTCATGAATTCCCCCTGGCTTGCGCCCTGGTTGTTTGCCCAGCCTTGGCCCTGGCCTCGGCTGGCGTCACGACTCGTCGCATCTTCTGAAAAGGAGCGGATTCGACAACCCCAAGCAAAAGCGACCGGAACCGGCCCTGATCCCGGTCCAGCCGCTCCACCACGCGATCAATCGTCTCCACATCGGCGTAATCCAGACCCCTGCCGAGCGCGTAGACAAACAGCTTCTCCGCCACGCAACGATAGTAATCGAGGCGGTGCTTCTCCTTGAGAATCCGCTTGAGCTCCCTCACATCTCGAAAGCTCTCGCCAGTGATCAGCTTGCCCGACGCGTCGATTGGCTTTTCCTGCTCAGTCTGGCGGAACATGCCAAGAGCATTGAAGTTTTCAAAGGCCAACCCAAGCGGATCCATCCGCGCGTGGCAGGAAGCGCATAGCGGTTTGGCGCGATGGATCGCCATGAGCTCGCGGGTTGTCAACTCGCGGCCTTTACCGTCTGCCACCGCAGCCTCAAGCGGAGGGATGTCAGGCGGCGGCGGCGGCGCGGGTGCTCCTAGCAGATTCTCCAGAATGAACTGGCCACGCTTGACCGGCGACGTCCGCGTGGGATTCGAGGTGACCATGAGAAACGACGACTGCGTCAGCACTCCGCCGCGCGGGCTATCCTTCGGCAGAGCAACCTTGCGCATCTCCGCGTGGTCGATCCCTTTGATTCCGTAATGCCTGGCGAGCCGGGCGTTCAAGAACGTGTAATCGCTGTCGAGCAGGTCGAGCAGGCTCAGATTCTCGCGTGCCACGTGCGCAAAGAGCATCTCCGGCTCGCGCCTCATCGACTTGCGGAGTTGCTCGTCGAGATCGACGCGTGCGCGGAGTCCGTCTCGGCGGAGGACCACCCGTGGATTGATCGACACGCTCTCGGCATCCCGGCTTTCCAGCCATTGACCCACGAAATTCCGCACCAGCATGTCGAAGCGTGAATCGCGCGTCATGCGATCCACTTGCTCCGCGAGATGGGCGCGAAGCTCGCCCTTCGACGCCAGGTTGAAAAGCGTGGCGTCCGGCATCGTCGACCAGAGAAAGTAGGAGAGCCTCGACGCCAGGCTATACTCGTCGAGCGGCACGTATCGCGAGCCCTTGGCCGGAGAGGCCGCGGGCGATTCCACCCGGAACAGGAACCGAGGCGAGGCCAGCACGGCGACCATCGCACGCCCCACACCCTCCTCGAAGCTGCGACCAGGGCTGCTCGCAACCCGTTCGTAGACGCCGATCAGACGCAAAAGGGTGCCGGGATCGACAGGGCGACGATAGGCCCGCGAGGCGAAGGATTCCAGAATCGCGCGAGCGTAACTCTTGCGCCCAGCAACGTCCGCTGGCGGCTCCCCCCTGGTGAAAATTCGTTCGTAGCCCGGCGGTCTGGACCAGAGGCGAGGATCGAGCGGGCCTTCAATCTCGATCGCGGATACCCGGAAATAGATGTCGTGGCGTTTCTTCTTGTCCCCCTTCACGGGCTTCAGATCAACGACCAGCCGGTGGTCTCCCTTCTTGAGACCGCGTTTGAGCTCATATCGGAAACTCTTCGAGTCGTGCCATGCGTAAGTCTCGCGGCGGAATGCGCCGCCGTCGAGCTTGAACTCCACCTCGCAGCGGGCAGGATCGAAATCGAATCCACCCCCGATGTGCGTTTCCACGACCAGCCGGTAGTCGCCGTCGGCGTCCACCGTAAACGAGCGGGAAAGCGAGCCAGGCTGATCGAACACAAGCCGGGGATCCTTGCCGGAACCCGACTTGAAGCTCGTTCCACGCAGTACGCGCCTCGGGAGGACGCGCGACGTCGTGGGTACAGCCTTGGCCACAATTGTTTCGGCGGCTTGCAGATACTTCTCGAACAGAAGCGGTGAGACCGAGAGCACATCGCCGATCGTGTCGAACCCGTAACCTGTGTCGTCGGGAGGGAACTCCTCCTCAGTGCGGAAGTCGACGCCAAGCAAGTCGCGAATTGTGTTGCGATACTCCACGCGGTTCAGCCGTCGCACCGTGACCCGGCCTGGGTCGAGATCGGCCGGATCGATGTCGAACACATCCCGCTTGATCCAGGCCGCCAACCGGCCAACTTCCTCGGCGGTCGGCCGTGGTTTGCCCAGCGGCGGCATGATCCCTAGCCGCACATTCTTGAGCGCCGAAAGCCAGAGCTTGCGGTCACCCAGAAGTTCCTCGGTCGACTTACGATCGTCGAACGAAACGCTCCCCTTTTTTGACCCACCCGAATGACAGCCGTAGCAGTAATCGACCAGAATCGGCTGGATCTCGTCCGTAAACCGCGTAGTACCATCCTCAGCATGAAGCGCACCCGCCAACCCCTGTACGAGTGCCGCCACAAAGAGCAACCCGGCGCAGGTGCGCAACACCTTCCGCAGGGCTAGCGGGACTCGACCCACGATCGCAAAGCGCACGGGCAAGAGCATGGGCAAGGCCAGGGATGGAGGGACAACGGGGGCAGGGAGCTCAATCTTTGTATCGTATCGTGGATGCGCGGCAGATTAAACAACAATCCAACGGTCGTCCACGATTCGCCACCAGAGACCGACACTCAAGAAGTTAGCGTCGCACGCGGCGAGACCGGCCTCCTCCCCTGATCTTAACACCGCTTTCGCGGTGCCGAACAAAGAACGTATCCCTCTTAGGAATTCGACTTTAGCATCGCTTCAAGGCTGTTCCTTGAGCTCGCGAATCCAGATGTTGCGAAAGCGAATCGGGTTGCCGTGATCCTGCAGAGCCAGGCGTCCCTTTGGCCCATGTGGGGTGTACCTGGCCAGGGTTCGATAGGCCATCGGGCCCAGGATTTTGGTGTGATTTTGCACCAGCACGCCGTTGTGAAGCACGGTGACGTAGGCCGGGGTCTCAACCGTTCCATCCGCACTGAAGCGGGGTGCGGTGAAGAGGATATCGTAGCTCTGCCAGCGTCCAGGCTCGCGGCAGGCGTTGACGAGCGGCGGATGTTGGCCATACACAGCGCCTGCGTGGCCGTCGGCGTAGGTCGGGTTGTTAAAGTTGTCGAGCACCTGGATTTCATAGCGTTCAAACAGGAGAACCCCGCTGTTACCGCGGCCCTGGTCGTGGCCTCGCGGCGGTGTGGGTGTGGCGAACTCCAGGTGAAGCTGGCAGTCGCCAAATTCCTGCCTGGTTCGAATAATCCCGCTCCCCGGGCGAATGGCAAATGCTCCATCCTTGACAATCCACCGCGCGGGATCACCCTTGTGATCGGTCCACTGCGAAAGATCTTTGCCATCGAACAGAATGATCGCGTCCGACGGGGGCCTGCCGGGTTGTTCCTCGGTGCTAAATGTCCCCGGCGTCACGACCGGAGGATGCGGCCGATCGCTGTCATGAACATGCCATTTGTTCCCCGGCAGCATCGGAGTATCCTTGAAGCCGGGTTTGGGTTTGTCCTGGCCCTGACTGACACTCGCAATCGCGGCCACAATTCCAACCCCGACCAGCACCACAACCGACACTCGACTCGATCCCATTGCGCCACTCCTCGTTCTAGGGCGTGACTCCAGGCTCAGGGACGCGGCGCCGTAGCCGCCTCGCACAATCTCATCGTAGCGGGCCTCGCGGATCATGGCCAGCTAGCCCCCCATTTACCATAAAAGGCTTAGCACCATGCTGTTACAGAATGCCCGAATTCCTTCCGGTTGGCTCCCATGGGGTTTCGTCGTGCTCGTTTTGGGCCATGCGAACGCCTGGTCGAGCGAACCTCCGCAGGAGACTCCGGAGTTTGCGATCGTCGCCTACTTGCCCGAATATCACCTCGATCGCGTCGACCCTGAACGTGCCAAGGGACTTACTGACCTGATCTTCTTTTCAATCGAGGCCAAGGACGATGGCAAGCTCGATGCTCGCAAACTGACCGACCGTGCACTCGCCAAGATCCAGGCGTTCAAGAAGCAGAACGGGACGCGCCTCGAACTTGCGATCGGAGGCTGGGGACGTTCAAGAGGATTCGCGCGGCTCTCCGCTGATCCCGAGGCTCGTGCCCGGTTTGTCGGGGAATGCGTTACCCTGTGTCTAGAAAAGGGTTTCGACGGAATCGATCTTGACTGGGAGCACCCTCGGAACGACACCGAGAATCGTGGTTACGCTCAGCTACTCGTGGATCTCAAACGCGCGTTTGTGCCGCGCAAGCTCCGGCTTTCCGCCGCGCTCGCTGGCTGGCAAAACCCCGGGGAGGAGGCATACAAGGCGGTCGATTTCCTCCACCTGATGGCGTACGACCACGACGGGCCCCGGCACTCCACCCTGGAGCACGCACAGGGGGACACGGAGGCGTTTCTCGAGCGCGGGGTTCCGGCATCCAAGATTCGCCTCGGCATCCCTTTTTATGGCCGCTCAATGCGCAAGCCGAGCACGGAAGCCAGTTATCAGGAGCTCTGCCGCAGATACCGCCCCAGGGCGGCTGACAACGAAGCGGGCGGATTCTTCTTCAATGGGCCCGACCTTGTCTCGCAGAAGACCCGCTTTGCCCGCGAAAAGAAGCTCAGCGGTGTAATGATCTGGGATTTGGGCCAGGATGCCGAGGGCGAGAGTTCACTCCTCCAAATGATTGTCCAATCCGCCCGCTAAATCTCGCAGGCACAGAAATCGCCGCGCCCGATCTGTCGGCGTAGTACGATTAAGCAAGAATCACGCCTGTTGTTGCGTCGAGGGTGACAATCGTGGTTAAGTCCGCGCAAGTAGGGCTCCCGCCGGCATCGATAGGGCTCGTACTGGGTAAGTCTGGTTCTGGCTTGCCTCGGAGGGGTCCCTTGCGAGCGATGGGTTTGGTGGCTCTGAGCACGTGGCTCACTTTCGCCAACTGGGCTGTTGGTCAGGACCAGGTTCGGAACTACGCGGGCAAGCCAATCCTGGTGGTTGAAACAGCCGGCCACCACGCGCCCGTGCGCAAGATTTCATGGCTCGACGAGGAGAACCTCGTCTCGGGGGGCGAGGACAAGGTCGTCAAACAGTGGTCGCTGATCGGCGGAGGGCGTCTGGTTCGTACGTTTCGGCCGCCTCTTTGGCGCGGGTTGGCTGGAATGGTCCAGGCGATTGCGGTTTCTCCTCGCCCTGACGAGGCCGGCCAGCGATTCCTTGCGGTGGGCGGCTTTGGTGTCATGAGCCGCCGCGGTGATTTCACCGTCTTTCGCTCTCCAGGGCTTGCCCCTGTTCGTACGGGAGAAGTTGCTGCGCGGATCCTGGAGCCTGTTCGTCCTGGCCAGCCGGGCCATGTTGCGGTCGTCACGGTGCTCGCGTTCAACCCCACGGGATCGATTCTTGCCTCTGGTTCCGCGGACCGCAGGATTATCCTCTGGAATACAGCGAACTGGACCGCGATCCGTACGCTCCTGGGCCATGCAGGGCCAATCCGGGCCCTCGACTTTAGTCCAGACGGCCAGAGGCTGGCGAGCGGAGGCGCGGATGGCTCGCTTCGGATCTGGGAAGTAGCGACCGGAAACCTGATCGAGACCCGGCCAGTCGACGCGGCTCGCCCGACTCCTGTGAATGCGCTCGCATACAGTCCGGACGGAGGATCCCTGCTCGTCGGCGTGGAAACAGGCAGTCTTCTCCTCTTCAATGCTCGTGCGATAGTCCAGAACAACCCAGTTTCGCTCCCGACTCGCGCCGACGCCGGACCAGTGCTTGCGCTTGCTTTCGAGCCCGGAGGTCGCCGAGCCATCGTTTCCATCAAATCGGATCGGTCGCCCGCCATCGATCCTGTTGCGATTGCGAGCGATGTCCAGATTCGCGAACTCCCCGGTGGGGCTACTGCCTGGGAGAAACGCGTGCCTGGGCTGGTGCGAGCGCTTGCTTTCAGTCCAGGTGGCATGCGCCTGGCGTATTCTGGAGGGCATGATCAGGCGATCGTAATCCATGACATGAAGGCGCTCGACCAGCCTCCAACCGTGCTACGTGGCTCTGGTTCGACACCGTTTGCCCTGGGTTTTACGGCCGGTAGCGATGCAATTGGTTGGACCCGCATTGACCCGGCGCCCCGCAATCCGGCCGGAAAGATCGATGGCTTTGATCTGCGCAGACGCGTCTGGATGCCGCTCGATCGAACTAGCCTCAGGACGGCGATCCAGGAGTACCAGGGCTGGCGACTGATTGGAGACGTCAACCTGTACCGGCTCGAAGCCGTGCACACCGACGGCCGGCGTGTCGTGATTCCACTAGATCCAGCCACCGAGCAGCTCTGGTGGTCCTCAACCTTCGTTCCGCCAGGGCCTGGCCATTCCAGGGCGACGATTGCGGTTGGCACGTCGTCGGGCGTCACGTTCTTTGATCTTGCGACCGCCGCGAGGACGCGGGTCTTCAGCGGACCGATGGCTGCGGTGGTTTCTGTTGTCCCGTCACCGGATGGGCGTTTTTTGGCTTGTGGCGCGTCCGATCAGGCAATCCGACTCTATCCGCTTGCCGGTTGCGATACCTTACCAGCCTTCGGCGCGACCTTTCAGTCGAAAGCGGACGGCCTTCTGGTGGAGTCGGTCGCGGCGCGCGGTTTTGCAGACATGATGGGGCTCCAGCCGGGCGATCGCGTGTCGCTTGCATATATTGGCATGCGCGGATTTGCTCCCGCTTCGGATCTCGCCCGGCTGAAGCTCAAGGACGAACTCGCGCTCTTTCCCGCCGCGGCCGACCAGGCGCTGCCGGGGGTCGTCACGATCGGCGTCGAGATCCATCGGCCAATGTCCGCCCTCTACATTGGCGCCATTGACACAGTGCGCCGGCTTCCTTCCACCAAGCGTGATAATCCACTGCTCACATTGCTCGTGGGCGAGGACAAGGAGTGGATCATCTGGACTCCGCAGGGCTATTACGACACATCGATCGAGGGAGACTCGCGTTTCCTGGGCTGGCACACCAATCCGGCTTACAACTCGACGCAGCCGACCGACTATGTACCGATCGTGGCACATGCCGCGAGAATGCATCAACCGGCGGTGATCGATCGCGTCTTCGCCACGGCGAATTTGAGCCAGGCCCTCCCCGCGGGGCCCCAACCGTCGATCACAGCAGAGCGCAGCCAGCCTCCCAGGATCCGGCTCGCGAACCGACCCCAGGGTCTGACCGCGCCGACGCCCGGCATGGTTTGGTCGATCCCTGTGCAACGAGCACGGCTGACCTTCAGAATTTCGAGCCAGGGTCGATCGCAAGTTCGCTCCAGGGAAATCGTGTTCGGCGATCGAGTTCTCACACTCCCTGCGCTCGGAGCACCCGCGGCGGAACTCGAAGAGACCGTGGATCTCGCGCTTGAGCCGAATCAGCCAACGCGGCTCTCAATCGCGGCGACGAACGACGGCCAGGCCAGGCGGATTGAAACGTTCGACGTCATCTACACCCCGCCGGCCGCCGCGCCCGCACCCCCCAGAGACCAGGCCCGACCGCGGCTGTTTCTCAGTGCATTCGGGGTTTCGACATATGCCAATTCATTACTATTGCCAGTACGATTCGCGGATCGCGACGCCGAGCGCCTTGCGGCATTCCTGCGCGCGCATCTGATCGCGCCCGATGCGCGCAAGCTCCAGCCGCAGCCTACCGTGGTGATTGGGGGAGACCTGGCCAGGGCGAAAACCATTCGCGCGGAGCTCGATCGCCTGTACGCGCTTCTGATGCAGAAGTCGATCCAGCCCGGCGATGTGCTTGCCGTCGTCGTGGCCGGACATCTTCTCGCCTCGAAGGAAGGCGCTGCACTCGCGGCGTTTGACACGGAACCGAGTGAGTCGCTCCAGCAAGTGATTCCCGGGCGTGAGCTCACGGATCTTCTCGGATCCTTTACCGATTACGGCTGCCGGGTGGTCGTCTTCCTCGATGCGGTGCATCCCCTGGGAGATTCCCTCACGAGCCGGCTCAAGCCATTCGTTCGCGACCTCCAGCAAAAGAAGCGAGTCATCACCGTGATTGCATCGCGAGAAGGCCCGAGCAACGTGGATGAAACCGCGCGGCAGGGTCTGTTTGCGCTCGGAATCACGGGCATCTTTGAGGGAGCAAGCGTCGCAGGCCGATCCGCGGCTGATCGGGCCGCGCCATTCACACTCGACCAGTTCAAGCTTGGCCTCCGCTCGGCTGTGCTTGCCCTCTCGGAACGGCGGCAAGAAGCCGCGTGTTTTATCCCCGTCGAGGTTCTTGAACACACTCCTTTCATCGCACCCTGAACCTTATCGCCCAGGAGCCTGGTTGTTCGTGGGCGGAGCGAGCGGAATCACGGTGAACGACAAATCTGAGCCCTGCACCCTGGACTTTTGATCGAGGTCAGGGGGTTTGGCGGCTTTCTGATGAGCGAGTGGGGCTCCACCTCGCGCGCGATTCACAAGCTGAGGAAAGATGGCGGAAATCTGGGGCATGGCCTGCTTCACATAGGCGTCGAGTTCATTCGTGGAGAGCAGCTTGTCATGATTGAAGTCGGCATTCGGCGGTAGCTTTAAATCCTGGATTTCCCTGGGCTCGTCGAGTGCGGCTCCCGCGCCCGCGCCGCGGAGAATCGTGAACGTGAAGAGCCCGTGCGACAGTGGTTCCACCTCGAGCGCGGGTTCGCCTCTGCGGGCTGCCATCAGGTATGAGGTCCGCGCGCGGCGAGTTGTTCGCTCCATCCATTGCTGGATCCCGCGCACACGTGGGTCGTCCTGGATCGATTCCGCCTGACAGGCGTCGACAATCACCAGCCTGTTGAGCGCCTTGAGCCGGGCCATGGCGGCCTCGATGTTCGCATAGGGCAAGACATATTTGGAATCGATGCGATCATCCTCGATGATGCCGCCGCGCGCTGCGGTAATCGCGGGCTGATCCTCGCCGAAAGGATAATTCGAGAGCAGTAAACAAAAGCGCTGGGGGTTGAATACGCCCGTGTGGCAGGCGATAAAAACGACGATTGTATCTTGCGGCCGATCCTCAACGGCGATGGATAGCTTTTCGAAGGCATCCTCGACCGACTGAGCGGAAACGAGCGAATCGGGCAAGACAATTTGCAATCCGCCCTGCCCCTGATTGTCGACCCCTCGCTCATGCAGGAAATCACTCAATCTCTCGGCGTCTCTGCGGGGATAACCCAGGCGATTCTTCTTGTAGTCGCCGACTCCGAGCGCGAGCACATGCACCCGTCCAGGGACAGGCTCGCCCAGATAGTCCACCTCGATCACGCCTGATGCACTATCGAGCGCACCCACGCGCCCCGCCATCGCGTAGAAGCGATTGATACCCGGGAGCAACCGCACGACCACCCTGTGTCGAAGCTCCCCGGGCCTGGCCGACTCGAATCCCGAAGGAACAAGCGTGTCGTTGTGGTAGAGCCTCACATCCTTGAGATTCTCGGATGCGAGGGTAATTTCGAGGGCGATCCTGGGCTCGCGCGTCGCGCGCGCGGGGGGACCGGAAACCGCGATCGGTTCTGGCTCGGAAAGGCTGGCCAACACGGGGGTGGCTTCGCCGTCGATCACGCCTGCCAGGCCGTAGACGAGGTGGGTCTTTTCCAGCGCGGGGAGTCGCTCGGGCCGATCCTGGCGGCGAAATCGTACGAGCTCAAGGCAGCCCGGCGAAGAATCGAATCGGCCATCGGCTGCGCAATAGACCCAATCCAGCTCGCGTACGATCGCCCCCGGAACCACAGGCGCCTGGGCCGTGGCGAAGAGCCCCATGCGCTTGCCCTGTTCCAGGTCCCAGAAGCGCAATGTTGCGTCATCGCCGGCGGTGACAAGCAAGGGCCGATCGGACCAGCCGGCAAGAGCTGTTACCTGCTCAAGATGGTGCGGACGCAGTTTTTCCAGGATAGGCAAGGGCTGAGGAGCGGGCTCGAGCGTGCCGATCCACACCGATGCGGAGTCACCCGCGACGGCCAGATAACGCCCGCCCGCAACAAACGTGAGCGCGCTCACCTTCCCGGCGAACGTGCCGGCAACCAGGCTCTGTGCGATCAGCGTTGGTTTTCCAGCTTCCGCAGTCCAAACATGCACCTGGCCATCCCGGTGTCCCGTGACGACTTGCGCGGGGCGATCCGGCCGGAAGATGGCCACGGTCGCGTCCGATGTCACCTCTGGATCCGCGAAGACAAGCTTTGGCGCCTTGATTGGACCTTCTGGACCTGAGAGATCCCAGAGTCTTGCTTCGGGTGCATCGCCCGCGGTGAGCAGCAAGCCCCCCGTGGGATCGAAGGCGAGCGAGAAGACCGCGTCGGGGAGTTCGTCGCCGGTGATCCAGCGCACCAGGCGCCCGGTCTTTGCATTCCACACGCAAACGAGCGGCGTTTTCGCCGTATCCGCCGCCGCGGCGATCCAGGCGCCATCGCTTGAGAGGGCGAGTTGCTCAAACCCAAGCGCCTCTGGAATCGCAAATTCGCCGGCTTTTCCCGCGAGCGACCCTGTTCGGACGCGGAATGGCTCACGATCAACCAGCACAGGCAGACCGTGACCTTTTTCACCCAGTCCAGGAAGCAGGACAAGGTGTTCGTCGTTCAAGATCGCGCCCCGCCCCCAGGTGCCAGGGAGTTCGCGGCAGGAGCGCCCGGGAACATCCCAAAGCCGCGCCCGCCTGAGCTCATCCACCGTGAGCACGAGCTTGCGGCTCGGGCTGATTACGACCTGGGCGAAGCGCCCGCGATTTGCCGGCGCCGACCAGGCCGCGCGATCCAGATCAGGTGCAAGGGTGAGCATGTGTACGTCGCCTTCGAAGCCGCCTGCCACCAGGCGCTTTGAATCGCCGGTAAAGCCCACCGCCGAGGCCCCTTCAAGCCGAGTCGTGATCACCTGGGGCCGCTTCGAATCGCTGACTCGCCATGCGTGAACGCTTCCCCGTGGGGTTGTGCAAGTTGAAAGAATGGAACTATCGAGCGAAAACGCCGCGGTCGCGCATGGCTCCACGAGCAGATCCCTCGATTGAAGCGCTGCGTTATCGCCCTCGCTTGTGATCAGCCGCAATCGGCGGTCGCTCGCCGCCGCAAGAAGACCGCTGGGCGCGAAGACGAGTTTGCGTACGGTCTCATGCTGTGCAGCCCCCGCCGTGATCGCTTCTCGTTGCGAGTCGAAGTCGTAAACCGCAATTGCGCCGTCGTGTCGAGCGGCGGCAATTATCCTTCCATCAGATGAAAGTGCGACAGCTTGTGGATCAGGCACCGAAAGCGGCGGCCTGCTCCAAGGGGCCGCGAACGACTCGAACGCGCGGAGCGGACCATCGCCAAGCGCGACGAGCGACACGCCCCGCGCCTGCGGCCGCAAGCTGGCCGCAACCGCGCGCAAGGGAAACAGATCGGGCCACGACCTGGGAGCGAGCGAGCTTTCCCTGAGATCCCAGAGATGGCCGTGGCCCGTGCGGTCAATGGACACGAAATGATCGCCGTCGGGGAGCATGGCAAGCTGCACGATCCGCTCGTGATGCGGTTGCCGCGCGATCATGGCGCGGCGGGCGTAATCTTGCTGGCGGTTATAGACAAACACAGCTCCTCGGCCGCCTCCCGTGACAAGCCAGCGCTCGTCACGCGAGAGCAGAATCGAAGTTACGCCCACGGTTTGCCCGGCGATCACGCGTTTGAGACAGTGATCAGGAACCGACCAGACGCGTACGGTGGAATCGAGGCTCCCGGTGAAGATCTCCTGGCCATCGGCGGTGGCGGCCAGGGTGAGAACCTTGTCGCCATGGCCGAACTGAAGCACAAGATCGGGGTCAGGCGCCGAGTGGTCTGGCTCGATGCGATCGGCCCAGAGTGTAAGCCCGGGCGCGGGCCCGCCCATGGTGCGAAATCCCTGGTCGCGCAGGCCTGGACTCTCGTGCAGGAGCGCGAGAGTGCTGGCGAGACTGGGCTTCTCGGTTGCGGTTCCAAGTGCATCGAGAAGCGTACTGGTGAACACCGGTCCTGAGTCCCCTGGGGCAGGGATTGACCCGCGTTCGCTTGCCAGCCACGCCGTGGCGCGCGGCCAGCGTGTCAGTCGCGCCAGCCAGTCGAGTGAAAGCGGCGGCCTGTGTTCGCCCTGGGCCGGTAAACCGTGAGGCTCTGGGATACATGTTTCGAGGAAGCAAACAACCTTGAGCTTGCGACTCGCACACAGGTCGAGGGCGCGTTCGAGCGGCCAGCCGTCGAGCCTGGGCTCGGCCTCGGATCCATCCGAGGTGAGCAGCAGATACTCGATCTCGGCAGGCAGGTTCGCGCCTCGCGGCGTGACCTTCGCACGGGTTTTGCCAGCGAAATAGAACAGGAGCACATCCCCCGCCTGTGTTTTCGGCAACAACCATTCGCGGATCGCCCATTCGAGATTCTGCTTTGTGGGCAGCAAATTGGGGCTGGGCGCGTCGGGCCGCCCGGGGTCGACCGAGCCGCGATCAGAGACGAGCAAGATTTGTCCAGGGCTCCAGCCCGCGCGCCTGCTCCACTGGGCCACGCGCGCCGCATCGCGCGCCGCGAACCGATTCGCCTCCGAGAGGTCGTTTGCAATCGTTCCCGCCCCCACGGCAATCGTCCACACACGCGGTTTGCGGCCAGCGTCCAGACGCTCCTGAGCTTGACTCACCCCTTGCATCAGGATCGTAAACACCACGATCGCAGCCGTTCGGCTCGCATCGCTCGGTTGCGCCGATCGCTTCATCGCACGCTCCTTTTTCGGCCCGCTCGATGCAGTTCAACTAGTGGTCTGACGTCTCGTTCTTTCCAGGGTCGGGGCACTCGATCACCACCCGAAAACCGACGTCTCCCGCCGCGCCCTTCACTGGTTCACGCCAGCGGAAAAACGCAAACGCGCGGGACTCCTGGGTCAAAAAAGATCCCCCGCGAACCACTACCTTCGCGTCCGCGGATTGCGGCAGTGGCTCGATCGACCCGCGTGTGAATTCAAAGGGCTTGCCTGGCGAGGCATGCGACATCGGCGCCAGGGCGACGTAGGGAGCGTATTCATTGGCGCACAATTCGCGAACATTCCCCACGAGATCGAAAACACCCTGCTCGCTGCGGTCGAGCGGATATTGCTTGACTTCCGCGGGCGCGACGATGCTGTCATCGCTGGAAGTAAGCCGCGCTCGAGGCGGTTTCTCCGGCGGCGTGAGACTTTTGCCCCAGGCGAACCAGAAGTTCTCCGAGCATGATTTGGCTGCGTATTCCCACTCGGCCTCGGTGGGTAGGCAGCCGCCGACCGAGGCGGCAAATCG
>DAIDHX010000008.1 GCA_027451885.1 Planctomycetales bacterium
TTCATGGATTTCCGGGATCACAATAATACGCAGAGACTCATTGCGGAGCAGTTGCCTGGGAAAGAGGCGAGAGTGACCACGCAAGACAAAAACGGACGCACCGTTTTCTCCACTCCAATCAACGGACGCTGATTTGCGTCCCAATTCCCCGGATTCGCGCGCCGATTGAGATTGGCCTCCCCCTGATCATCCCTGTCCTCGCCCTATACCACAAGACTACCAAGGGATCTCTCGATGAGCGACGATGAGAATAAGCGCATGGAATTCCACGATTCAACGTTGGAGTCATTGCGTTTCTCGGATTCGTCGGTCTCCCTTCACTTTTGCCCAGCCTGTTTCCACCACTCGCATGGAGATCCTGGCGTGGATCCTGGTAGCGTATGGCTGCAGGATGCAATTTTGACTGTCGGGAGTGCGCGGGTTGTGTGCCAGCCCACGTCTCTTCCACTGGATGTCTTTGATGGACTTGTTTCGATAAACGGAGATCAGGTCTTCAATAATGGGCTTCCGGTTCCGTGTTGTGATCGTGGCGATGTGGTTGTAAGCCTCGATTTATCGAATCGGGAGCGACTTGTCGTTCTAGGTAAGACGCTGGACCTCACGCGGACTGGCAAGGCACGTTATCTGGAAGAATTCCCTTGATTGAGAGCCTGTAGTCAGCCCTCACTCATGGCCTGACTACTCTTGATATCTCCTTGAATGCTCGTATTCTGATTGTAATTCGAGGAGGAATCCCTGGACACTCTGGGTGTTCGGCCAGGGCAGAATTGACCATTGCCAGTCAAGCCTCATCTGATCGGCGAGCGGTAGGTCAGGCTCCTGCTTTCAAGACCGTCGCACGATTCCGCCATGGTGGATCGACTCGATCTGTGTCTGAACGAGAAGGGCCTGCCGAGGACAATTTACGCCGACAGTTCCGGCAGGACCCGACTTCAACTGGGAGTAGGAGCGGAAGAAGATGCTTATGCGAACTTCCGGTGTGGAGAAACGTTCGATGGTGTTTATGTGAGAACAACACCTGGCGGGTCGGCGACGCTGAAACTTCGAGGGAAGAATGGCAAGGTGCAGCTTCCTTCGGAGTGATCAGATGACAGTAGTCGTTCGCTGACAGGACCATGTTTCGCTCGCCTCGACTTCGCTCCGCGGTCCGGGGAATCTCTGTCTCAGTCTCGATTTCAGGATAAGGCGTAAAGCTGGAGTGGCGAGTCTTGATTCGCGGTCGAGAAGAGCGCATCGGGCACGGTGCTGGAATCGGCGAGTTACGTCCACGACCCGTTTGAGGACCGGATCGGGACGTCGGCCCTGCGCTGGGTTTCGATCGAGATTGACGGATTTGGCCCTTGCGGGCATACTCCCCCGCGCTTGACCGAGGTTCGCGGCCTCTCTGCGTCTCTTGCTCGAACGGTCGAGAACGCGGCGAGGCTGACTCTCAAGCATCGATGGACGGCAGGACGCCACACACCCCGCGGGATGCGCAGGTTATGAAAACGGCTGTCGCGGCCTCGATCCTGGGAGCGTTATTGCTCCCTGCGGCTCTTCAAGCAGCATTTGACGATGGTGCGATCGCCCAGGCGAGACGGCTTGCCGATGCAGGCGACCACGCAGGGGCGGTTCAACTTCTTGAAGATGCGCTGACAGAGGCAAACGCGGGCGATCAACCGGCCATCGTGAACCTTCTCAAGCGATCTTACAAGGCGCTTGCGGACGAGGCGGAGTCGCGTGGTAACAAGCGTGAGGCTGTGCGCCAACGTGACAATCTCTCGATTCTGGAAGAGGCGACTTCGGGAGGCCGCTCGCGGGCTGCCGCGGTGTCGGCGGGTGGAGCGGCGCAGGGCCAACGGGCGGGGGTTGCGGGGGAGTCGAGGCCTGCGGCATCGCGACCTGCTGGGGTGAAGTCTCCAAGGCCTGCGGAGGTTCCGCGTGAAAGTGTTGCGGGGCTGGGTTTGCAAGCTGCGCCCGCGGTCCCCCGCACTGACGGATCGCCGATGCCTGTCACGCCGAGCGAGGCGCCGTCTCGGATCGCGCCCGGGGGCCGATTCCCTGCGTTTTCCGTGCCGCCGGCGATGCCTGTGCCCGCGGAGCTGCCGCCCCCCGCGCGGTTGGGCCCGCCCCGTGGCGCACTTTCGTCTGGACCCGCTGCGGTGCCCGAGCCGGCGGCGAGCCGGCCCGCGCCGACGCCTCGTGTCGATCCGCGGCTCACCGAGGCTGACCGCCTCTTCCGCGCCAGGCAGTATGTGGAGGCGGGGGATCTTTACAGTGCGCTTGCCGGTGAGGATCGGCTCCCAGCCGCCCGCCGAGAGCAGTGGGTCTATTGCCGCTGGGCGAAAATTGTGGCGAAGATCAATGCCAGGCCGCGCACAAGCGCGGAATGGGACGCCATCGAGGCCGAGATCGCCGAAACGCAGAAGCAAAACCCGGGCAAATGGTTCGGCGAGTACCTGCACAACAAGGTCTCTGAGCTCCGACCGCCGCGCAAGGGGGGCGATCGACTCGTGGTTCGAGGCGCGGATCCGGACGAATCCAAACCAGGGCGGCTCAAGCGTCTCTTCGGTCGCGGCGAAGGCAGGGCCGACGTTCAGCCAAAAATCACGCCCGCACCCCAGGTCTCAAAGAGCGAGGGCGCCTGGCAGATCCAGGAATCCGAGAATTTCCGCATCTACCATCAGAACGGTGTACTGGCAGCGCACATGGCCGACGAGGCGGAGCGGGTTCGCGCCCGCCAGGCGGGAACCTGGCTCGGCAACGCCAGCGACCGACCGTGGTCCCCCAAGTGCGAAATCTACCTTCACGCTGATGGACAGAGTCTTGCCCAGGCGACCGGCCAGCCCGAACAGTCGCCTGGCTTCTCGACCATGGCCAGCGATGGCACAAAAGTTGTCACTCGCAAGATGAACCTGCGGGCCGATCACCCCGACTTGCTGGTCTCGATCCTGCCGCACGAGGTGACGCATGTGGTTCTGGCTGACCTGTTCACCGCCCAGCAAATCCCGCGCTGGGCCGATGAAGGACTGGCCGTCATGGCCGAGCCCGCCCCCGAGCGCGCAGGCCGCGCAGCCGAGTTCAAGGAACCACTCCAGAACGGACGCGCGTTCAAGCTCAAGTCGCTCATGAGCATGGACTATCCCGATCCCAGGGACTGGAACCTGTACTACGCCGAAAGCGTTCTCCTCACTCGGTTCCTGATCGAGCAAGGAAAGCCCGATCAATTCATCGCCTTCGCCAAACGCGCACAGAGCGACAATATCGAGCCCGCCCTCCGTGAGATTTACCAGATCGACGGCTTTGCCGACCTCGAAGCACGCTTCGGCGATTATGCCAGGCGCCAGCTTGGCGTCCAGACGGCTGAGGCGATTGACGTCGAGAATCTCCCCGTGAGGCGTTAGGGTTCGCGCCGTGGGGTCCAGGGCGAGCGTGAAGCGTTTGGTTGCTCGATGATGCGTGCCAGGTCGTCGAATGGCACTGCGCTGCGCGTGCGGTCTGAACCAGATTGCTCGGGAGCGGGCGCAGCGATGTGCACGTTCACAGGCGAGACCGGGCCCCCCGCAAGCGCATCGCCGATGGGAGATCCTGTCCGCGGATCGAAACGGCTTTCAAGAAGTTTGAGCGCGGGGGAATGCCCCTGGCCTTTCTTTTTCAGGCTGCTCGAGATCACAAGCGCGTCGCGCGCCCGCGTGGCGGCAACATAAAACAGCCGCAACGACTCGGCCTCTTCCTCGAACTGCTCAATCGCCTGGAACGTTCTGCTGCCTAGCGAGCGCTCGCCGTCGTTCTCGCTTGCCACAAGAATGCCCAGCTCGGGATGAAACCGCACGAAACCGCTTCGAGCCTGTTGCGCCCGGCCCAGGTCGGGAATCACCACGATGGGGAACTCGAGCCCCTTCGCCTGGTGGATGGTCATGAGTCGGATCGAGTCTTCATTCTCCGGGCTCGCCGCGGCCTGCTCCTCGCGCGCCTGTTCATCCAGGAGCGCGCTTAAGCGGGCGGCCAGCGTTCCCAGGCTGAACCCGCCCTGGCGGTCGAAGGAGCGTGCAATCGCCACCAGCTTGCGCGTGTTGGCGAGCTTGCGTTCGCCAAGGAATTCACATGCGAGTGCAGCTTCATATCCGGACTCGTCGAGCATGAGGCTCAGCAGTCGAGCCATCGGCATTCTATCCTTGAGCGATCGCCAGCGTGCGAGCAGAGCGCGTGCCCGCTGCGCGCGAGTGCGGTCGAGCGGCGGCAGATGGGGCGTTGCGTCTGCCTGTTCGAGCCCGCGTACGAGCCCTTGCTCGCCGGTGCGGGCGAGATGGAAGAGCGCATCGTCGCTGAGTCCGAAGAAGGGGCTTCGGAGCAGGCCCGCGAGCGCGAGCTCATCGAGCGGGTCCTCCACCGCCGCGAGCAGGTTGACGACGTCACGGATTTCTTGCTGGACATAGAACGCCGAGCCGCCGACGGTGTAAAAGTCGAAGCCCGCGAGGGCGAGGGCGTCTTCGTATTTGGAGACATCGGTCATGGCGCGGAAGAGCAGGGCGATGTCTCCCGGTCGGGCAGGGCGGATTTGCCGGGTGGCCCGATCCTCGACCATCCAGCCTGCGTTCAGGCGATCGCGCAGCCGCGCGGCGAGCGTGGCGGCCTCGGCGTGGCGAAGATCTCCTGCGCTTTTGCGCTCTGTGGTATTTTCATCCCCCTCGGTTTCGCCCTCCTCGGAAACCGTCCAGACGAATTCCACCACCGGCTGGCAGACATCCGAGCCGCGAATCGGGCGCAGGTCGTAGCCCCCCTCGCGCGCTGCCGAGACGGGGTCAAGGGCGTCGAAGCAGCCGCGGAAAAGCGCGTTTACAAACCCCGTGATCCCCGGCGTGGAGCGGAAGCTGCCTGTCAGCTCCAGCCGGCCGGCCTCAGGAAAACTCTGGCGAAATCCGCCGAAAAGCGCTGGCGTCGCGCCCCGGAAGCGGTAGATCGACTGCTTGACGTCGCCGACGACGAACAGCCGGCCCGTGGCGAATTCCTGGCCGCCAAGGTCCTCGAGAATCCTGCCCTGGATCACATCCGTATCCTGGAACTCGTCGACCAGCACAACGTCGATGCGATCCTCGATCTCGTCCGGCCGGGTGATGGATTCGCGATCCACCAGTACCCGCGCGCGTTCGAGCAGATCGTCGAAATCGAGACCGCCGTGACGCGCCTTCCGCGCCTGGTATTCCTGCCGGGCGTGCAGGGCCAGCCGCGTGAATGCCAGGCTTTCCTCGGCCGCGGCAAGGTCCGTGCTGGCGTCCCCACCCGGCCACCGTTCGATCGTCTGGTTCAAGATCTTACGCGCGCCTTCAAAGAGAATTTTGGCGCTTTGGTAAAGCTCGCTCGTCGGCCAGTGCTTGTCGGTTGTTCCCCTCACAACGATCTGCTCCACGAGAAGGACAAGCTGCTCGCGCGAGGGGTTGGCGGCGTCTCCCAGGACCGGTTCGAGCGCCTTGAGCACCGCCTCGCGCCGTTCGGTGAGCTTCTCGTGGCTCGTTGCCAGGTTGAGCATCAGGTGTTGCACCCTGCGCAGAAGCGGGAGTACATCCTCGAGGAGCCGGGGCCGAACTTCCGCGCCATGAAAGCCGTGCCAGCGAGCGACGATCTCGGCCGAGGAGAGCTTTGCCCAGGTTTCGAGCTCAGCCGCGGTGGTTTGTCGCAGCAGGCTCACGAGCCCGTCGCGCACCTTGCCTGGACCGTGCGCGATTGCGAGCTCGACGAGATCGGCGTCGTTTTGCTCGAGAAGCTGGCGGATCGAGCGATCGACGGCCTCCTCGCGGAGTGCCGCGGCGATCGATTCGTCGAGGATCGCGAAATCGGGGTCGATGCCGAGCAGGGCTGCGTGGTTTCGCACGAGCCTGCCGCAATACTCATGGAACGTGCCGATGGGCGCGGCCTCAAGACCGAGCCGCCAGGCCAGCGATTCCGCGTGATCGGCCTGGGCCCCGAGCATACCTCCGAGCCGAGCCCGGATCCGCGTCTTGAGCTCGCGTGCGGCCTTCTCGGTGAAGGTGAGTGCGACGACCGATTCCAGCGGCCGGCCGTCCGCGGCGCGTAATTCCGCGAGATAACGCTCGGTGAGCACCGTCGTCTTGCCGCAACCGGCCGATGCGCTCAGGGCCACGCTCGCGCCCGAAGGCTGCACCGCCGCCGCCTGTTCGGCGGTCAAGCGCGGACCCGGTTGTGGTCCCTGGGGCCGGTCGCTCATGTTTTCTTCGCAGCCGATTTTTTGGAGCCTGAAACCCCCGGGAGCTCGGGCGCGATGACGCGTTCTTGCCGCTTCCACGAGCCGCGGACCTGCGCGATCCGGCAGACGCCGCGGAAGTCGCAATGGTGTTCGCAGCCGTCGTCGCGCGACCGGGGCGAGACATCAAACTTACCCGCCTGCATCGCCTGCACAAGATCGACGAGATAGCTGCCGACGCCTTCGGCAAGCGCGTTCCAATCCTCCACGCGGATGGGCTCGAATCCCTTGCGGCCCACGCCCCAGTAGCCCACGTCATGAGGCGCAACGCCCGAGCCCGCAAGCTCCACCTGGGCCACCGCCAGGGCATAGATCAATAGCTGAATACGTTGCCCATGTTTAACCTTTGTGAGCCCAGGCGGATCGGCCGTCTTGTAATCGATGATGCGAAACCGCGTTCCATCATTTGTCTCAAGTATATCGATTCGATCAATGATACCCTGGACGGTCACCTGCCGGCGTTTGTCGCCCAGGTTCGCCCGGGTCGATTCGTCGCGCCCGATCGCGACCTCGAGATCCAGCACGCTCGGCCGCACGGCCTCGGACGCGTGATAGGTCTGGCGTTCCTCGAGAAACTTCTGAAACAGCAAGAAGAGCCGCCGGCGTTCGATCATGATCTCGCCTGGGCTGAGGCCGAGCTGATCGAGGTCGTCGAGGCTCTGGTAAATGAACTGCGTCGCGGCTTGCTCGTCGTCCAGCCCGCTCGCCGGATTGCGTTCGAAGCGTTCGAGCAGGTGATGGACTTTCACCCCCTGCGTGCCGTGATCTTCCTCGAATTCGCCGCGCTTCTGTGGGGGCTCGAGCTCGAGCACGTAGCGTGCGAAGAATTTGAACGGGCAATCGATGTAATGGTCGAACTGGCTGGGGCTGAAGGCATGGCGCGGGCCGAAGAGGTCGTGCAACTGGAGCACGGCCTCGCCGTCGGAGAGCCGGCCTTCGTATTCGCCGAAGGGGCGGCCCCGGGCTCTGCGGGCGAGCAAATGCAATCCGATCGCCGCTCCGAGCAAGGCGGGGCGATGTTCGGGATCGGCGGCGAGGCGCTTGAGCGGGTCGAGGTTTCCCTGGCGCCTGGCGGCGAGCAGGGTCTCGATCCTGCGCCGCCGCGGCGACGGCGGGGCCAGCATCCAGCGTGGTTGTGCTTCCTGGCAGGCACGCCTGGCGGCGGGCTCGAACCGATCCAGCACGTCGTCGAGAAACCCCGCCCGGATCGTCTCGCGCCCCTTTTCATCCACGGTGGGATAAAAGAGACACACGTATTCCGATGCTGATCCGATCATATCGATCAGGCGGACCATCTCGCGTTCGAGGCTGCGCCTGGCACCGGCGCCCGGTTTGCGCCCGATCCGCACGCGCGCGAGTGCTGCCACCGCATCGCGTGTGGGAAAGGTTCCTTCCTCGAGATCAAAGAGCACGAGCAAGCGCGGTTGCAGGCCAGGTGCGGCTTCGAGGGGCATGAGCCGGATTGCATCCGCGCGGGGCGCGGGGCGCGGGGCGATCGTGTCGGCCGCAAGCTCCTGCGCCTGGCGTACGAACTCTCCCCACGAAACGAGCTGATCGGCCGGGCTGAGTCGCGCGTGGGCGCTCGCGTCTGCCTCAAGTGCTTGAAACAGGGAGTGGATTCCGCTCAGATCGGGCTGATCGAGCCCAAGCGTGGCGGCGAAGGCCCGGAGCCGCTCGAGCTGCCCGTTCCAGGTACGCTCGGTGTCGAGCTCATCAAAAAGGGCCAGGAATTGCACAGCGGCGGCGCGGCCGCGCTCGAGATCTTCCAGGCGAGCCGGCTTAACAGGGGGATGCTTGCGCTGGCGGGATGCGGCAACGGCCGCTTCCAGCCCGCGCTCGATGGCCTGGCGGTCGCGATAGCGTGAGGTTCGCTCCACGGCCCGCGCGGCCCGGGCCAGGTCGAGGGGATCAAACCCCGGCGGCCGAACGAGTCCGTGCCGTAGAACGCGGGCGAGCTCGATCACCTCGAACTGAGCTGGCGGCAGACCAGCGGCGGAGAAGAGGGCGAACACGGCGGGGTCGTGCGCAAGCGCGCGTTCGTCGTGCGGATCGACGGCGAATCCGCGTTCCTCGAGTGCCTGGGCCACCATGTCCGCCTGGTCGCGGAGCCGTCTGGCGACAAGCAGGATCGCGCCCGGCTCGATCCCGCGCTCGAGCGCGGACTGCACCAGCCGAGCCACGGCATCGGCCGTTTCCTCGCCTTGCGGCAGGCCGCGGATCGTCACTCCATCCGCCGTTGCAACTCGGGCTCGGCCGCCGCGGAAAAGGGTTTGCTCAAGACCCGATATTCCCCCGGGGCGCTCGGCCGCGGGCACGCAGGCCCTGGTCTCAAAGCCAAGCTTCCCAAGCCGGCCGAACACGCTCTGACGGGGCTCATCGAGCGTGCTTGATTCGTCCACATCGCCAATCGCAAGCGTTGCGGCGATGGCGCCTGGATAGTCCCCGCTTCGGGCCAGCCAGCGCCAGGCCGCGCGGGGCGCGAATTCCAGGTTGAGGACCACGATCCCGCTCATCGCGCCCAGAAGGCCGTGGTCGGTCCAGGCGAGGCTGGACGCCCAGGCTTCAAGCCCCTGGGCATCAACGGCGGCGTGTTCCCGCAGGAGCGTTTCATATTGCTCGAAGACGCGCCATTCGGCCAGCGCAAGCGGATCTTCCCGATCCACGGCTTCCCTGCGTCTGCGAGACATTCCCCAGCGCGCGATTTTTTGCCGCAGCCGGCGGCGATAGCCGGGCCAGCGCACGACATTCGCGATCGGATCAAGCGTGCCCTCAGCCAGCGATCGCTCGAGCGCCTCCAGAAAGAAGCGCCTCGATTCCACCTCGGCAAGCAGGGCCGGACCGCGAGCCGCCTGTGCTCGAATGCGTGACCAGAGCTCGGGCCAGGTCCAGACCTCGGGCGCCCCCAGGGCGATCGCCTGTTTCGCGGCCGCCGCTGAATGAGCCAGGCAAAGCGCGCGATTGCCGAGCTCGGGCGCCTGGATCGCCCGGGTCTCGAGCCCGGAGCCCCGCAGCCCGTGAAAGAGGATTCGCTGGCCCCGCATTCGCCCCAGACTCCATGCGATCCGCCGCAAGCAGCACAATCAACGCGGCAATCAACAAGTATACAGAAAAATACCAGAGCCGCCCCGACCGAACAACCCTCACCAGCCAGAGGATGGCGTAGTAACCCACGATGCCGGCCAGGACCGTGCCCGCGAGCATCGGCAGAAAGCGGTCGGACTGCCAGTCGGCGGCGGTCATGTCCTTGAGCTTGAACACCACCGCGCCCGCGATTGTGGGCACTGCGAGCAAGAGGCTAAAGCCCACGGCCCAGGTGCGAGAGAGCCCAAGCGCAAGCGCGGCGGCGATGGTGAGCCCACTCCGGCTCACGCCCGGCAAGGGGGCGAGTGTTTGTGCGATCCCAATCAGCAGGGCGTCGAGCCAGGTGGTTTCGAGCAGCCCCTTCTTGCCTTCCTTGCGGCCCAGCCAGGTCGTGAGGAGCAAGACAACCGAGGTCGCCATGAAGCCGAAACCTGCCGGCCGCAACCCCTCGAAGGTCGACTCGATCGCCTTCTTCAAGAAGAGCGCCACGGGAATGAGCGGCAGCACCGCCATGAAAAGCAAGACACCCACGCGCACGAGGCGGGGGCGTGTGAATTCCTCGGGCACGTCTGGCGATCCCATGAGCCCCCGCACCCCGAGCAGGACTTCCCTGCGATAGAAAAGGACGATGGCCACGGTGGTGCCGATGTGCAGGATCACGTCGAAGAGCAGGTTTTGTTCGCCGCTGCGCGAGATCCCGCGGGCATGGGCGAACAACGTCTCGGCGACGAGCAAATGGCCATCGCTTGAGACGGGCAGAAACTCGGTCAGACCTTGCACGATTCCTAGAACGATGAATTCGATCCAATCCATTACGCGATCCTGCCTGGGGTGAGAGTCGCCGCGGCCGTGGTGAAACGCATCAAGGATCGCCGTGCAGGCGCGGCCAGGCGATCACGATGTAGACAATGCCACTATAGATCGTGAGCGCCACGGCCAGATAACTCAGGCCGTCGCGAACCCAGAAAAGCGCCTGGGGCGATGCGGGACGCTGGAGCAGAACCAGGACCGCACAGATCGACGCGCACTGCGCGGTGGTCTTGAGCTTGCCGGCCATGCGGGCGCCAAATGGCTGGCCCTGGCCTTCGAGCAGGCTTCTGAGCCCTTGAATGAGCAGTTCACGGACCACGATCGCGATCACCATCCAGGGGTGGATTCCCGTGTCAGGCAGGGTGACCAGGTAGATGTAGCAGCCTGCGACAATGACCTTGTCGACGAGGGGGTCGAGCTGGCGGCCGATGGCGGAATCCTGCTTGAGCAGGCGGGCGAAGTAGCCGTCGAGGGCATCCGTGACGCAGGCGACGAGAAAGACGCCGAGCGCCCAGCCGTAATTCGCGCCCGCGATGAGGGCGAAAACCACGATCGCGAGCACGAGCCGCGACATCGTGAGCGAGTTCGGCACGTTCCAGAAGCTGCGGGGAGATCCCTCGAGAAGCGCGTGGGACTGGCCTCGAACACTCATGGGTAACCCCAACGTCCGATCGATTCACCGGCTCCTGGCTGAGCCGATCCGCTCGCATGGTCCCTCAATCGCTGGCTCATGGCTCGTCCAGGATGACGAGGCCCGAGCGCGGCTTCTTGCGGGGTTTGGGCCGCGCTCTGCGGCGTTCCCGGCCTTCGATCGCCCGCGCCTCGAAATCATAGCCGTTCGCCGCCGTGATAGTGCACGCGACGATCGCGCCAGGACGGACTCCCGCCCCTTCGACCAGCACAACCCCGTCGACGTCGGGCGCATCGGCGTAGGTTCGGCCAAGGAACGTACCCTTGCGCTCGGCTGGCCCGTCCACGATCACATCGAGCGTGCGGCCCACCAGCGCGCGATTGAACGCAAACGCAATCGGCTGCTGCGCCGCCATGATCCGCTCCCTGCGTTCGTCCTTCACAGCCTGTTCCAGATGGCCGGGAAGCTGCGCGGCGGGAGTGTCAGGCTCGTACGAGTAGCAAAAGACGCCCAGCCGCTCGAACCGAGCGTCTGTCACAAACCGCTCGAGCTCCTCGAACTCCGCATCGGTCTCGCCCGGGAAGCCCACGATGAAGGTGGTGCGCATCACCAGCCCCGGGATCGTTGCCCGCAGCCGATCCAGGATCACCTCGCTCTCGGCTCGATTATGCCGCCGATTCATGAGCTTGAGCATGCGGTTGTTGATGTGCTGGAGCGGCATGTCCAGGTACGGGATGATCTTGCCCCCGCTCGCCAGCACGTCGTAAAGCGGGTCGGTGAAGAACTGCGGATAACAGTAGAGGATGCGGATCCAGTCGATCCCCTCGACCTCCTGCAGAGCTGAGAGCAGCTCCGCCAGCCGCGGCCGGCCGTACAGATCGACGCCGTAGTAGGTCATGTCCTGGGCGACGAGGATGAGCTCGCGCACGCCGTCGGCAGCCAGCTCACGCGCTTCCTCGACCACCATCTCGATCGGCTTTGTGACGTGCTTGCCCCGCATGTAGGGGATCGCGCAGAAGGTGCAGAGACGGTCGCAGCCCTCCGACACCTTGAGATACGCAAAGTGCCGGGGCGTCATCCGCAGCCGGGCGCGATCATCCTGCGCCTGCACGGGCGCGGGGTTAAAGAGCGTGCGCTGTTCGTTCAGGCCGCCGAGCACGCGATCGGCCAGCCGGGCGATCTCCTCACGCCCGAACACGCCCACCACCTGGTCGACCTCCGGATACTGCTCGAGCAGCTCTTCCCGCCCGCGCTCGGCCAGGCAGCCGGCGACGATCACGCCCCTGACCGCCCCCGCGCGTTTGCGCTCGAGCATCTCCTCAATAACGCCCATCGATTCCTTGCGCGCGGCGTCGATGAATCCGCAGGTGTTCACCACCACCAGGTCCGCCCCATCGGCCGACGCACCCACGGTGAACCCGTCCTGAGCCAAAAGACCAAGCATTCGCTCGGAATCGACCAGGTTCTTGGAACATCCCAGGCTGACAAACGCAATCGTAGGCGACTTAGGCATCGGTCCTCTTGGCTCGGTCCCTTGGATCAGTCCAGCCATGAATTGTCCGAACTTCAACCCAAGTCCGCTAGTCACGCTTTCACCAATTTGGGAGGGCCTGCTATTTGCGTTCAGCCGATCGCGGTCCGCCTGTGCCTGGAGAGCGAGCGTCCGGATTTGCGTTCACGCGTGATGGCTGAACTGCTGAATTCCTTCTGCATTTCTCGACGAAGGCCGCGGGCAAGCGGTCACGGACTTCCCTGGGCGCGGTCGCGACGATCTCGGGATGACTGTCTGTGTCGGTCACGATCCCGCCCCAGTAGTCGTCCTTTGAGCCTTCCGGGTCGAACGACTCGAGAACGAGTCGATCGTCGCCATTAAACAACCAGATCGCGTGCGGCGCCCGGGCACTGGGCTTCTCGATCCATGCGAACCAGGGCCGAGTTTCATCAATGAAGCTTTCCGCGGGGCCGCTGAATGCCTCGATCCGCTCGCGCTTGAACAGGCCATGGCGCACGGAGATTGTGCCCCCAGTGCGGTAATTGAGCTTGCCCTTGTTACGGTAGATCTCAAAGGTGAGGTTGCCGCGATAGAGCCGGTATAACCCGATCTTCGTGACCAGCCCATCCGCCCCAACCCGATCGCTGGCAGGCAGTTGGGAACAAACGATCGAGCTCGCGACAAGCGCGAGGCCGAGCACTGTGAAACCGCGGGGCATGGCAGGTTCTCCGTGATCAGGGGATCTGGCGGAATCCTAACGTCATTGGCGTTTTCCGCACACTCGAATCCGCTGCATGGCCCAGCTTCCCGACCGACTTTGCTTGCTCTGGCCGGACGGCATTCTATAGAATCTCGAGCAGGCGCCTGTAGCTCAACGGATAGAGTCGCGGACTTCGAATCCGAAGGTTGTAGGTTCGAATCCTACCAGGCGCGCTTGATGGTCGGTTTGCGATCCCGGGTTGTCGCGGTTGCCGCGGGGGCCCGGGATTTCGCGTTCGTGGGTGAAATCCTGTTCTAGGATTGGAGCGGGGCGGGTGACGCGTCTGGCGTCTCGAGAATCCGCGCCCGCGGCGCCGTCCAGGGCAGGGCGAGCGGTCGCCGGACACCTTGCTCGATGGATAACGCCCCATGTATCCCCTCCCCGTTGTTCTGGTCGGGATCGAAGACAGCCTTTTGCCTCCCCTGAGACGCGAATTCGCGGCTCTTGTCGCGGAAATCGAGTCGGAATTCGGCTCCGCTTCGGCCGCCGCCGATTGCCTCAGGCGTTCAAAGGGCCAGCCCCGGCTGCTTGTGATTCAACTGAGCGAGGTCGGGCAGGAATCGGCTGTACTCAAGCTCAGTTCCACTTTGAGGGGATGGCCGATCCTGGCGCTTGTGTCTGATTCGGATTCTGCCTCGGAGCTGCTCCGGCTCAATCGTGCGGGGGCGAGCCAGATTGTGCCGCTGCCGCTCGATCGCGACGATCTGCACCGGGCCGCGGCGATGGTTGGGGTGCAATTCGGCGCGGGGCATGTGGAAAAACACGTCGTGGCCGTGACGGGTGCGGCCGGCGGCGCGGGAGCGACCACGCTCTCGATCAACCTGGCGCACGAGGTCTCGTCGCAGTTCCCGCGGTCGACCATCCTGGCCGAAATGAGTCTCCAGCTTGGCGCACTGGCTTCGATGCTCGACCTCCAGCCCAAGGTCACGCTGCCGCACCTGTTGCGGGAGATCCACCGCGTCGACGATTACCTGCTCGAACGAACGCTCGTGCCCGTAACCGAGCGGCTCCGCGTGCTCGCCGCCGCCCAGGAACTGCACTCGCTGAGCCAGGTCGCGCCCGACCACCTGGTCCGCATTGTGGAGTACCTCCGCAAGCTGGCTGACATCACGATCCTCGACCTGCCAGCCGGGGTCGACGAGACCCAGCTCGAGCTTTTGCACGCCTGCGACCAGATCTTGCTGGTGGGGTTGCAGACGGTCCCCTCGATCCGTGCGATCAAGATGTTTAGCGACTCCCTGCCGCGCGAGCGCGTTGATAACTCCCTCTGGGTGGTAATCAACCGCTACAACCCGTCGCTCAAGGGATTCGGCATGGGCGAGCTCCAGCAGATGATCGGCTCGCCCCGGCTGCTCACCATTGCGAATGACTATCATTCGGTGAACCAGGCTGTGAATCGCGGCCGGCCGTTGCGTGTGGTTACGCCCGAAACGCCGATCCTGCGCGATATCGACCGCCTGATCCAGCAGGTGCTTGGGCTTGAGCTTCCGGCCACGAGTGTGAACGGCAACGGAATCTTCCGCCGCATGTTCAGGTCGTTCGGGAAAACGCCCGCGCAGGTTTGAAGCCGCTTGCGTTTGGGTATCAGCCGCTGCTTTCGTTCACGGCCGCGGGAGCTGATGCGCAGCCGGTGCAAGGCCTGGTCCCGCGGGTTCGGGCGGGCGATCGAACGCCTTCCAGCCGCCGCCCAGGGCGCGATACACCGCGACGAGCGCGCTTGCGACATTCCCGCGCGCGGCCGCCAGTTGATCCTGCTGCGTGAGCAGTTGCGCCTGGGCGGTGAGGACTCGGTTAAAGTCGACGAGCCCTCCCGCGTACTGCGCCTGCACAAGCGCAACCGCATCCTCGGCTTCGTGAACGGCCTCGCCCAGGCTTTGGGCCTGAAGCTGGTACTGCAAGAACGCCACCAGGGCGTCCTCGACTTCCTGGCCGGCCTTCAGAGCGGTCTGCTCATAGTTAAAGACCTTCTCACGGAGCCGGGATTCCTGCACGCGGACATTGTTTTGCACGCGTCCATAATTGAGGATCTGCCAGGAGAACGTGGGCAAGATGAGGCCGGTGAAGCTCTTTTCGGCGAAGAGGCGGCGGATATCGCTCGCGGCGTAACCGATAAAGCCTGTCACACCGAGCCGGGGATAGAAATCGGCC
>DAIDHX010000009.1 GCA_027451885.1 Planctomycetales bacterium
AATCTACCGCAACGGCAAAGCAACGATTTCGCGCGAGCTTTCGGGCGTTTTCGAGCGGCTCGGGAGCTCTCCCGAGACGTGGCAGATGCGGCTTGAGAAGCTGCGTAAGAAGCATTTCTTCGGCCGATTCTTCGCGGCCACACGGCAGAAGCTGAAGGACGTCGCCGCGCGGGTCGGCCTCCGGCGCGTGCCGAACTTCTGCGGCTGCCCCGCGCCTTGATCCAGGGCTCAGCCGACGTCGAGATCGCATCAAAACCTCCCCGCCCAGGCGAATCCCCGCGCTGAGGCGGCGGAAAAGACGCGAATCTCGCCCTTTTCGCCGGTCAAGGCCGCTCTCCGTGGCCATTTTCGACGCCTTTTGCCCCGCCGAGACTGTGAGCGCGGTGAACAAACGTCCCTAAACGACGAAGAGAAGCAATCCAGCATCACAACGACAGCATAACAACGACTGTCCTATCTGTAGCATCGACAGCATAACAACGACTGTCCTATCTGTAGCATCAGGAAGAGAAGCAATCCAACATCATAACGACTGTCTTTTGTATAGGATGCGCGGCGAATCCCCGCGCTGAGGCGGCGGAAAAGATACGAATCTCGCCCTTTCGGCCGGTCAAGGCCGATCCCCGTGGCCAATTTCGATGCATTTTGCCCCGCCGAGACGGTGAGCGGGGTGAGGCAACGTCTGCTCGAGCATTACAACGACTGTCTTTTATATGAGCGTTGCGATTCAGAAGGCATCGACGTGAGACTTCAGGGCGAGGCGCATGAGGCCAGGCAGGAAATACTTAGCATTACAACGATTACCCTTTACACGGCCCTGTCCTTTATACGGCCTGGTCAATCTTGCTTGCGAAGAGCGGCCAGATGTAATTTGACCCATTCTCCGAGTTCACGCTGGGAATAGTGCATCACATCGACTGTCTTATATGGGTGCTATGTAGGTGTCCCATGGTTTGACACTGTGCCCAACCGCGGACTTGCCAGCCGCCCGTGATCTGGTTCGAATAAGGATCATCAGGTCCCCGCGCATCGCCCTTGGGCTTCGTGCCCGGATTTGCGAGATCGCCATGTACTACCACAGCGTGACGGTCAACATCGCGCGCGTTGGCAGCCGGCACGTCGAGCAAGTGTGCGACCGCTGCGGCTTCACATTTGGTTACATCCTCGCCAGGATCGGCCGCGGCTCGGGAGAGGCCCCCTACGGCGTGGGCAAGGACCGCGCGGAGCAATCCGCCACGCGCAAGGCCGAGGACGAGCTCGAACGGCGCTTGCACGAAGAAGCCGAACTTGTTCCCTGCCCGAAGTGCGACTGGGTCAGCGAGCAGCAGGTCCAGGGCTATCGCCGCGCGCGCCATGGCGGGCTCAAGCAGCTCGCAAAAATCCTCGGCATCGCCGGCGCGGTCGTCACGGCGATCGTGGCGGCCGTCCTTGCGTTCGGCCAGCGCCAGTGGTATGCGGCGGCAATCGCCCTCGTCATCGGCCTGGGCGTCACCGGGTCCATTGCCGTCGCGCTCCTGCTCCTACGCAAGTTCCTGCTCAGCCTCATTCAGCCCAACAAGGACCACCCGTTCCCTCCCCAGCTTCCACCCGGCACGCCCGAGGCCTGGGTCCCAGGGCCCGACGCCGACGTCTACGTTCCCGCCAGCCGCCCTCACCCCACGAACAACCCGAAAGCGATCACGTGATCTACCAGATTGGGCGAGGTCTCATCCCCTCTCAGCCATGCTCGTTCTGCATGGGCCCCGTGGAGTTCAACTGGGCCTACAACCACGCGCTCGGGCCCGGCCTCTCGCTCAAGATCCCCGTCTGTCCAGTTTGCGGCGAGGCCTTCAACAAGCGGAAACGCAAGGACGCAATCTTCGCCGCCGGCCTGGCGGCATCCATCGCCATCCCAGCGCTTTTCTCGCTTCTCCCTGAATTCACGATCGTCGTGTTTACCTCGTTTGTCATCCTGGTCCCCACGTTTCTCATCGCCTGGCAGATCGCCGCCTGGCGCCTGGCCCCAGTCCGCGTTCGGTTCCTCGACCGGCCCCGCGGCGTCGTGCGAATCCGCTTTCGAAACCCCCAATTCGCCGCATACTGGAAGGATAACCTCGGCCTTGCGCGATCCTTGTGAACACGCCAGCACGGTCTGCCCACGCGCGCCCGGCACGCTCGTCCTCGCCCCCGTATCGACGATCGGCCGAGCGGATCGGCCCGAGGCAAACGGTCCGGACGACCGTCCAGCGAAACCGCCGCGTGCGCGGTAATGACAGCCGGATCACCTGATACCACGGGCGACGTCAGAACGAGTCCGCCTGTCGTTCTAATTAGGCGTTGAGAGCCTTGTGGCCGGCAGCGACAGCGAGGGCGGAACAGCGACGGCGCGGGCGGAACACGCAATGACCACGCCCGCTATGACCACGCCTGTCCTACATATCGCTATGACCACGCCTGTCCTACATACAGGAGGTTGTTGGGTGCGGTGGGAAGCCCCAGGTATCGGGCGGCGTTGCCGGGCGGCACGATCGGGATGTTCGCCAGAACCCGCAGTTCTTGCGCAGGCCAACCGGGTCGAGCAGAAATCGAGAGGTTCTTGACTCGGGGCGCGGTATCGTGCGTTAGATTCAGGGTGAGAAGAACCTGGAACGGCGTCCAAGCCGTCCGTCTTTCACCTTCCACGACTCACGCAAAGCACCTCGGCGATTCCCGAGTCGATGAACTCGTAAATCCGACACGGGACGGGTCTGAGCACCTCGCCCGCGGTTCGTGTTCGTTTTGTGACCGGCTGGGCGCCGGCGGTAAGGGTGGACCAGGTATCGCAATAACCACGCCTGTCCTACTAAACACGTGTCCTGCTAGGCACGAGAGGGCGGACCTGGCACGAATGCACGCACTTGCTCGCGCTGCGTGCTCGTATCGGAGGCGCGGTCGAGGGTGTTGTTTTCACGCCGAAGGAGCGAACCCACTCGCGTCAGAAAGTGAAGCCGAAGCGTGCCAGAAAATGGTACCACAACCGCTGCGCAAATCCGAGTTCAAGCTCGCCAGAACATGAAGCCTTGAAACGAGAACCGTCGACTTCGAACCGAACCCATTGCGCCCGCACGAACCGAACCCATTGCACCCCCGGTCGAGTAGCGGGGGCAACGGGAGTGTTTAGGTCGCGTTACCTCCGCCCTCTTCAAACCGGACGTGCGGATTTCCCGCATCCGGCTTGCCCGAATTCTCTCGATCGCGGGCATGCACAGGGTCAAGCGGCAGGGC
>DAIDHX010000010.1 GCA_027451885.1 Planctomycetales bacterium
GCGGAAAAGACGCCAATCTCGCGGTTTCCGCTGGTCGTGGCCGATCCCCGTGGCCGTTTTCGACGCATTTTGCCCCGCCGAGACGGTGAGCGGGGTGAAGCAACGTCTGCGGACGACGAAGAGAAGCCACCCAGCATTACAACGACTGTCCTACTCACGTTCTTCTTTCGGCCGGCCAAGGCCGCTCTCCGTCGCCATTTTCGACGCTTTTTGCCCCGCCGAGGCAGAGAACGGTCTGAAGAAACGTCTACGGACGACGAAGAGAAGCAATCCAGCATCACAACGACTGTCCTACTCATGTTCTTCGGACGACGAAGAGAAGCAATCCAGCATCACATCGACTGTCCTACTCATGTTCTTCCTGACGGAGCGATCGGTCCGAGGCATCAGCCTGGGCAGCGCAGATCTTGGCTCAGGCCAGACGACCGGCGGGCGCACCTGGGACGAGCTCGAGTCTCATCTCCGCGCACCTGCTCGAGCAGCTCTGCCGGGCTCCGGGGCCAAGGGATCTCCCGCCAACAAGGCCCTCCGGTCGATCCACGGGGCACCCAGGGCGGAGCTCGCCTCGCCACAGGTCTTCAGCGCGGGCAACCCAAGCCCGGCGCACGTCCAGGCCGTCGCCCAGGCCGTGCAGCTTCTGCCGGCGAGGCTCAGGAAGGCCTTGGCCGGTCGTGGCGTTCGCGCCATCGCGAGCCGAAGGAGCCAGGATTATTTCGAGCGCTGGAAGGAGAAGCCGGCGGGAGCTCCGGAGGGGATGACCTGGAATCAGATGCTCGGGGGATCGATTCAGGACGAGCGTACAATCTTCGTGAATGAGCTCCAAGCGGTCGGTGCGCACTGGGTGCCTTCCCGGTCGCCGACGTGGACCACGATCCACGAACTCGCCCACTCCCTCGATAGGCTCTCGGAACCTCCGCTCAGCCAGAAAGAAGCCTTCGTTAACGCGTTCAAGGAGGACGTCTCGCGCCTACCCTGGACGGCTCGCCATGGTCTAGAATCCGTAATCAGTGGAGGCACAGAGGAAGCGTTCGCCCAGATCGTCGCCTTCCTTTACGGCCCGAAGGAGCAAGACACCACGGGCGCCACGCGTCTGTTGAAAAGAAGCATTCTCGCCGCCAGGGCGATCCTGGAGAGCTTCCCGTGATCCTGAACAAAGTCACGAACCAAGGGCGCTCTTCGCTCTTCGCCGTTCTTGGCGACGAGAACGCCTCGGGCACGCTCCTCTGGCCGCTCGACGTTCCCTTTGCCGTGGCCGGCCACACGCCCGACGAATGGAAGAAGCTCCCCGACGGGCCCTATGAGTGGGACGGCACGAACCCCGCCAGGCGCATCGAACCACCTCCCGAACCCAAATGATCATCCGACGTCGCACAGTTCGTCCCGACGCGGCTTTTCCGCTGCTTGAGCCGCGGATCGCCGTGACGACCCGTCTCGTGGCGGGTCATTCGCCATGGCACAGGGGATCGATCTGGATGCCTTCGCTCGTCGATAGCTCGGTCCCTTCGCTCGCGATTCCGAAGCTGCTCAAGTCCGTGATCCTCAGCCCGATCTCAGCGCCCACGCCCTGGACGTTCGACGCTGAGCGCACCCAACCGCTTGCCTGACTCCATGGCTCAACTCGACACATCTGGGCTGGAGTGGCTGAAGAAGCTGCTCACGCGCGTTGCGAACCCGGACGCGACGCCTCTCATGATCGCCTGGGAGCGCATCATTGAGGAGGACAACCGCCGCGGCGTCCTTGCCGGCCAGGACAAGGTGCTATACATCGTATGTCCTTTTAGAGAGTGGTCTGGAAGGAGACCGTGCGGGTCGCGAACCTCTTTCGAGCGCAGGCGTTCGCGATTAGGATCAAGAGCCAAGCTTGTCTGCGTTTCTCTCCAATCGAGGAGCAAACTCTGCCATGAATTTCGAACGACGCTTGATGCTGGCACTTGTGATCGGAACCCTCGCGATCGGGGGCTTTGCACGTGCGGGGGCCCAGTCCGAGCTGATTCCCGCGCTCATCATCACCGGCGACACCGTTTCGGCCCACGACTGGAAGAAAACCAGCGCGCTCATTTCGGAGATCCTGGGCAAGACCGGCAAGATCAAGGTCGACATCACGACCACGCCCGGCAAGGATCTGACGGACGAAAACCTGGCGAAGTACAAGCTGCTCATCCTGAACTACTTCAACACGGCACAGGGCGCGCCCGAGACGCGCTGGAGCGACGCGAACAAGGAAGCCTTTCTGAAGGCCGTGAAGAACGGGGCGGGCCTGGTGGTGTTCCACCATGCGTCGGGCGCCTTTGCCCGGCCGAACTGGGAGGAATTCGAGAAGGTCGTCGCGGGCGGCTGGCGCACCCAGGGTTTCCACGGGCCGAGGCACGTTTTCAAGGTCAAGAAAAGCGACGCCCGGCACCCGATCTCGGAGGGTTTGCCCGCCGAGTTTGAACATGCGATCGATGAATTGTATCAGAACTCGATGATCACACCTGGGAGTGTTGTGCTGGCCACGGCGTATTCAGATCCTGCGAAGCCCAAGGGGACGGGCAAGGACGAGCCTGTGGTGTGGGTGAACTCGTACGGCAAGGGGCGTGTCTATGAGATCACGCTGGGTCACGACGCGGAGGCGATTGCCGACACGAATTTCCAGGCGTGGCTGACGCGCGGGTCGCTGTGGGCGGCGGGAGGGCTCGAATAGGCGCTGATCGTTTGCTCCACCGATCTGTCGAGGCGGAGACGAACGACGATGAATGAGCTTCCACCCGGGCAGCGTGACTACAGCGCGGCCCGGGTTTCACGCCATGCGATCGAGCGTTTTGTGGAACGGTTTGGGGTCGATCCCGAGCACGCGCTCGAGGAATTCCGCCGGGTGCTTGCGAGGACGCGCAGGCTGGGCCGCAACCCTCATAATGGGGCGATCGCGGTGCTGGCGCTTTACCGGCATCGCGTGCTGGTGGCGATTTTGCAGGGGCCAACCTGCCTGACGGTGCTGACCTGGAACCAGTTTGAGCCCCGGCTGCCGGAGTTCGGCCGTGCCCATCCGCCGCGCAAGTGGGGGCGCTTCCTGCGTCGACTTACCGACCCTGCGTCCGAAGCGGGCGATTGACCCATCAAGCTGGGGCGGCTTCACCGGGCGGGGGCGTGGGGATCGACTTGGGTGCGAAGCCCAGGATCACGCGGCAGGGGGCGTGCTCGAGGACATAGCGTGTGTTCGAGGCGAACTGGGTGGTGTCGCCGCGGCGATAGACTCCGCGCAGGCTCATGAAGATCGCGTCGAACTTGCCCTCGATGGCGGCCTTGACGATCTCCGGCCCGGCCTCGCCCTTTGCGACGCGCCACTCCACATTTCGGCCGAGCGCCCGCGCGCGTTCGACACCATACTGAACGGTGCGGCTGGCCTCAGTCAGCGGATCTTCACCCTCGCCACCTTCCTCGGCGACGTCGAGCAAGGTCACGGAGATCGCTGGATCGAGGAAGCTCACCACGGTATCGAGAAAATCCGCGCTCAAGGGGCTGCCGTCGTACGCGAGCAGCAAGCGCTCGACGCCGTGCCAGCTTCGCCGCAGCTCGCCCAGGATCTTGGCTGTCTCGGCCGCGATGGCGCCTCCAGCGCGTGGAATCTGGCTGCCGCCCGCGATATCGAGCCGCGCGTCGCGGTCCTTGCCCAGTACCCGGATGGTCAAGGGCTCGGGCTTGAGCCCGCAGACGTTCAGCCAGTAAAGCGCAACCTGATCGAGCTGATCCTCGGGCCGATACTTGTTCGAGGGGCCCATGATGAGCTCCTGCGCGCCCACGGTTTTCGCCGTGGTGGTGAGCGCGAAGAAGGGCTCATTCGTGGGCACGATGACCGGCTTGACCGGCTTGCCCACGTGCTCCGCCAGGTTCACGACCGCCGTCAAGAGCTGGCGATCTTGCGTGGTGATCCGCGGTGAAAAATCGTCCGACCCCGGCGGGATGAACGACGCGGTCATGACGACCACCTCGGTCGTTTCGGGATCGGTCTCGGCGAGGGTGCGCTCGAGCATCCCCAGATTGTACGGCGAACGAATCGCCACCAGTTTGCGATAAGGCTTGCCGAGATTGAGCGCCTGCACGCTCAACTGGTCGCTGGTTTCCTGGTTGAATTGCTCGAGATGCTCGTGCGAATCCGCGGCACTGCCCAGCCTGCGCCTGTGGGCGCGTTCGCTGATCCAGAAGACCGTGAAGAAGCCCACTGTGAACAGGATGCCGCTGATCGTGGCGACCTCTTTTGTGAGCAGGTTGGCAACCGCCGACGTGGCCAGCACCAGGAAGATGAGCGAGATCCCCAGGGGGATTTCATAACGCCCAGCCTTCAGGTTGAACGGGACCTTGTACTCGCGCTGGCCGGGGCGTTTGAACCGCAGCACGAGCATCGCCATCGACATGAAGACGAAGCTCCAGACCACGCCGAACGCATAAGCCTCGCCCAGCGTGAGCACATCTCCCATGCTGATGACGATCGTGACGATCTGGAGAATCACCACCAGGTTGATGAGCCGCGAGGAGGTGCCGAATTTGGGGTGCGGCTTCAAGAACCAGTCGGGCAGGACGCCGTCCTCGGACACGCGATTCAGCACGCCGTTGGAACCGACGATCGCCGTGTTGACCGCGCCTGAAAGGATGAGCGAGCCAACCGTCACCACAACCGCGTTCAGGACCAGCCGCGCCCACTGCGGGCCGATCACGTTCATGGCGAGCCCGCCGATGAGGTTGCTGGAATAGAGCGAGGTGCGGTCAGCCTGGGGAATGATCATGACGGCGAAGAAACTGATCGCCGTGGTGAACAACATGCTGTACAGAAACACCACGAGCGCAGCGCGTTTGAAATTTTTGAGTTTGGGGCTCTCGACCTCGCGGTAGACCTGTGCGAGCGTTTCCTCGCCGCTCATGGCCAGGATCGAGTGCCCGAACGAGACCAGGATTCCGATCACGCCCAGCAGGCTCAACCAGTTGCCGCTTATGTGTTCGGGACGGAGCGACTCACCCAGGGAGGTATGCCCCACGAAGCCGAGCGGGTCGACCTGCTTGCCGAAGGGATCGGGGATGGGATCGCCCTGGGCGTCGACCTTCCTGGAGAGGTCGGGAGTGATTCCGGGGAGATGCCTGGTCTCTGGGCGCACGGCGATGGTGGCAACGCACCAGATGATCATGATGACGCCCATGACGGTGGTTGCGCCCATGATCCTGAGGGCCTGGTCGCTCGATTCGTGAATGCCCTTGATGTTCACGCGCCAGAAGTAGAGTGTGACGGCGATGGCGATGAGGGCGGAGAGCAGGTTTTTGCCATGGATGAGCCAGCTCTCGGGCCCGAGTCCGAAGAGGTCGTTGAAAAGCCCGATGATGTACTGTCCGGCGGTGACGCCGCTGATGGGGCCGGTGAGGATGTAGTCGAAGAGCAGTGCGGAGACCGCGAGGCGCGCGAGTCCGCCGCCCATCGCTTCCTTGACGATGCGGTAGACGCCGCCACGAACGAACATGGCGCAGCTTTCGATGTAGATCGAGCGCACGCCGTAGCTGAAGAGCATGACGCCCAGGATGAACCAGGGCGCGGCGGCCCCGATCTGGGATTCGACAATGCCGCCGATGTAGTAGGCCGTGCTCGCGAGGTCGCAGAGCACGATGGCGGCCGTGCGCCAGAACGAGATGAAAGTGAACATCACGCTCGTGACGACCAGCACCTGACCGGTGGAAAGGCCTCGTCGCCGAGGCTTCGGTTCGCGCAGGATGTTGGATTCGAGCGAGGGATTGACGGGAGAGTCGGGCGCCATCAGGAATCGATCTCGGATGATCAGGAGCGGATCACAGGCAGCACGCGGGCGCGGCGCAAGATCCAGGGCGAGATTACAACCCCCCCGGGCGCCGGGAGTCAAGAGACCGGAAGCAAGCGATTCTAACCGGCCGCAGCCTCGGTTTCCTTGCGCGGCTTGGGCGCGAGCCTGCGTGCGACCTCATTCGCCACGGCATCGCTGAAGCTATCGGTCGATTCTTTGCCCCCCAGATCGGGCGTGCGCACACCCTGGCGCAAAAGGTCGAGCGTGGCGTTCTTGACCGCCTGGCCGACCGAAATCTCACCGAGTTGATACAAAAGCAGTGAAAGCGCCAGGAAGATCGCCGTGGGGTTGGCCAGATTCTTGCCGGCAATGTCAGGGGCCGTGCCGTGCGCGGCATCAAACAAGGCCACGCGGACCACCGCCGAGGAATCAAACGCCAGATTCGCGCTGGCTCCAATCCCCAGCGAGCCAGCCAGACCGCAGGCCATGTCCGAGAGAAAGTCGCCGTATTCGTTCAGAACCAGCACGATCTGGAACTTGTGGGGCGCCATGATCACCTTGCCCAGCAAGGCGTCAAAGAGTTCCACCGAATGCGGCACCTCGGGAAACTGCCGCGCGACCTCGGCCGTCACCTGCTCAAAGAGCCCGTCGGTCGCCTTCTGGATCGTGTACTTCGAGGCGCTCGTCACCCGCTTGCCCGTCTTCCGCGCCAGGTTGAAGGAATAGCGCGCTGCTTCCCGCACCGGCTGGCGCTCGACGATCCGCAGGCTGACCGCGCCATCGTCGCCGATCATGCGGCCGGGATCGTCGTAGGTCCCCCCCGTCGCAATCCGAACAATGTCGAGATCCAGCTCGGGGCGAAAATTGGTCGGCACGCCCGGGATGGTGTAAACCGGCCGGTGGATGACCGAGAGATTCAACCGCCGCCGCAGCACCTGGTTCGGGCTTTCCTCCGCGGTGGTGGTAGGATGCTTGAGCGCGACGGTGGTGGCGTTGATCTTCTCGACTGCTTCGTCGTAGATCGCCTTACCCCGAGCGCGGCGATTCTCAAGCCGCAAGTCGACTTCCAGAAACTCAAGATGGACCGGTAACGATTCCGCGAGCCGATGCACGGCACGCGAAAGCTCGAACCCAATTCCATCTCCCAGGAGCTCGGTCACCTGATACGAAGGGCGCATGCAACAGTCACTCTCAATCGTGACGGCGGGCGCGACGGAAGAATCGATCGCGGCCAAAATGTGCGATCAACACCGATCCGGGACTTAACTCCCAGCGCAACTTTCTGAGCGAGGGACATGATCTTACGGTTCAATCCCTAAATTCGTCAAACCCGGCGCGAGGGAATCGCTTCCGAAGGACGTCGCTTGGCAGCAACCTGCAAAGGGAGGTATATTGGGGTATTCACGCTGGCCGAGTATCCGGTGAAACGCCCTAGCATCGGCGTTTCGCGGGGGAATGGGGCCGTTTTTGCACACACGATTCGCGATTCCTGTCCGCCGGGAGAGCGTCGATGTCAACCGCGGGAAAGGTTCTGAGCATCCTGGTCGGCCTGTTCTCCATTGCGTGGATGATCCTCGCCGCCGGCGTGGCGCAGTTAAACACCAACCAGAACACGATCCTGCACGATCTGCAGGTCCAGGTTGAGAAGCTCGATGGCGACTTCAACCAGACCAAGGTTGATGTCATGCATTTGAAGGACCAGACGGCGTCGATCCAGGAGAAGGTCGATCGTCAGTTGATGGTTTTGCGTTCGAAGGAGACCGACTTGGAAAAGGCTCGGTCGCAGATCGTGGCGACGCTCAACGGTCTCAAGTACCAGATGGAAACGCTGAATGCCACGCTGAAGGAGTCGCAGGCGACGCTTGAGGCGCGGAACGTGGAGCTCGAGACCGAGAAGCGAGGTCTTGCCGATACGCGTGCCGAGGTCAAGACGCTGATCGCCCAGACGACGGACCTCATGAACCAGTTGAGCAGCCTACGTTCTACATTTCAAAAGACTTACAGCGATTCGCTTGACCGCCTGGGCGGCGTGAAACCGTGAACGAAGCCAGCGCCGGCCGCTCTCCTGGGCCTGGTCAGGCACGATTGGTACCGGGCCGAGGCTGGGTGGGAATCGTCGCCAACAAGGGATCGGGCACGGGCCGATCCCGCAAGGCCGTGGATGAGCTTGCCGCGGCGCTTGGAGACGTTGGTTTTCAGGTCTGCCCGGCCTGGACGCTCGTTGAGCGTGAGTCCCTCGTTGCCAGAGCCAATGCGGACCCCTCCTGCCGCTGCCTGGTCGCGGTTGGGGGTGATGGCACGTTTTCCGCCCTCCTCAACGAACAACCCCGCGTGCCGCTGGCCATCTTCCCGGCCGGAACCGAGAACCTGGCGGCCAAGCATTTTCATCAGAATTCCGACGCCTGCGAGCTCGCCGCCCGACTCGCGACCCAGGAACCGACCACGATCGATCTCGGGCTGGCACGCGCGCGCCGATTCGTCCTGATGGCCGGATTCGGCTTCGACGGCGAAGTCGTTACCCGCCATCACCGATCTCGCGTGACCGAAACAGGCCGCGTCAAACCGACCGGCCGCTTCGCCTACGTTCACCCGATTCTCCGCTCGAGTTTCACGTATCCCTTTTCTAACATTTCGGTTCGGGTGCTCGACCCCCCACTCGAAAAGCCGCTTGAGGGAACGACCGTATTCGTCTTCAACCTGCCGCTTTACGCGCTCGGCTTGCCGTTCGTGCCCGATGCGCGAGCAGACGACGGCTGGCTGGACCTGCTGGTGTTCCGCGACCCAGGCCCCTTTCAGGCCCTTTATTATCTCTGGAACGTCCTGTTGCGGCGTCACCTGAAGCTTCCCGGCGTGACGCATCTTCGTGTGAAAAAAATCGTTGTGTCGTCGGACAACCCTGTTCCGGTTCAGCTCGACGGCGATCCCGCGGGCACGCTTGAGCCTTGTTCCAGCGGGGAAGGCGCTGCTACAGAAGGCTGGAACGTGGAGGTACTACCAGCCTCGGCCCGGGTTTACGCGGGGCGGGCGGCTGGGGCGAGCACACCGTCGCTGGTTCGCCTCGCCAGCATGGCCTGGAACCGCTAGTATCGACCCCAGGCGAGACGATTACGAGCAAGGATGGATTTCCTGCGCCTCGTGTTTTGAAGTGCGCGAAGGGAGTCAGCGATGGCGGCTGCGAATCCAGTCACGATTGGCCCGGTACGGATCGGCGCGGGGCATCCGCTGGCCTTGATCGCGGGCCCTTGCGTGATGGAGCCCGGGGAGATGACCGAGCGCATCGCGGTGCGGCTGGCGGAGCTTGGCCAGGTGCTTGGCGTGCCGATCGTGTTCAAGGCGTCGTTCGACAAGGCGAATCGGACGTCCGGATCGAGTTATCGAGGGATCGGGCTTGAGGCGGGGATGAAGGTTTTTGAGCGTGTCAAAGCGCTCTCGGGCTTGCCTGTCACCACCGATGTGCATGAGCAAGCGCAGGCAGCGCCCATCGCCGAGACGGTCGACCTGCTCCAGATCCCGGCGTTTCTGGCGCGGCAGACCGATTTGCTTGAGGCCGCGGCACAGACCGGCCGGCCCGTGAATGTAAAGAAGGGGCAATTCATGGCCCCGTGGGACATGGGAAACGTGGTGTCCAAGCTCACCGAGGCGGGCGCGCCTGGCATTTTGCTCACGGAGCGAGGCACAACTTTCGGCTACGGCCGACTTGTCAACGATTTTCGCGCGATTCCCCAGATGCAAGCCACGGGAGCACCGGTGGTTTTTGATGCAACCCATTCCGTGCAGCTTCCCAGCGCCGGTGCGGGCGGAACGGTTTCGTCGGGACAGCGGGAGATGATCCCCACGCTTGCACGTGCCGCGGTCGCCGCGGGATGTGATGCCCTGTTCCTGGAAGTTCATCCCGATCCCGACAAAGCTCTCTCGGACGGTCCGAACTCGCTCCGGCTGGACGATCTCGAAACCGTGATGCGACTCTGCCTACGGATTCGCCAGGCGATCACCGCGAGCTAGCCGGCGGCCCGGAACTCGGGCGCGAGCGAACCCGCCGGGCGCGAGCGAACCCGCCGGGCTCGTGCAACGTACCTTCTTGCAGGGCCGCACCCGAGCGGTCGTGCTGCGCCTCGTCAAAAGCTCCCCGATTTCGCACAATGGGGAAACGAGGCAAGGCATCGTCCTCGACAGCATCTTGCTCTCCGCGCCGGAAGCTTCTGGGAGTTCAGCTTTGAATCGGTTCAGTGCTGGCCTGTTGGCCCTTGTGGCGGTTTGCCTTGGTACCATCTCGGGGTGTGACTATTCCGGGCATCGGCCCGACGAAGAACTCGATCTGGGTCCGGTTTCGCTGGCGGACCGAGGCGCTACGCAGGGCGCATCGCGAGATGCCTCACGCACCACGCTCCGCGACACCGAGGAGCGGACAGCGATTCTCGACAGCTCGATGACGCTCATTCAGCGCGCTGCGATCAAGCCGGGCGGCGATAATTTCCGGCTGGCGGTGCAGAAGCTGAACCATTACTTCGACGGCACGAGTCTTTCGAACTACAAGCTCCCCCCGCCGGCACGGGAGTTTCTGCTGACTCAACTCCCCGCTCGGATGGTCGCCGAGCTCGAGAATCGCAACTGGTCGCTCCGCGATGCCCGCCATCTCGAAGACTGCATGATGTACTACGGGATCGCGACCCGGGTGGCGGGAACCGGCGAGGAGCTCGACAAGGTACGCCGCCTCTTCGGCTGGGTCGTGCGCCAGATCTTGCTGGTGCCGCCGGGCTTGCTGGGATCGAGGCAGCTTCCGCAGGTCTATGCGCGGCCTTATGACGTACTACTGCGCGGCATGGCAACCGAGACCGACGGCTTCTGGGCGGAGCGATCGTGGCTCTTCATGTCGCTTTGCCGCCAGCTTGGACTCGACGCGGGGCTCGTCTGCTACAGCCGCTCGCATACGCTGGAACGATCGATTCCGCGCTACATGGTGGCGACTGAATACGAGGCGGACCTGATGCACATGAGGCGCCAGCAGAGACCGCCGATCCTCTGGATCTGTGCCGTGCGAATTGGTGAGAAGCTCTATCTCTTCGACGCGCGGTTGGGCCTGGAGATTCCAGGCCCGGGGGGCAAGGGAGTGGCGACGCTCGATGACGTCGTCGCCGACCCCGCGATCCTGGAGCAGATGAATCTCCCTGGAGAATCTCCCTACGGCACCAGCCGCGCGTCGCTTGTGGGCAGCCCGACCAGGATCGGCATCTATATCGACTCCAGCCAGGGGTACTTCTCACCCAAGATGAAGCTGCTCCAATCCGAGCTCGGGGGTAAATACCGCACCATCCTCTACCGCGATCCCGCCGAGGAACGGGACGCCTTCGCCAGGGCGTTCGGCAAGCACTTCGGCGGCATGACGCTCTGGGGTTTGCCGCTCGAGGTCGAGACGCAGCTTTTTAGTAATCCGAGTTTCGTCGCCTCGGTTCAGGCGTCGCTCTTTTTGTTTCGCCCCGAGTTCCCGCTCGTCTACTGCCGGGTCAAGCAACTCCGTGGCGAATTTGAAGAGGCTGTGCAGGATTTCGTCAAGCTCCGCTTCGCCGAAAACGCGACTCTTGTTACCGACAACAAGCGTACGATCCCCAAGGACATCCAGCGCGGGCTCGACGTTTACGCCACGTATTACCTGGGGCTCATGCATCTGGAAAACGGTAAGCTGGATCAGGCCGAGATGATGTTCCGCCAGATCCTCAAGATGGTGCCTGAGCCGGCTCCGAATCAGCCGTATTACCACATGTTCCGCTGGGGTGCGAACACAAACCTCGCGCGGCTCCTTGATGCGCGCAGGCAACGCGCCAAGGCGCTTCCTTACTACCTGGCGCCGAATCCCACCTCGGAATGGATAGGCAACCTGCTCAGGGCGCGTGACATCGTCTGGGACAATCCACTTTTGCAGTGAGGACCCATGTGATCGCGTGTGCCGGGATCGATCGCGAGCCGCGAAGGATCTTGTGTTTCAGCCCATTGACAAAGAGACATCTTACTGATCTGATATTGTAAGAGAGTTCCACCGAGACTCAGGCGGCAGGCATTCTGATTCCAGTCGCGAGCTTTTGAGTTTCGCAGGAATCTCGCGGGGATTTCAATGGCTAGGATCGCTCGGCGGATCCTGTTCGCGGTCATCGTTGCTTGCCACGCAACGGTCAGCCTGCTCGGGCCGTGCTTGCACGAGCTCTCGGGTTCGACTCACACGCTTGGCAGCCTGGCGAAGAGCGACCGCGGTGAGCCGTCGCATCAAACGCCGCGCGATTCCGCCGACAACTGCTTGATCTGCCATTTCGTTGCGCAGGGGCAGCATTTCGTCGCCTCGGACTTCGAATGCTCGAGCCCGCATGTCGCCCGCCATTTCCTGGCTGATGCGCCTCTGACTCAGCCACTGCCGCCGTGCATTTTCTCGACTCCGCGCGCCCCTCCTCACGTGTGCGTTGTCGTGGCGTGATCGCAGTCTGCGCCTGAATCCCAGGTTCCGCTCGCGCCTCTCCAAGACTGGCCCTGCGCTGGTGTGCTCAATCTTGCGCCGGCACGCACCGATCGCGAAGTTACAACGCCGCGGAATCGCCCCAAACCGGTAAGGTGCGGGGTTCGACCAGCGCGACACTGAACGCAGCCAGGCGCGACTCGCGTTTCCACGAGCGCGCCTGCAGCCTGGTCGAGCGTGCAACTCCACGATGAGCGGCCAGGCCAAAAACCCATCATCGCCAGGCGTGCACGATCGCGCGCCCGTCTTCATGCCATCGATCCACTTTCATAAACTTCTTCGAGGATGATTCCATGTCCCTGGATCCACGATCGATTCCACGGCGGGGCTTCACGCTGATTGAGCTCCTGGTTGTGATCTCGATCATCGCCGTTCTGATTGCGCTTCTGCTGCCGGCCGTCCAGGCCGCTCGGGAGGCGGCCAGGCGCGCCACCTGCACCAACAATCTCAAGCAGATCGGCCTTGCCCTTCATAATTATCACGACCAGATGAACGTGTTTCCACCGGGATACGTGAGCGCAATCAACCCCGCGATTGTCGATCCGTGCAACCAGGATCAGGAGAACCAGAGCAGCATCGACCTCGGGTCGGGCTGGGCGTGGGGGAGCATGATCTTGCCCCAGCTCGACCAGGCGCCTGTCTATAACTCGGTGAATTTCTTTCTCTCAGTTGCATATGCCGCGAACGACACATGCAGCACAACATTGCTGGCGACGTATCTCTGCCCATCGGACGACGGCCCGTCGGTCGTGCCGGTGTATGCCGACCCGCCGGACCCCACGCAGCCGGGTACTTACTCAGGCACGAACATCGTCGATACGGTTGCGCGGGGGAATTACGTGGGCATGTTCGGATTGGGTGAGATTTGCGCAGGCTCTGGGCCGAATCCGAACGCCATCTATCCCGGCGATCCGATCGGGATCCCAGCCGGGCTTTTCTATCGCAACAGTGCGATTCGCGTGGCGTCGATCACCGACGGCACGAGCAACACCTTCGCGGTCGGCGAGCGCAGCCATAACCTGAGTTTTGTCACCTGGACAGCACGATCGATCAACGGTTGGCTTGGAGTGACTCCGCCCATGCAAGGGGGAAGCGACAAATTCAACCCATCCCCCGAGGAATGCTGGACGCAAATTCTGGGACCGGTGGGACTCGAGAACGGCAATCGAACCCCTAACGATCCGGAAGCGCACGTTGAGGACTACTGGAGCCGGCACCCAGGGGGGGTGAATTTCCTGTTTGCGGACGGCTCGGTACACTTTGTGAAGTCGTCGATCAGCCCGATTCCCTACCGCGCGCTTGCGACCCGGAATTTCGGCGAGATCGTTTCGGCCGATTCGTACTGAACCAGGATCTCGCCTGCCCTGGTGTTATTTTGAGCCTCTTCTGCTCGCGATCGCGCTAGGATTCCCCGGCAGATTGTGTTAGTTTCCACGCGATTCGCGAGCATGCGAGGGAACGAGGGCCGTTCGCAACGGGTGCGCCGGCCCGTTTCTGCCAGGTGGATGCACTCGCCAAGGAACGCGGAACGCGGCAGTCATGAAGCGGGAAGAGCCGACTCGGGGTGATTCATCGCACCCTGAACCTGGAGCAAGCGACCCGGCCGTGATCAAGCCGCGGAGTCAGCGCCCACGCATCACGAGCAAGCGTGCGGCCCCCCCCGCGGAAACGCCTCTCGTGTCGGCGGCCGTGGGGAGTTCGCGGGGCACGCCCGGCCCGAACGCGGGGCTTGCGGGCACCCTCACTGATGATCCCGAGCCCGATCCCAGCCTGGGGATGCTGATCCAGACGGTCGTCAGCCCGTTCCACTGCCTCTATCAAGATGCGCTCCATTTTCACACCCAGAGCCGGCTTGCGCAATCCGAGGCGGACGCCAGCCGGCAAGCGCGGGCCGCGTTCTTGCTGTACATGACGAGCATCCAGGCGCTGGCGCGGCAGGCGGCGGAGGAGCTTGGCCGGGGCGAGGCGCGTACACTGGTCACGGATCCGGCTCATCCTGTGAGCTTGCTCGACGTGTGGCGGGCGTTACCGGGTCTCACGGCGCCCGCCGGTCCGCGCAGGCACGACCCCCAGGCGCCTCCCTGGCCGCAGCTCGCCGAACTCGTGGCGCTGCATGATTCCTGGACACATCCCGGCTCGGTCGCTGAGCGCGTCGCCTATTATCGAGCCCGGTCCGCTGGCGACGATTTCGAACCGCTCGATCCTCGAACGGTTCCCGAAGCGCTCGACCGCCTGGTCGATTATCGCCGCCTGATCTATCCTCGAACGGGTCTTCCGCGCGATCCCTATGCCCTGCGCCCGCGGCATCTCGATACCGTGCGCAGCGTGCTGGATGCGGCGATCGAGACGCTCGACAACCAGATGGAGGGTGCATTACTCAGGGGACAAAGGCATCGGCTGGAGCCGGTGCGCGTGCTTTATCCCCCTGTGGATGCTCCAACCCAGGCGCAGCCGAAGTGAGTCGGGAAGGGATGCCGCGATGCGGGTGCTGATCGTCACGTCGTTTCCCATTCCCGGCGAGTACGACGGCACCGCCATGTTGCCGATCAAGATCACCCGCGCGCTCCGCAAACGCGGGGTCGACGTGGTGCTCGCCCACCTGAGTGCCAAGAAGCCCTGGTTCCGCGTGACCGAACGGCTGGAATTCGAAGGCGTGCCGCTGTACGACATCCCGCTTTGCGCCTGGGCGAGCGGGCTTGGGCTCGATCTCGTTCACCGTGAGCACCCATTCGCGCTTGTGCACGCCCAGCATTACGGGGGCGCAACCCGGGCGTACTTTTCTTGCCGTCGCCGCGGCTGGCCCATGGTCTACGAGATCCACTCGCTGCTGGGCGATGAGGTCGCGCGTGATGAGCTTGGCCGCGGGCTCGTGTTTCGGGCCTATCTCGAGCTCGAAAAGCGGGTGCTCAAGCGCGCGAGCTCCGTGATCGTGCTGGGCGAGCCCGTGCGCGACGTGGTTGTGCGCGAGAAGGGCGTGCCCGCCGAGCGCGTGGATGTGATCTACCCGGGGATCGATCTGGAGGAGTTCGACGAGCGCATCCCACCCGCCGAGATCCCGGGAATCTCGCGCGAGCACAAGGTGGTGATGTACATCGGCAGCATCGTGCATCCCAACCAGGGTGTGCCGATCCTGATCGACGCCCTGCCCCGTGTGTTCGAGTCGGATCCGCTCGCACGCTGCGTTCTGGTGGGGGGCCCGCTCGAGGCCGAGGCGGAGTATAAACGAGCCCTCGGCGGCTTTGCCGACCGTCTCTGCGTGCTGGCTGGCAAATCGCCCGGCGAGGTCGTCGCGCTTGCGCGCAGGGCTGATGTTCTTGTGCATCCCCGGCTTGCGTGCCGCGAGAATTACTCGGTTCAAAGCAAGATCGCGGTCTATCTGGCCGCTGGCCGACCCATCGTGGCGACCGATTTCGGCGATTATCGCAAGCTGCTCGGCGAATCAGGCGCAGGGCTGCTCGCCGCACCCGAGCCTGAGCCGATCGCCCAGGCGATTGTGCGTGTGCTCCGCGAGCCGGAACTCGCCCTGCGCATGGCCCGGGCCGCGGGACCCGTGGTGCGTGAGTACTTCGCCATGGACCGCAATATCGACCGATATCTCGAGGTCTATCACCGCGTGATTGACCAGTCGCTTGAGAACCGCCTCGCCGCCAGGGGTTGACCAGGGCGCAGGCCCCCTGCTTCGCCTCCGATTGACAGCCCCTGGAGCGAACTTTATCTTTAGCTCAGGCATCCTACCCCGCAGTTTGATCGCGGGGCGCTGCCAACGACCCATTCTCGCCACCTTAGCTCAGCCGGTAGAGCGCAGCTTTCGTAAAGCTGAAGTCCAGGGTTCGAGTCCCTGAGGTGGCTCTTTCCTTCCAATCGACGCCCGCATGCCGATCAGTCCTCGGCGACAACGGGGTTTTTGAGCACGCCAAGGCCGTCGATTTCCACCTCGACGGAATCTCCCGCCTTGAGCCAGACCGGCGGCTTGCGTGCCATGCCGACGCCGGGAGGCGTGCCGGTGAAGATCAGGTCGCCGGGCTCGAGCGTCATCACCTGCGACAGGTAGGCGATGAGCGCGTCGATGCGGAAGATAAGCTGGCAGGTGTTCGAATCCTGCATCGTCTGGCCGTTTAGCCGCAGCCGAATGCCGAGCGCATGAGGGTCGGGAACCTCGTCTGGGGTCACGAGTGCGGGACCTGTGGGAGCAAAGGTGTCGAATGTCTTGCCCACGGTCCATTGCTTGCCGGGCTTCTGGAGCTGCCAGTCGCGCGCGGAGACGTCGTGGCCGACGGTATATCCGCCCACATGCTCAAGCGCCTGGGCCTGCGGAATGTGCCGTCCGCGCTTGCCGATGACCACAACCATCTCGGCCTCGTAATCGACCTCCTGGCTGACGCGTGGGAGCACGATCGGGGCCTGATGGCCGATGAGCGTGTTCGCATACTTGGCGAAAAGGACAGGCTCGCCTGGAGGCGCCATGCCGCTTTCGGCGGCGTGATCGCTGTAGTTGAGGCCGATGCAGAGGATCTTGCCCGCGTCGGGAATCGGAGGCAGCAGCCGCACGGTCGCGGGATCGAGCCGAGGCGTTCCAGGCGTAATGCCGTCCCACAGCCGCTTGAGTGCCGCCTGGCCCTGCGCAAGCAGCCCCTTGAGCGTCGGCGGACCGTCGGGACCGGACGGAACCACGGCATAACCGCCGTCAACCACTGCGCAAACTCGGGGCCCCGACTCCGTCGCCACAGTCGCAAAACGCATCGTCCACTGCCTCTCGGTTCCAGCCTCGCATGATCCCCAGGCGCGTGCCGGGGTTCCGACACTTTAGCGAACCATGCGCTGGGCCGGAAAGATCGAGCAGCCGTCCCCTACTCGCTTTCGCGCGGTTCCTGCCCGGGTGCAGCCGGCATGCGGTTGAAATACCGGTTCTTATCCGACTTCGCGTCGAGGAGCTTGTCGATCTTTTCCTCGAGCCGCTCAAGCCGCGAAAGAATCGCCGTGAGCTCGTTCGATCGTCCCGCCGGTGTCGTCTGAACAGCCTTGGTTTGAGCCTCAGCCTGCTTTTTAAGCCGAGGAACCACGATCCGATCGCCGGGGAGAAGCTTGTAATTCGTCTTCTGCGATGTCCCCATGGTGATTTCCTCGTAATCGATCGGCAAAACCTGAGGCTTCCCGGTCTCTCGGTTTTCTCTGACAAGCTTGATCCCCTGCCGATCGGCCGTGGAAACAACCCCGCCGGCGAAGTGGATCGCGTCGAGCACCGTGATGTAGCCCGTGAAGGGAATGCGCCCGGGATAGCCGACGTCTCCCTCGACATAGACCACGGCCGAGTTGTACGCCGTGACGTCGACGAAGACGGTTGCGGATTGCTCGGGAGGAATGCGAATCATCTCGCCGTTCTTGTCCTTGAAGGGCTCGCCATCGTCGCCGGATTCCACGAGCCCAAGTACCTCATCGCTGAGAAATTTCGCGAGGTGTTCGATGATCTTCTTCTTGATCTCGGGCAGCGCGAGCCCCGCGACCTGTACATCGCCGTAGAAGCCAAGGGAGATCGAGCCATCGGGACGGACCAGCCGCTCACCTGAGATGGGCCTTCCGGGGAGTGCCTCGAGCACCTCGACTAGCAAGAGGTCAGGTGGATTCACGATGTATTCAGGGCCGGTTTTGACCGCTCTGTGAATTCGCTCTGACTGAGCCTTTGAGGGGGGCTCCGATCGACCGCTCCTTGCCGCTCCCTGTGCCGTGGAGCGCTGTGGCCTGGTTTGCGCGAGCAGCAATCCTCCGCAGACGCCCGTCGCGGTCATGAGTGTGCACGCGGCCAAAATCTTGAACGTTCGAGTCATAGCGAGGCTCCAGAGTATGGACGCAGTTAGGGAAGAAACGACACTACTAACGGCCCGGCCAGAGAGCATGTTGATCGCGGCGGCCACGGTCGAGCGCACGAGCGCGGCGGGCACGGAGTCGAGCGCAATCAGGCCGCCAGCCGAGCTGGACTCAACCCCAGCGGCAAACGCGGCAGCCAAGGGCGCAAGACCCCTGCGCAGCAATCGCCTGCGCAACAAATCCTTCGCCCGCGCCATTCGGCTGCGAACCGTCCCCAGCGGACAGCCCAGCTTTTCCGACGCCTGCTCCTGCGTCAGACCCTGCCAGTAACACAGAATCACAACCGCTCGATAACGCTCCGGCAGACGCTCCACTTCCTCCTGCACAATCGGGCTCGCAATCGCTCGCTCCGCCGCAACCGCGCTCTCCGATTCCCGCCAGGGCACCACCGCCAGACCTGCGGAACGTTCGAGCGCTCGTCGCCGCACAGCCGACTTCCGCACCCGCCGAGCGACCTTGCTCGCGACCCCAAACAACCACCCCGATACCGACCTCAACCCAGGCAGCGAACCACGCCGGCGCACCAATACCAGGAACGTCGCCTGGAACGCATCCTGGACGTCAGACTCGTCGCCAAGCTGGTTGCGGCAAACCCGCAGCACCATCGGTCCATGCCGACGCACAAGCGTTTCAAACGCCTGCTCTGCTGCCGCGCCGCCGCTCGATTGAAACAGCTCCAGAAGCTCGCCGTCAGCCTTGCCAGCAAGCGTCCCAAGCTCAAACAACGCCTGGAAATCGCGGATTACGCCCAGCCCCGCGTCTCGGCTCATCGCGACAGCGTTCCTTTCGTGGACTCTTTTGGCCGTCATGACCTGGAAGTGCAACCAGACGGCTCGAGCTATCCACGATTCTTACGCCAGTGCGGCGAATTGTCACCGAATCCGTTCGAAATCGACCTCAGGCGGACTCGGCGTGGACCACGGCTTCGGGATCCTGGGCGAGAGGCAGGATGATGGTGAAGACTGCGCCCTGGCCGGGCCGGCTCTGGGCGCGCAAGCGGCCGTGGTGTGCTTCGATGATGTCGCGACAAACGGAGAGTCCAAGGCCGGTACCACCCTGGCCCGCGGCGTCGGGCTCGGCCTTGGTTGAGTAGAACGGCTCGAAGATGCGCCTGAGGTCAGCGGGTGCGATGCCCGTGCCGGTGTCAGCTACGCTGATCTCGGCCTTGCGGCCTGTCTCGTCGACCTTGAGCCCCAGGCGGACGGTGCCGCCTGGGTTCATCGCCTGGCGGGCGTTGATGATCAGGTTGAGCAGGACCTGCTGGATCTGGGCGGGATTGACTTGCGCATGGGGCCGGCCCTCGAGGCGGGTTTCGAGCCGCATCCTGTGTTTGACCAGGTCCTTGCGGGTGAGCTGAGCCACTTCGTCGACCAGCCGCTTGAGGTCGGTCAGAGTGCGATCATTCGCGCCACCCGGCCGGGAGAGGCCAAGCATGCTTCTCGTGATATCGGCTGCGCGTTCTGAAGCATCAATGATCTGCTTGAGGGCGCGCTCGCGGTAGGCGGGATCTGGGTTGCGGAGAGCAAGCTTGGCGTAGCTCAGGATGGGCGTAAGTGCGTTGTTGAGCTCGTGGAAGACGCCGCCGGCCAGAACTCCCAGGCTGCTAATGCGCTGGAGGGCCACAACCTGGCGCTGAAGCTGCTCAATACGCCGCTCCTCGAGAGAAAGCGCGGTCGTCTCGTTGCGATTCTCGCCTGGGTGCGCGATTCCCAGCTCGTCCATCGAAGGCCCTGCGGGCATTCCATTTGTGGCGGCCATCGACGCCGATTCCTTCCCTGGATGCCAGACTTGCTCATCGAATCCCCGATAGGTCTCGTATCGACCGGGCGAGGAGCCTTAATGAGCTCGCGTTTCACGTTGGACCCGCGGCTTTTGGTCGCGACCAGGCGCATTCGAGCGACGCGTTACAAGCTCGCTGGACGCCCTGGTCGAGCTCAACTTCCGGACTTACTTTTCGACCGCCTCGCTGGCGGGGCCGGTGGCAATGCGGGAACGCGTGCTCGAGCTCCAGGGGAAGATCCGAATCCCGTTCACGGGAATCACACGGGGGATCGTCGCGAGGCTGTCGCTCACAATCGGCGGCGTCACGCGCAGGCCGTCGCTCCAGAATCCCAGATGACGAAAGCGCTCAAGATCCGCCGTGGCGTCGTCCATCGTTTTGCCAGCGAAGGCCGCGGCCAGGGTCATGTCGGTCATCTTCCAGAAAGCGGCTCGGTCGAGCGCGTTGATATCGCCAAAGCTCATCTGGAGCGAGCGGAAGAAGCCCTCGCCGTTGTCGAGGCGGCGATTGACCCCCGTTGGCGCCGCGTGCTCGGCGACGATCGGCGGATAACCATGCCGGTCCGACCGCAACAGCACAAATCGCTTGTGCGTGCGCGGAACCGCCGAGGCTTCCTCGAAGATCCGCCGCCCCCGAAGGTCCCCGACCACCAGATCCTCGTCGCCGACCATCACCAGCATGAGCGTGGACGGATGAATTCGATCGAGGCTCGGCTCGCGCATTGGGATGACCTCGCCCGGCATGGCGATCACCACAGCGCGGGGGCGGGGCAGCTCGGTCTTCGGATCGGTTGACGCCGCGGCGATCTGCGCCGCCAGGTTCCCCCCCGCCGAATGCCCGACAATCGCGTATCGTCCAGGCGCAGGGCGAACATGCCCTACCCCGCCATTGAGCACCCCAAAGGCGTCTCGAACCGCCGTAACAGTGTTTGGATAAAAGTCTTGTGGCTGGGTTCCAACGTCATTCTGATAGCGCGGGAAGACCACCACCAGGCCATTTGAGACCAGGTGATCGATCCAGGCGCCGTAAAACGCGGGATTCACCGCGAACCAGCCATGCAGGAATACCACCACCCCTGCGCGTTCGGGGCGGGGTTTATCAGGCTCGAAGAGCCAGAACGAGCGCGGACCCTGGCCGATCTCGTAGCGTTTCACCGCATGCTTGCGTGTCTCTCGCTCCCCTGATGGACGGCGATCCAGGTCCGAGCCTTGCAAGGGCTCAGTTTGACCGTGGCACCAGGTGCTCGCCGCAAGCGCAGCGGTGAGCGCAAGGATCGCGCGGAACCTCATCTTGGCCTCGCCCATAGACATCCGTGTCCGAGCGAAAGACGCCCGCATCGGATGATCAATCTCTCGATTCACCGTTCGCCGTCAAGCCGAATTGGAGAAGCGAGACCGCCTCCCTCGATAATTCTAGGATCGGTTTCGCGTGCCGATGAGATTGACCCCGCTTCCGAGGATGAGATCGTGGCGATAGCACCATTCATAGAATCGGCCGCTTCGCGCGGGGGCAAGTTCGATCAAATCGTCAAAACCCTCGGCTTCGAACCAGCTTCGCAGTTCAGGGATCGTGTGATGCGATTGGTAACGCGGAGCGTACCAGTCGAAGTTGTCGCAGACGCGGAGCGTCCAATCGGGGTGGTTGGAGAAGTTCACGACCTTGTTCAAGGTCTTGTTGAGCACGGGAATGCCGCCCAGCCAGCCAAGCCCCACGGCAACGCGTTCGAGGGCCTGTGGACTCAGGCGCTGGGCGATTGCGCGCAGGGCACTATTGAGAAGCTCTTGCGGCAGGGTGTTGCGGCGATAGAGCCAGACGGCCAGGCGGCCGCCTGGCTTCACCTTGCGGGCGATTTGCGCAAAGGCCTTGCGCGCGTCGGGTGAGTGATGCAGCACGCCAATCGAGTAGACGAAGTCGAAGGTGTCGTCCGCGACCGGGGGCGCGAGCAGGTCCCCTTGCACGATCAGGGCGTTTTCATAAGGAGCGCAGTGCGCGGCGGCTTTATCGACGGCGGAGCTCAGGTCGACGCCGACCACGCGTGCGCCCGCCTCGGCCAGCAGCCGGGCATAGCGTCCGCCGCCGCAGCCGGCGTCAAGCACCAGTCGATCCGCAAGCGAATCGGCTGATACACCCGTCTTGACCAGGAAAACAGCACGATCCTCGTCTTCGCGTACAACCTCGTATCGATTCCATTGGCGACCGAAGCTTGCCGTATAATCGTCGGAAGTGCCCGCCATTCGCAGCGCGCCTCGGACCCAGGGGTAAGCCCGGCTGCAGGTTGCGCAGACGGACGACTGGGGTGAATCACCCCCCGGTACAAGTCGGCCGCCGCACCCAGTGCAGCGGATCGTATCGAGAAGCGACTGGCGCATATCGGTTCCCGGAATCGAGACGCTGGCTCGCGTGTCCGCGAGGCAAACGATTGAGTGTATCCCGTTTTTGGCAGGTGGTCGAATGGAGCCTCTCGAAGAGCAGGTGCTCAGGAGCGTGAGCGGCTGGCTCGAGCGCGGGTTGGGCCGAACCTGGGTCGTGGCGGTTTCGGGCGGCGGCGATTCGGTCGCGCTCCTATCCTTATTAGTGCGCCTGGCCGACTGCCTCAAACTGAGGCTCTCCGTCGCCTGCCTTGACCATGGCGCACGGGGCGATGAGGGCAAGGCCGACCAGGATTTCGTGGCCGAGCTAGCGCGGGGTTTTGGGCTAGGATGCGACCTGGGCTCGTGGCAACCGAGCCGAGCCGCTGGCTTCGAGGCCGCGGCTCGCAAGGCGCGTTTGGAATGGCTTGTCGAAATCGCGTGGGCCAGGCGCGCGAGCGTGATCGCGCTTGGCCATACGCGCGACGACCAGGTCGAGACCATCCTGCACCGGGTGATCCGCGGCACGGGCTTGCGCGGACTCGCCGGCATGGCACCCAGACGCGAACTGAGCTGGGAACCCGCGCTCGACCTGGTCCGGCCGTTGCTCGATATCCCTCGGACGGAGCTGCGGGCGTATCTCCACCGGATCGACCAGGCGTATCGCGACGATCCGACCAACACCGACACAAGCAGAACCCGCGCCCGCATCCGTCATCAGTTGCGGCCCTTGCTCACCGCGCGATACAACCCCCGCGCGGACGAGGCCATCGCACGCCTGGGCGCCATCGCCGCCGAGCATAATCGCATCGTCGAACGCACTGTGTCGGAACTGGTGTCGATGGTTCGCCATGCCTCTACACTCGATCAGCTCACGCTGCAACGCAGCAGTCTGGCCTCGATCCCGCAGGCACTTCGTATCGAGGTTCTCCGCGCCCTCTGGCGCACCCAGCACTGGCCCGAACAGGCCATGACCGCCGGGCGCTGGAAAGCCCTCGCGGAGTTCGTCCAAAAAAACAAAGCAGGCCGCCTGGAGATCGTGAAGGGCGTCCGCGCCCGGATCTCTGGCGACTGGCTCTTGATCGATCGCAGCCGAGCCCAGGCCGAACCAACATCTCCCGCCGTGGAGCCGATCCCGCTCGTCATCCCTGGCCGAACCCTCATCCCCTGGGCCGGAATCCACCTTGTTGCCAGCTTCGAGTCCGATCCCGGCTCGAGCGAGCTGCTCGATCTCGATACACTCGAGCTGCCGCTCGAAGTCGATTGCCCGCGCACCGGCGATCGCTTCAATCCATTGGGGATGTTCGGGCGCTCAAAACCGCTGGCCGACTTCTTCCGCGGGCGCAAAGTCCCGCCCGAGGAACGCACAAAAACCCCCATCGTGCGCGACCAGCAGGGAATCGTGTGGGTCGTCGGCCACCGCATCAGCCACCGCACGCGAGTCACCGACTTCAGCGAGCGGCTTTTGACCGTGAGGGTCGAGCCAGCCAGCCCCCCATCCTGACCCCACCGATCAGGTCAGCCCCCAGCACACACCTTGCGCCTTGCGCGCGCCCACAATTTGACCCTACCGCGCACGGCGAGACAACCGTAGGCGCAAAGCTCATGGGGTCGGGAAATGCGGATTGCGCCGAAGCTGCCGACATCTCATTTTGCTCATTTTGCCTCTTTTATCTGACCCCGACGACCGGCATTTTGATCGACGTAAAGCCTTGGTACAAAACATGAAACGTATTCAAGCAGGTTCCCTGGGATGACGATAAACCGGATGGCTCGCCAGGGATTTGAACCATGGCGGGAAACGGGAGTGCCGAATTGGTGGTGTGGTTCGGGGGAGGGGCTGGAAGGCCTCTCGGGTTCCGGGAAGACCTGTACCCGGGCCATGCCATGGACGAATGAAACGAAGGGGTCGAGCGAGACGGCCGGCCGGACTTGCTACCCTCGATCTTTGTAGCCCTAGGAGAGTATTCTCCCATGTTGAAGCGCGTGACGATGAGCCTCGGCCTCGCCTTCGCTCTTGGTATGAGTGGTGTGAGCAAGGCGGGTGGATACGACTCGAACTGTGCGACTTGCGGACTGGCTTCGCCCCAGGGCGTGATGGCCAGCGGTCAGGGTGGGTGTGATACTTGTGGCCCCAAGAAGTGCCACTTCACGATCAAGCTGCCCAAGCTGAGCTGCCTGCTCCCCAAGATTCAGCACGAAACCTCGTACGAGTGGGTTCTGAAGAAGAAGCACCACTTCTCGCTGTGCAAGAAGCCCAAGGCTCAGCCCTGTGGCGCGGTCTACCCGACCGGCCAGGGTGCGGCCCCGAGCGCTCAGGCCGCGGCTTCGCCGCAGGTCTTCGGCGCTGGCCAGCATGCGTTCATGGCGCCCAAGCCGGCCGCCACGATCGCCGCGATGCCGGCTGAAATGACCCCGGTCATCGGCAGCGAGGAAGTTCCTCCTGCTCCCGAGGTTCGCGAGACCTCGACGACCGGACTTCTTCTCCCGAATCCCTCGGGGAACTGATTAATCGGCGGGTTCTCCCGCAGGTTGATCCAGAGTCGGATCGAGACGGCGGAGGGCGGTAACGACCTTCGCCGGCACAACCGGCAAACACAGCACAGCCCACGAGCATCCGCAAGGAAGCTCGCGGGCTGTTTGTGTTTTGATCTGCGGACGCACCTTGATTGCTGGGCTGGCATGGAGACCGAGACTGACCCTCGTTATCCCGCGACGGGTCGTTGGCTCGTTTTTCGGGTCCAATCCGTTCTTTGCGGATTCACCGGAATTTCACCCCGCCGAGGCGTGATCTCTGGCAGGATAAGGGACCTGCCGCGCTGGCCGGGCGAGCGGTCGGCGCCTGGGACGATCCCCGAGGAACAACCAAATGCCTGCCTGCCCCATTCGACGCGGGTTTTTCCTGGCCTTGATGGCTGCGCTTGCCAGTTCCGCATATGGCTCGGACCTCGTCGCGCTTGCGCCTTCGAACTGGGAAAGGTACGTTCCCCAGGGCAAGGAAGTCGACGCGATTCACGGCGACTTCGCCCTCATGAACGATCAGCTCATGGCGATCGTGGCCAACCCCAGGCGCGGGCGCAACGCGAATATGACCGTGCGGGACGTCGGCGGCTGCCTGATCGACCTCACACGCAAGGATCGCCAGAGCGACCAACTTTCGGCGTTCTATCCCTGCGGCCAGCTTCGCGACCTGCGGTTCGCGGGAATCGAGGTCGAAGCGCCCACGGTCTACGAGACCGCGGCCCTGGACCAGGTTTTCGTCCGGGCAAGGCGGGTCACGCTGAGGCTGGCGGCAGCCCCGCGCGAGAAGACACCCGACATTGAGGTTTCCTACACTCTCGCCGACGGCTGGCCTTACGTGCTCGTGGCCACCACATTCAGCAATCGAGGCGACACGCCCGTCGACGCCGACCTGCTCGACGCAATTCGCGCGGATCATTCCTTCGAGTTCAGCCCAGAAGCCCCGAATGTGCTCTTCTGGGCATACGATAAACACTTCGGCCAGGCATACGGCGTGCTCGCGGAAGGGCACGAAATCCTGGGTGCAAATGCCCGGCGGCTTTTACTCCGCTATCGCAATCACGACGGCAAGGCGGCGGTGCGGCTCGCGCCTGGCGAATCATATCGCCTGATTCGTAGAGTCATCCCAGGCGCTGACCTTTTCGAGATCGAGCACATTGCCGCGTCGCTCACCAACCGGGAAAGCCGGACGGTGCGGCTGGCCGTGAAGGACGCATCAGGCCATCCCATTCCCAGAGCCGATGTGATTCTTTCCGTCGCGGGTAAAAAAAAGGCATGGGGACGCACGGACGAGGCCGGCGGAATTGCGGTTGAAACCGGGCGAGTCCCGTGCGAGATCGACGTATCGGCAACCGGGCACGGCCAGAAGCGCATCGCGCTCGCCAGGGACGCCGGCGATTCACTCGCCGTCGAGCTGCCCGCGGCGGCGGTGGTCGTGGCACGCGTCAGCGACACTCAGGGCGCGCCAATCCCCTGCAAGGTTCAGTTCCTTGGCCGCGACGGCACGAAGAATCCTGACCTCGGCCCAGACAGCGGCGAACACGGCGTCAAAAACATCTATTACAGCCATGATGGCCGCTTCCGACTTGCGCTCGAGCCCGGCTCCTACGAAGTGATCGTGAGCTACGGGCCAGAATACGACGCCGTCTTCCGCCGGCTCGACCTTGAACGCGGCAAGGAAACCATGCTCGAGGCCAGGCTGGTCCGTTCTGTGAACACCGAGGGTTGGATCAGTACCGATTACCATAGCCACTCAAGCCCATCCGGCGACAACACCTCAAGCCAGCTCGGACGCGTGCTCAACCTGCTGTGCGAGAATGTCGAGTTCGCCCCCTGCACCGAGCACAACCGCCTTTCAACCTACGAGCCCCATCTCAAACGCCTGGGCGCTGCGCACAGAATGGCCACCTGCGTGGGGATCGAGCTCACTGGCCGCCCGTTGCCGCTCAATCATCAGAATGCCTTCCCGCTGATCATGCGCCCGCATACCCAGGACAACGGCGGTCCCACCGCGGACGACGATCCCGCAATTCAGATCGAGCGCCTTGCCCTCTGGGACAACGCCAGCGAAAAACTTGTGCAGGTGAACCACCCCGACATCGGCTGGATGTTCGGAGATCGCAACGGCGACCACACACGCGATGCCGGTTTCACCGGCATGCACAACAGGATGGACGTGATCGAGGTCCATCCCCTGCACACCATCTTCGACCCACCCACAAGCCAGAATTCTGCGCACACATATAACAACACGATTGTTAATTGGCTCCAGCTTCTCAATCGCGGCTTCCGCATTCCAGGCGTGGTGAACACCGACGCACACTACAACTTCCACGGCTCGGGCTGGCTGCGAAACTACGTGAAAAGCCCCACCGACAACCCTGCTGAGGTGCAAACGCTCGACGTGGTCCATGCCTCCGAGCGAGGGAACCTGGTGATGTCGAGCGGGCCGTTTCTGGAGGTTGGCCTCCGCGCTGATGATGAACAAAAATCCCAGGCCATTCCTGGGCAGAACCTTCGTGCTCCGAGGGGCCAGGCGCGTTTGAAAATCAAGGTCCAGTGCCCGAACTGGTTCGACGTGGACCGGGTACAGGTGCTCGTGAATGGCAAGGCCGCCGAGGCGCTCAACTTCACGCGGAAGTCGACGCCCGCCCGTTTTTCAAACGCGGCCGTGAAGTTTGACCAGGAGATCCCCCTTGCGCTCGAGCGCGACAGCCACGTCATCGTGGCAACGATCGGCGAGCATTCGCGACTCGGGCCAGTGATGGGTCCCGAGCACGCAGAGGACCGCCCCGTGGCCGTCTCGAATCCGATCTTCGTGGATGTCGACGGCAACGGATTCCAGTCGAATGGCGACGCGCTCGGCGATTTGCCCGTGAAGAATGGGTCGTGAGCCTTCTTGAGCCTTCTGATTGCATGCCCTGCGATTGACAGAAAGTCGCATCCCTGGCTTAATCACCGCTGCGCTCGGGCGGGCAGGGATGCTCATCAAGCGCTCGTGCTGCGATCAAAGGAGCGTGGATGGCGACCCGCGAAGGGATGGCGTGGGTTTGGGATCCTTTTGGACTTCGGGGACGGCTTGAGCGGCTCGTACCGTCAGCCACCGCGCGGGGCGTGGTGGCACTGGCGTCGATCGCCGTGGCCGCAGCCGCGATTTGCGCATCCTTCTGGGCTGCGCAGGGCACCCCGAATGGCCAGTATCTCGCCGGCGGCCGGCGGTTTTATTCTGACGACGCAATCAAGATCTGCCGTGCGCTCGACGAACAGCGCATCGAATACCACCAGGACGACCACCGCATCTACGTCGCTCCCGAGCAATTCGATCAGGCGGCGGCGGTTGTGGCCAAGCTGGGCGTCGGCCGCAAGCCGATCGATGAGCTGCGTGGCCCCGGCGGCGTACTCTCGTCCTTGCTTGAGACCACGGAGGATCGCCGCCGTCGCGATCAGCTTTCTCGCGAGCGGATCCTGGAGTCGCTCATCTCCCAGCAGGACGGCGTGGTGTGGTCCCTGGTCTCACTCCATGACGTCACGGGCTCGACGAGCACGTTGCGATCAACCCGCAAGGCGGCGTTTGTTTATCTGGAGACCGACGGCGACCATCGTCTGCCTGCGCGGACACTCCAGCTCTTGCCCTCGTTGCTGGCAGGATACGTACCGGAGCTCGCGCCGCGGGCGATCACCGTCATGGATCGCGCGGGCCGCAAATATCTCGATCCCAGCGATCCCACACTGAGCGAACTCTCGCGTAATCAGGCGCGTGAAGAAGAGCTGGCGGACACGATCCGCGAACGGCTCGACTGGATCAAGGGGGTGCGAGTGCTGACGCGGATTTCCCCGCACGAGGTCGTTCCCCCGCAAACTGAGACCCGAATGGAGCCCGAGCCGGCTCCCACGATCACTGTCAATCATCCTGCCACAATCGACGGTGAAAAGCTGGGCATTCCGCAGGCGACCGAGCCAGGCCGCGCGTCCCGGGAGCGCGATCGCGGCACGGTGCTCGTGAGCGTTCCTCGCAGTTTCTACTACAGCGCGATTGTGAATCACGCCGAGCACAAGGAGCCGTCGATCGACGAGCTCAAGCAGGCCCAGACCCGGACCGAGGGGCAAATTCGCCGCCTGGTGGAAATGATCACAGCCGGCGAGGGCGTGTGGACAGTCGACGTCGAGATGATCCCAGACAAGATTCCAACCGCCCGTCCCGTGATTGCGACGACGGGATCGGGTTCTCGAACCCGCGGGCTAGACTGGGGCGTGGTGGCCACGATTGTAGCGGGCGCGGCGGTTATTACCGCGGCAGGCGCCTGGCGCAGATCCTCGCCCAGGCCCGCACCCGTACGTTCGGCCCGAAAGAAGTTGCGCGTCGATCCACCCGAGGACCACACGCTTTCAGAACGCGTTCGCGAGCTGGTGCGCCAGGATCCCGAAGCCGCAGCCAGTGTGCTCGAACGCTGGCTCACCCAGGGAGAGTCGTCGCCATGACAACCGTCACGCTCGATCGTGGAGCCGCCACACGGCCGCGGCTGACTCGCGAAACAGAAACGCAGGTTCAGCCGGAATCCAGTTCCGCGCGCAAGGCGGCGATCGTCCTTTCCAGCCTGGAGGCGTCGCTCGCCGCGCGACTGCTTGCGATCCTGGACCGCTCAATCGTGGAAGCCGTTACATTGCAAATGGCGCAGCTTGGTCCGGTCGATCCTGATGAGCGTAACCTGGTGCTCGACGAGTTTTACGAGCTCGGCCGGCGACGGCTTCAGTTCACATTCGACGACCTGGTTCGCATGGAAGAAAGCGACCTCAAGACGGCGGTACACGAGGAAGACCTGAACATTTGGGCGCTTGCGCTGGCGGGATCGGCCCAGACGACGCGGGCGAAGGTACAGGCAGCGATCGGGCCTGAGCTTGAGCGCAGACTTGTCCGTGCGCTTGAGAACCTGGGCCCGTTTCGGCTGTCGGATTCGGAAGCGGCTCAGCACGAGATCGCGGAGTTGCTGCGCGGGTTGCACGACCGTGGGCGGATCAATTTGCCCGAGCCTGCGCCGCGTGAAGAAGCCGTTGCCTGAGGGAGAGCCGATCATGCTTCGCGGGCGCTTGATGAGCATCACGATCGCGCTTGGGCTCGCGAGCGCCGCGAGCCCTTGCACCGCACAGGCCGGTGACGAGTCGGTCTCCGGCTCCGCGGCGAGCGTGAGCGCAACCCGGGAAACACTGGGTCCGCGCGCGGCGGATCGAACGCGCACACGGCTATCCACAGGTCGCGATCGGCTCGAGCCTGGCTGGTCCAGCCTGATCATCCTGCTGGGAGGATGCGCGGTGTTAATGGCCGCTGGCCAGCTCGCGAAGCGCTGGAAACCAGGCTCGGCGCTGGCCTCGGCACAGATCATCGGCCGCGTGCCGCTCTCGCCCAAGCACACCCTTTTTGTAGTCGAGATCGGCGATCGCAGGCTGCTCGTCGGCGCGGGACCGCAAGGACCACCCGCGCTCATCACAGAGCTCGACGCAGGCGGTATTCCGGCACAGCCAGCCAGAAACACTGCTCCCGTTCCGCCAGGGCTATCGGAGACCCGCTCATGATCGCCCTGCCCCTCCGAGTGCGAAGTTGGCTGGCGCTGGCCGCTGTCGGAGTGATCCTCGGCCTTGGCGCGGGAACGGCACGTGCTCAGGAGCCAGACTCGCCCGCGCAGGATCAAGCGAAAGGCAAGATCACGCTCCCGATCGATCGCGACTCGGCGATTCGAACCACGCAAACGGTCGCCCTTTTCGCACTCGTGTCGCTCGCACCCATCGCCCTTTTGATGACAACGGCCTTCGTGCGGATCAACATCACGCTTACACTCTTGCGACAGGCAATGGGTAGCCCGCAAGTTCCCGGCAACAACGTGATTACCGCGCTTGCGCTCTTACTCACGCTGCTCGTGATGAGACCGCGGGGCGAGGCGGTTTATCACGACGCAATCGCGCCTTTCGCGCGGGGCGAACTCTCCGCGCAAACAGCCTGGGAACAAGGCGTGCAACCGATCAAGCGCTTCATGATCGACCAGCTTGTCCGCGCGCGCCATGAGTATTACCTGCCCGCGCTCCTTGAACGCTCGCAGGGCACATCCGCGCATCCGGTGGAACCACCCGACGAGCCTGATCGCTATCCCCTGACGGTGATCGCGCCTGCGTTCCTGCTGAGCGAGATCGCCGTCGCGCTTAAGATGGGCTTTTTTCTCTATCTGCCGTTTCTGGTGATCGACCTTACCGCGGCCTCGGTGCTGGGCGCGGCGGGGCTTTACATGCTGCCGCCAGCGGCGGTTGCAACACCGTCTAAATTGATCATATTTGTACTTGCGGATGGCTGGATGCTCACAGCGGCGATGTTGCTCGAGAGCTTCGCCAGCGGTTGATCCGGCCAGGGGAGGAGCGTGGAGATGGAGCTCAGCCAGGTGGTGGACTGGACGCGTGAAGCGCTTGGGCTTGCGCTCGTGCTGGGCGGACCGATTTTGGCCGTGGTGCTGATTGTCGCGCTGATCATGGGAGCAGCGCAGACGATGACGCAGCTCCATGAGCCCACGGTCGGCTTCGCACCCAGGCTGATTGCCGCGGGGGCGGCTGTTCTCCTTGTACTTCCCTGGATTCTGAGCCGAATGGCATCGTTCGCGGCCGAGGTGATCGAAGCGATGCCGCGGATGCTCTAGGAGCGGGAGCCGGGCGCGTGCTCGATCTTGAGGGCGGGACAGGCGAGGGCTGGCTCGGGCTGGTTCAGGCGGGCTGGCCGTGGCTGGCTGCGGCTGCGCGCTCGGCGGGGTTCATGGCCGTCGCGCCCGCCAGCCTTCCCGAGTTCGACTGGCGCTTCCGGGTGCTCTTCGGCCTGATGATCGCCGCGGCGGTCGCCCCTCTGGCTGGACCAGGTCCCGGGCTGGAATCGGGGGGCAGCCTGCCGGTCGCCCTTTTGCTCGAGATCGCCTCCGGTGGACTGGTCGCCTTGCCTTCGGCGTTGTTCCTGGGTGCAGCGCGGACTTCAGGCGAGCTCATCGCCGCGGCGGCGGGAATGAGCGCGGCGGCTGATCCCGATTCCGGCGAACCCTCGACCACGCTTGGCCGGCTTTATGGACTGCTCGCGCTCCTGGTGTTCGCAACACTCGACGGTCCGTTACGGCTCGTTGCACTCCTGGCCGCGAGCTTCGAGAATCCCTCGGCCATTGTGCCAGATCTTGGTTCAGGGCTCGTGGAGCGAATTTGCCGGCTGCTTGGCTGGGGCATCGAGATCGCGGTCGCCGCGTCCGCGCCTGCACTGCTTGCCATCGCGATGGCAACGGTCGCGATTGGCCTGATCACACGTGCACGTGCGGCAGCCGGAATGCTCTTTGCCCCCGCGATCCGCACACTTATTGGTTTGGGTGTTGTGCTGGTTTTGCTGGCGGCGACGGTATCAGGGTTCGCGGACGTCTGGCGAATTGCGCTCGATCCCGGCAATCGTTGACGAGGGGGCCAATGGCCGACGATCGAACGGTAGCGCCTGGCAAGGAGCGATTGCGGCAAGCCCGCGCGGCGGGCCATGTTGCGCAGAGCCAGGAACTTGCCGCCGCGGTGGGCTGGATTTGCGCCATCGCCGCGATCACAGCGCTCGGGCCGGGCCTCGTGCGCGGGCTGCTGGTTGCCATGCAAGGGGCGCTCGCGCAAGCGGGCGCGGCCGACGCCGCTGACGCTCCCGCCTGGCTTGGGCGAATCACGCTTCTGATCGGCTGGCGAATCGCGGCCATCGCCTGCGCGTTTAGCGCGGGGGCCCTCGCCACGCAGCTCGTTCAAACTCGCAATCTCTGGGCGCCCCACCGGCTAGCGCCTGACGTCTCGCGCTTCTGGATGGGTCGCAATCGCGGCTCAACCTGGCTCGAACGAGCCTGGAACCCAGCCTGGACGGCCGTCCGGGCGGTGGTGATCTGCGGTGCGCTGGCGGTAGGCCTGCACGCTTCCTGGCCTTCAATCGACCGATTGAGCACGCCTGAGATGCGTGTGATCGTGGCTGCGACCGGGCGCACCGGCTTACGACTGGCCTTCGCCCTGGGCATTGCGGCAGTTGCGCTTGGCGTGGCGGATTACCTTGTGCAGCGCTGGCGGTTCCTGAATCGGCTCAAGACCACTCCCCAGGAGCAAAAGGAAGAACAGCATGTGCGCGAAGGTGATCCCGCCATCCGCGCCCAGCGCAGACAGGCGGCCAGAACACGCCAGCAGGAAACCATCACTCGAACGCGCCAGGCCGAGCCCATCGGCGGCCGATCCGACCGCGCCACGGCCCGGCTCTGATCCAGCTCCCACGTCGCGGAAAACTCGCTTGCCCCACACCCAGCATGGCTCGTTGGGATTTCTTCATCTATGCTTGTTTTACGAGAAGCCTCCCCGCGCGCCTGCCGTCGGAGCCTGAATTGAACGATGCGATTCTGAAGAGCCAGTCGCGCTCGTGGAACCGCCACGCCGCGCAGTACGAGGAAATTTTCCTCGATCCGTATCACCCTCGCGTGGATAACCCGCTCTGGAACGCGATCGATTGCGTCGTCCAGTCGGGGGCCAAGGTGGTGGCGGATCTTGGCTGCGGCACCGGTCCGCTCCTGCCTTACCTGAACGCGCGCTTCGAACGGGTCTTTGCCATCGATTTTGCGCCCGCGATGCTCGAGCGCGCCCGGTCGCGGCTCGACAAAAAGGGGCTCGCACGCACAACGTTTCTCGAGCGCCCAATGCACGCGCTCGACGACCTGGCCGGCCAGGTTGACCTTGCACTCGCCGTCAATTCTCTTGTGATGCCCGAGATCCTGATCATCGACCGCACAATTGCGAATGTAAAGCGCTGTCTTAAGCCTGGAGGATCGTTTATCGGCGTCGTACCCTCGATCGACGCCATCTCGTATCATTTGATGCTCCTGGTCGACCAGGGGGTCGAGTCCGGGTTCTCCGAACGCGAGGCCGAGCGGCTGGCCAGCCTGCAAATCGAGCGGCGGAATTATGACTTCGCGATGGGCCGGTTCCGCACGCGGGGACTCCGGCAGAAATTCTGGCAATCCTTCGAGGTGGAACTTCGCATGAGGAAAGCGGGCTTTCTGACCTGCGAGATTGGTAAAGTGTTATACCCGTGGGATGAAGCTGAAAGCGGACCCGGAGGTCAAAGCCTGGCCGGGCATCCGCGAAGCTGGGATTGGTTTTTTCACGCCCGTGTCTGATCGCTTCAGCCGGGCACTCCCAGGGATGCGTTATGCCGCTTGACTCCCATGATGGACCCGAACAAGAGCAATCAATCAAGGCGCGGGGGAGCGAGCTCTACGCCAGGCCCAAACGCACGCGCGCTGTGCTCAAGCCGGTCGACGTGTACCTCCGCGAAACGCCCGCGGCACCGGCATCCACCGGACTCAAGGCGACCCTCTGGATCGTGGGCCTCGTGGTCGCGCTGCTCTTCATCGCGGCCTTGTGGCGTCTTGTGCACAAACGTAGGGCCAGGCCCACACCGTCCCGCCCGCGCGCTGTTGCACTCGTGCAAGACCGTCTCCCCATCGCGCCCGGGGTCGTCGGCGCGGCCGAAAGCCGGTATGATCTTTTGGCTCCATTCGCCGACTCCGAGATTTCATGACGGGTGTCTGACGATGAAACGATCGATCGCGAGTTTCGCCGTGGGGATTCTCCTGGCTGCTCAGGGTGAGCAAGCACGGTCACAGCAAGTGCCTGCGGCTCAGGAACCGCCCCAACCCAGGGTGATCACGGCCAATCAACAGGCGATGAGTCTCGATTCGATCAACGCCGATTACAATCGCCAGCTCCTTGTGCTGGAACGGCAACGGCTTGACCGGCTCGCGCGGCTGGCAAGCCAGGCTGCGCCTCAGGATGCCATGGCGATTTACGAGCAGTATTTTCGGCTTGCGATCACGAACAACCTGTTTCGCGAGGCCGAGCCGATCGCTGACCAGATCGTACGCGCGCAGGGTGGTTCGCCCACAGTCCGGTTGCTCGCCCACACAGTCGACATCGTTGCGGCGGCGGACAGAGGAGCTTTTGAGGAATCGCTCGCCAGCCTGAGAACCGCCATCGATCAGGCGAAGCAGGGCGATGGGCCCGGCTCGAGACTCGACTCGAGCTCGATGCTCGCCGTGCTTGAGGCGTATTTCCAGCGTCTGGTTCAGGCTGATCAGCTTGGGATCGCCCGTTCCGCCTTCGAAACACTTGCGAAGGAGGCCAAGAACCCCGCCGTGAAAGCGTATTGCGAATCACGGCTCAAGGAGCTCAACCTGGTCGGCTCGGCCGCGCCTGGCTTCAAGCTGGTCGATCTCGACGGCAAGGCTGTCGACCTGGCCGCAATGAAAGGCAAGGTCGTCCTGCTCGACTTCTGGGCAAGCTGGTGCGAGCCTTCCGCCCAGGAGCTCGCCTGGCTCGATGAGGTTTACAACCGTTACCACGCGAGCGGTCTAGAGATCGTTGGCGTGAGCATGGACCTGAGCTCGGAAGGCGCGACCAAGGAATCGGTGATGCCGGTCATCCGCCGCTTCGTGCTCGACCATAACGTGCGCTGGCCGATCCTCGTCAATGCCGCGGGGCCGGACGATCTCGCCAAACTCTACGGCGTGGGCGAGGTCCCAGCGAATATCCTGATCGACCGCGATGGCAAGGTGATTCACCTGGATCTCACCAGGAGAAACTTGATCAGCGTCATCGGCAAGGCGTGCACCCGCTGATCACGGTTCGGGTGCGACCACCCGGCTCGCGATTCGGCCGGTGGCCAGCACCGTGATGATCGCCTCGCCCGGCTGCGCGTCGGCGGGGGTACGAATTGGCTTTTCGTCACCTGCGCGAAGTGTGAGCGAATATCCGCGCTCGAGAACCCGGCGGGGCGCAAGCGCCTCAAGCGCAATCGCTTGCCGATCAACAGACTGTCTCCGTTCGCGAACGAGCGAAACGGCTGCCGGCCGCAGCCGGTCGCCAGTACGTTCGAGTTGATTCCTCGTGATGAGCAGCACCGGCCCCGTCGCCGCGCGGAGCCGAGGCCTGAGCGACTCAAGCTCAAGGGCGGAACTCCGGACGCGGTCGCGGGTGCACCCGAGCAGGCGGTTCGCCAACCCATCGATGACCCGACACTGGGCCGAGGCCAGGAGCGCAAGCGCGGAGCACAAGCGGCGTGTGCGGTCGAGCAAGGCGCTTCGGGCATCGCGAAGTTGGCTCCGCGCCCAACTTTCGAGCCGTTCATCCAGGCTATCCAGACGTTGCACCAGCTCGAGCTGGTCAGGCACAGCGCGTTCGCCAGCCTCGCTCGGTGTGAGCGCGCGCAGGTCGGCGGCCAGATCCGACAGCGTCACGTCGATCTCGTGCCCGATCGCGGTGATCACGGGTGCCTTCGAGGCCGTGATCGCACGCACGACCGCCTCTTCATTGAAGGCCCAGAGATCCTCCAGGCTGCCGCCGCCGCGAGTCACGATCACCAGGTCGATATCCGCTGTGCGGTTGGCCAGCTCGAGTGCTTGCACGACCTCCCTCGCCGCCTGCATGCCCTGCACCCGCACTGGTGCGAGCAAGACCTCGGTGAGCGGCCAGCGCCTGCCCATCACCTGCAACAAATCCCGGATCGCAGCCCCCGTGGGGCTCGAGATCACAAGAATGCGGCAGGGAAATCGCGGCAAGGCACGCTTCCGCGCCCGATCAAAAAGCCCCTCGCGCTCGAGCTTCTCACGCCGCTCGCGGAGGATTCGCTCGAGCTCGCCCAGACCGTCCGGCTCCACGCGGCGAATCACCACCTGGTACTCACCACGCGGCTCGTAAACCGTTAGCTGACCCACGCAACGCACCCGCATCCCATCGGCAAGCTCTACTGCCAGAAGCGCAGCGGTCGACTTCCAGATCACCCCGCGGATCGATGCCCGCTCGTCCTTCAGTGTCAGGTAAACATGCCCTGATCGCGGCCGGGACAGATTCGAGATCTCCCCCACAACCGCCACGGATGCAAAGTCCCCCTCAAGCGTGCGCTTGACACGCGCGGTCAGCTCCCAGACGCTCTCGTACTCAGCCCCCTGCAAGGAAAGCAGCGGCTCGCCAAAGGAATAATTTGGAGACATGATCGCAATCACTGCGAAGAGGACTTTTTCTCGAACGATCCAGGACGAAGGAACCAGGTCGGATCTTCCCTGAAGCCTGGGCGGTGTGCAAGATAACATGTGGAGAACGCGTGTGGAGCGAGGCCGCACACAGGCTCAGGGAGATTGTTTGAGCCATGCCAGAGATCAACCGCCATCGGATCGTGCGGAGCGTGGCGATCGGTGGGGCGATCGCCGGCGGGTCCGCGCTCCTTCTTGTCGCGCCCGGCTGGATCGACGCCACGTTCGGCAACTCGATCCGGAGCCTGAACCGGCAATCCGCGGTGCTGGCGCTTGATGCGCTTTTGGTGGGGCACGCGGTTGTGGCATCGCTGGCGGGTGCGGCCATTTTGATCCTGGCTTATGTGATCCTCGCGCGGGTGCGGGGCCGGCGCGCCCCCGCGCTGCGCCGATGTGCAGCCCCGGGGTTTGCGCTTCTGGTCAGCCTAGGCGCGCTCGAAATCGGCGCGGCGTGCTGGCACGCCTGGCTTTGGCGCGGACCGCGGCTACCGGCCGCTGTGCTCAAGGCCAGGCCGGATCCCACGCCGGCGGAATGGCCAGTCGAACACTTCGGCCCAGACAGTCGTCTCCCCGGCGCGAAGCCCCCGCTCAAAATCCTCGTGCTCGGCGAATCGAGCGCGCGCGGCGAACCCTATCATCCCTGGCTCTCCGTGGGCCAGATCGTGGGCTGGCGGCTCGAGCGCATCTTTCCTGACCGCCCCATCGAAGTCGACATCTGGGCGTACGGCGGCGCAACACTCGAGATCATGCACAAAAAGCTCGCCGGGCTTACATACCGGCCCGACGTCATGATCGTCTATGTGGGACATAACGAGTTCCAGGGGCGTTATCCCTGGTCACGCCAGGTTGACTACTATCTCGACGAGGATCGGATCGATTCTCCTCAGCAACCGCCGTTTCGCCTGGCCACAACCATCGCCCGGTTTTCATCATTCGCACGGCTCGCGCTTGAGATTCGCGACCAACGTCTGATCGACCTGCGACCCCCACGCCCAAGCGTCCGCGCCCTGGTCGATCGCCCCTGCTGTACCCCCGCCGAGCGCGCCGCCATCCTGGAAAACTTCCGCTACCGGCTCGATACCATCGCGTCGTTCTGCGATTCGATCGAGTGCCTGCCCGTTTACATCATCCCTCCGGCCAACGATTCCGGCTTCGATCCCAGCCGTTCCATCCTCGAACCAGATCTCCCACGCGCGGAGCGAGTCGCCTTCGCGCAGGCCGTCGAGCAGGCGCTTGCGCTCGATTCCACCGATCGCGTCGCCGAGGCAAACCGGCTCTCCGAGCTCGTTGCCGAGCATCCCGGTTTCGCCGAGACGCAATTCCAGCTTGCCCGGCTGCTGGCGCGCAAGGGTCGGTGGGATGACGCAAAAAAGCATTATGTACTTGCGCGTGAAGATGACGCTCTTCCCCTGCGCTGCCCGGAATCGTTCCGCCAGGCGTATCGCGACGTGGCGGCGAAGCACAGCCGGCTGATCCTGATCGACGGCCCACGCGTGCTCGAAGCCCACGCCTTCCACGGCATTCTCAGCGACCAGTTCTTCCACGACGCCCAGCATCCCAATCTTGCCGGCTACGCTGCGCTTTCCCAGGCTGTGCTGGATGCACTCGCCGCCCAGCACGCTCTCGACTGGCCGAAGGAAACTCCCACGCCCCGCGTCGATCTCGCGGCGTGCGCACGCAGGTTCCAGATGAGCCCAGACCGCTGGGCCGAAATCTGCCGGCGTGAAAGCTGGTTCTTCGACGTCACCGCTTCAATCCGATACGACCCAACCTTCCGCAACCGCAGAGCCGCGCGCTATCTCCGCGCCGCCCACGCCATTCATGAAGGCAAGGACCCCGCCGACGCGAACATCCCCGGCTGGCCATTCCCACCCAAACCGCCCAGAAAACACTCTATCCTCGAGTCCACCGTCGCGGCCGGCTGAGACCCGCACAAGCTTCGCGTCGATTTCATCGATCTTTCACCGAACGTCACACGCCCAGGGCGATAATTTCGACGTCGCGTAGAGATTGCGTCTCGAGCGCGGCGATCCGAAAACGCAGCAGGTATGCACCCAGAGCGATGTGCACGCGTGCCTGCCACGGCTTGAAACCTGTCTCTTATGGAGATGCTCATGGATCGATCCTTGAGAATGCGCGCTGCGCGCGGCTTCACCCTGATCGAACTCCTCGTTGTCATTGCGATCATCGCGGTTCTCATTGCACTTTTGCTGCCGGCGGTGCAGGCAGCTCGCGAGGCTGCCCGCCGCGCCCAGTGCACCAACAATCTCAAACAACTCGCACTCGCCGCGAATAATTACGAATCAAGCGCGGGGACTTTCCCCGGCGGTTCATATTCAGGCACCTTGTTCAACCCGCCGCACTGGGCCTCGTTTCCTGAGAACTTTAGCTGCTTCGTGCGCATGCTCGCATACTTCGATCAGGCGCCCATGTACAACGCGGTCAACTTCAACCTGACCTCGGCCGATCCAGCCAACCTGACGATCTGCGGCATCCGCGTGGCATCGCTCATCTGCCCCAGCGACACCCAGAACGACACCATGGCCCTGCCCGCCTCTCGGTCGTCGAACGGCGTCCTGCCCGGTTGGAGCTTCAACGCGATTTACCCCTTGCCCCCCGGCAACTGGACTCAGGCCTTCACGAGCTATGCGGGCAATTCCGGAACGTTCAATTTCGGGTTTTCGAACCTGATGTCGCCGACCGTCCTGGCCGCATTCAACGGCGTGATTTACAACGACAGCGCGGTACGCATCGCGGCCATTACCGACGGGCTCTCCAACACGTTTATCTTTGGCGAGCACAGCAAGACGCACATGTTCACGCTTGATCCTGCCTATGCTGTTTCTGACAACTCCTGGCAGTCCGGCCGCTGGTACGACACGCTTTTCACCACGCTCTATCCCATGAACATTGGTTCGGGGAACAACGGCGTCGGCGGCAGCTACAGCTACTATTTTCCCACCGTGGCCGGCAGCATGCATCCCGGCGGCGCGAATTTCGCCATGTGCGACGGCTCGGTGCGGTTCCTCAAGAACACGATCAGCTCGTGGTCGTTTAACGCGGGGAACGCTGATAGCTACGGCGACGCGCTGCCTGACAACACGCAGATGGTCTCGGTGCCGCCTTCGCCGCCTTATGTGAAGTACGGCAGCTATCTCCAGAATTATGGCCCGAACGGCCCGGCGATCCTGGGCGTTTATCAGCAGCTCTCAACGCGGGCCGGCGGTGAGGTCATCAGTTCGGATGCCTACTGATCATCCCGGTGAGTGCCGAGCTTTCGCCATGAACATGCAACACGGTCGTCTTTTGGTTTTTTCGGTGGTCGTTGCGCTCGTCCTCGGCTGCGACGGCCGCCCGCAAACATCGGACGCAGGCCCCCCCGCGCCTCATGAGGGCAAACTGGTCTTACTGCCCGGAGGCAAGGGGTATGTTGAGGTCGTGAAAAAGCCCGCGGCGCCCAGGGGTACATCGATGTCGGCCGAGGCGAGTTTCTACTTCCTCGACGAGTATTCGCGCCCTCGCTCGGACGCGCCCCAATCAGGCACACTGGTTCTGGGCAAGAAGTCGGTTGCCCTCAAATCCACGGGCGAGGGTCTTGCCACGCCCGACGGTCCAGCTCTTTTCGCCAGGGGGGATGTCGACGGCATTCTCAACATCGAGCTCGACGGCAAGCCGATGTCGATCCCTCTTGGAGTTCGGGAATAGGCGGCCGCTGGAAATCAAGCCTGGCTTCGGTTATGCCCGGAGGTTGCACGGCGGCCTGAGCGCCTGCGGCTTCCGGGCCTTTCCATTGGCGATGATCCTTCGGCGGGGGCCGCGCCTCG
>DAIDHX010000011.1 GCA_027451885.1 Planctomycetales bacterium
GCGAACCCAACGGCCCGGAAAACGCGTCGCAGGATGATGCAGCGCAGGACGTTACGTCGAGTTCGAACAACACAAATCCCCCTAACCTGGACATGCAAAGTCAGTATGGGGAGCGCGATCGGTTCGACCCCCAGACCGGCGACTCGTCGCTGGAAAAAACCGAAGCCACCGCGCCTGTTCCGAGCGAACCCACCGCGCTTTTGCGAAGCGAACCCAACGCCCCTGAAAACCTGCCGCAGGATGATGCAGCGCAGGACGTTGCGTCGAGTTCGAACGACACAAATCCCCCTAACCTGGACATGCAAAGTCAGTATGGGGAGCGCGATCGGTTGGGCCTCCAGACCGACGCCGAGTCGCTGGAAAAAACCGAAGCCACGGTGCCTGTTCAGAGCGAACCCAACGCGCTTTTGCGAAGCGAACCCAACGGCCCGGCGGAGGCGTCGCAGGCCGTTACTGAGAAAGAGCTTGCGTCGAGTCCGAGCGACACGAATCCGGCCGGTTCCAGGCGTGTTGAGAGCGCTGGGCGGGCGCAGGAGCGGCGGGACGACTCGGCGGAGGCCAGGGAGCGGAAGAAGCGGAAGGAAGAACGCCGGCGGCAGAAAGAGAGCAGACGGAAAAACCGGCGGCGTTGAGTCGGGTCGACCGGCGGCGTTGAGTCGCGTCGACCGGCGGCGTTGAGTCGGGTCGATCGTCGGCGTTGAGTCGGGTCGATCGGCGGCGTTGAGTCGGGTCGACCGGCGGCGGTGAGTCGGGTCGACCGGCGGCGGTGAGTCGGGCAGATCGGCGGCGTTGAGTCGGGTCGACCGGCGGCGGTGAGTCGCGTCGACCGGCGGCGTTGAGCCGGTGACCGGTCGCGGGGCTCAGCCGTGCGGCTCGGCGGTCAGAGGCTCAACCGCGAGCCTCCGAGGTCAGAGACTCAGTCGTCGACGGTCTGGTTGTGAGCGGGTGAATCCCGCGGGTGTTCCTTGGCAATATGGCGGTTGGTGGCAGCGGCTCGCGGTTGGCGCCCGCGGTATGCGGGGTGAAGGCTTTCCGCGGACGCGTGGACCTTGTGTTTGGACCCGCGCCTGTCGCCGAGGCGTGTGATGCGGTAATCTCGGGAGCCCGCGCGAGGCGCTCAGGGGCCAGGTTCGGACCGGCGATCCAGGATGTGGCTCGGTTCAGGCTGGCCGGTTCTCAGAATTCGATCGCCCCGATGAAAAAGCTGACTGACGACGTCTGGGTGCTCGAGGGATTTCCTCCTTACGCGATCAATGTTTATCTGCTGGGCGACGTGCTCGTCGATGCGGCGACGCGCTTCGCCGCGGGGAGAATCCTCAGGCGGCTGCGCGGCCGAGCGATCAGCGCGCATGCGCTGACACATGTTCATCCTGATCATCAAGGGGCCTCACACGCGGTCTGCGCGTCACTGGGCATCCCGCTATTCTGTGGCGCAGGAGACGCGGACGCCATGGAAACGCCCGGGCTCATGATGCAAAAAATGCGCCCGCACTGGCTGTCGAGGTCGATTGGAGGGATCTGGCAAGGGCCGGCGCACCCCGTCTCGCGCAGACTCAGGGAAGGCGATGCCGTCGGCGGCTTCACCGTCCTTGAGACCCCCGGCCATACCGAGGGGCACGTCGCTTACTGGCGAGAAGCCGACGGCGTGCTCGTGGTGGGGGACGTCGTGTGCAACATGAACATATGGACCGGACTCACCATGCTCCGCGAGCCGGAACGCATCTTCACCCCCGACCCCGCATTGAACCGCAGGTCCGCCCGCCGGTTCCTGGAGCTCAGGCCCTCCCTTGTCTGCTTCGGGCACGGACCACCCCTCGCCGACTGCTCCCGATTTCACGCATTCATTGCGTCATTACCGCGGGATACGTGAACATCGCGATTGCCAGGCTGGGCCAAGGGGTTAGAATTCGCGGCGGAGGGATTCTGGCCAGTTGGACGGGAGGGTCTGAAGATCGCTGCACGATCGAGAGGGCTGCGTGTCTGGCCCTGGATTGCGGGGGGGTTGCTGATTGCGGCGGGGTCTGCGCTGGCCGCGGCGTGGGTGAGTGCGCGAGAACGGCGCGTGCTGGTGGTCGAGCCCGGCCGGCTGGTGCGGGGGGCGTGGCAATCTCCCGCGGCGCTTGGCGTGATCGTGGAGCGCGAGCGGATTCGCACGATCCTCACGCTGACGGCGATCAATCGCGACGATCCCAAGTATGTGGAGCAAAAGCGGGTCGTGGCGGCGACTGGGGTGGGTTGGCGGCTGATCCCGATGCGGGGGTCGAGCGCGACTGTCGAGCAAATGGCCCAGGCGGCGGACGCGCTCGCCAATCCCCGGTTGCAGCCGGTCTTTTTTCATTGCGTGGGGGGGCATCATCGCACCAGTCTGGTGCATGCCGCGTATCTGATCCGGCACAGGGGTTACTCGGCCGAGTCTGCCTGGGGCACGATCGCCGCGCTCGGGTGGACGCGCCCGGGGGCGGCCGCCGATCAGCGCGACCGCAGTCTGATTGACGCATTCGCACGCGTGCAGGCGTCGATCCCAATATCAGCCGATCCGGAGCGCGCGCCGTGAAAATCAGTCGCAGACGGATGATCTTGCTCTCGTTCGCGGGTGGGTTGGCCCTGCTCGCGCCTCCGGGCGGTTACATCGCCTGGGACCAGGCGCATCACAATTTCGGCAGGGTGCGCCCGGGCGTTTATCGTTCTGGCCAGATGCCCGCGGAGGCGCTTGGCCGTGTTCTTGAGGCGCATGCGATCCGGAGCGTGCTCAACCTGCGCGGGCCCAACGAGGCTGCGTGGTACAAGGCCGAGCAGCGCACCACGCTGGCGGCGGGCGCAACCCAGATCGACGTGCCGATGTCCTCGTGCCTGTGGATGACGCGCGAGCAGTTTCGCTCGCTTGTCGACCTGATCGCGACCGCCGAGCGACCGCTGCTCGTGCACTGTTCCTGGGGATCGGAACGCACAGGGCTGGCCTGTGCGATCAGCGAGCTTTTGCGCCCGGGCGCGACCATCGAGGACGCCAGACGCCAGTTCTCGCTTGCTTATCTGTATGTCCCCGCGGGGGACGGCAAGGTGATGTCCGAGCATCTCGACGCCTATCTCGCCTGGCTTTCCCAGTCGGGCAAGACTCACTCTCCTGAAGTCTTCCGCGGCTGGGTGAACGAGGTTTATGAGCCGCTCGGCCCGAACAGCGACGAGTGGCCGTACAATCCCTATCCGCTGGTTGTGATCACGCGCCCGGGCGAGGCATCCATCGCCCGTTTGCCCGCTGCGCACCCGCAGCGTGTGTTACGATAGTTCTCAGGAGCGAGCCGCATGCAGCCGTTTCACGAGACCCAGGTCCGTGTGCGTTATGCTGAAACTGATCGCATGGGGCTTTTGCACCACGCGAATTACTTCGTCTATTTTGAGATGGCTCGAACCGAGATGCTCCGCGCGCGTGGGGTGGCGTATCGCGACGTGGAGGACGCGGGTGCGTTCCTGGTGATCATCGATATCGGCTGCAAGTTCAAGAAGCCTGCGTACTACGACGACCTGCTGACGATCCGCACGATTGTGGAGCGGGTTACGCATGTGAAGATCGTGCATCGGTACGAGGTGTATCGTGGCGTGGAACTGCTGGCTGAGGGGCACTCCACGCTCGCCTGCGTCGATCGCGAGGGCAAGCCCCAGGCGCTTCCGGATCGGATTGTCTAGGGTCATGGGCTAGCGGCTGGAGGCGGCGGCGGGGGGTTGGTCAAAGGCATCATAGACTGCGCGTGCCACGAGCGCGCACAGGCGATTGCCGGCGTTATCGGCCACCCAGCGTTTGTCTTTGTTATCGGTTGAAAGCACGCACAGGGCCACGGGTCCGGCTGGGCATTCGATCACGCCGGCGGCGGTGCGGGTGTCGTCCAGGCTGCCGGTTTTGAAGGCCACCCTTGCGCCCGGCGGTAAGAACCGAGGGAACTTGTCGCGGTCGTCGCAGGCACGCATGTGGTCGAGCATCTCGTCGCAAGCGGCCGGGGTAAGAATCGTCTTGTTGTACACCGCGTCGAGCAGCTTGATCATCTCCGCCGCGGTCGTGCTGCCAAGCCCGTATCGCTTGCTGCGCTCGGGGAAGACCGAGGTATCGCGGCGAAAGACCTTCGAATGGATCCTGGTGTTCGGCAAGCCGAGCCGTTCCATCGTTCTGGCCGTTGAGCCGATACCGATCGCGTCGAGCACCAGGTTCGTCGCCGTGTTGTCCGAGAAGACGATCATGAGCCGCACAGCGTCGCGCAAGGGGAAGGTTGCACCGTCGCTTAGATGATAGGTGAGCACGCCCGATCCAGGCACCTTGTCGTCCTTGCGCAGGGTGATCCGGGTGGCAAGGTCCACTTCCCGGTCGAGGCTCTGGCGATAGGCTTCCACCATGACCGGGAACTTGATCAGGCTCGCGGTTGGCATGACCTCGTTGGCGTTTGAGGCGTACCATTCGCCCGTGCGGAGGTGCCGGATCGCGACCGCGGTTTTGCCCTGGTGGTTTTTCAGGATCGGGGCCACGGCGGTCTCAAGCCGGGTCGATTGCGGCGGGGCAGCCTGCGCAGGCTGGGCGTGTGCAGGGGGAACGGCAAGCGGCACCACCCACGCGAGGCTGATCAGGAGGCCGGCAGCGGGCCGCGATACGCCAGGCGAACGGGTGGTGGAGAGCGTCGTGGGCATGAGCGGGACTCGAGAACAGGTCGATGAGGTAGACGGATGCGTGCCGTATTCTCGCATCCACGGGCTTGTGAACCAACAACCCGCCGGCCCAAAGAGGTCTGAGAGTTTACCATGAGCCGTGAGCGCATTATGTTGCTTGAAGAACCGCGCTCGATTCGCACGCGGCGATCGGCGCATCGATCACAGAGGATCGACGCATGAAACGGATCAGCGGACTGGCCTTGTGCGCTTTTGCGGTGGCGGCGGCCGTGATTGGCCTGTTGGCGACAGGCACGGGTGCAACCCGCGGGCAGACGGCGGGCAAGCGCGGGGGGGAGCGCAAGCGCGGGGAGGAGCGCAAAGCCGCGGCTTCAACCCTGGGAACCAGGCTCGAGCGTACGGGGGATGAGATCATGGTCTGCGGCCAGCTCTATCACACCACGGCGAAGGTGGTGCTCTGGACCGACCCCGGCGGCTACGACGCCTATCGCGTTGAGCGTCGATTCGCTCCGCTGCCTGAATCCGCCTGGGGCAAGGGGAACACGCCTGGGCTCAAGCGGCCCAACCGGTACGCTGCACGCAGGCGAGGGCTGAGCGCGGCGGAGCTCGAGCAGACCCGAGGCGGCGGCTGGGATCTCGAGACGCTCCGGAAGGTGGTCGACCAGTTCGTGATCCACTTCGACGCCCGAGGCTCCTCGAAAAAATGCTTCGAGATCCTGCACGACATCCGCGGCCTGTCGGTCCACTTCATGATCGACATCGACGGCGTGATCTACCAGACGCTCGACCTCAAGGAGGCCGCGCAGCACGCCACGATCGCCAACAGCCGCTCGATCGGGGTCGAGGTCGCAAACATTGGCGCCTACCCCATCGGCGAGCCCGATCCGTTCGCGAAGTATTACAGCAAGGACAAGAACGGCCGCGCGCGGCTGATCGACCAGGACGCACTCATCCCGGAATCCGGGCGCGTGCTCCATCCCGCCGGCGGCGACATCGTCAAGGGGGAAGTGCAAGGCAAGATGCTCAGGCAATACGACTTCACGCCCGAGCAGTACAACGCCCTCACGCGGCTGGCAGCCACGCTCTGCAAGATCTTCCCCAAAATCAAGCCCGACTATCCCCGGAACGGCAGCACGCTCATCAACCACAAGCTCGATGCCGCCGAGTACGCGGCCTTCGAGGGCATCCTCGGCCACTATCATGTGCAACTGAACAAGGTCGATCCCGGTCCGGCATTCCAGTGGGAGCGGTTCATCCAGTCCACCCGCACACTCCTTAAGCAATAACGAGAGCCTTGCCCCAGCGGCCGCATCCCCCCGCGCCCTGGACCGGGGAGCGGCGGAATTGTACACTTGTAGTAGGTCCAGGGTGCGATTCTGGCGAACGTGGACTCCATCAACTTCGGAGGCTGCGAAATGGGACGCTCATGCCCTGCGCGATCGCCGCGCGGTTTCACGCTGGTCGAGCTGCTGGTTGTCATCTTCCTGACTGGGCTTCTGCTGGCGCTTTTGCTTCCCGCCCTGCAGTCCGCGCGGGAGGGGGCGAGGCGAGCCCAGTGCGTGAACAATCTCAAGCAGCTCGCGCTATCCGTGCAGGCCTATGCCGACACGAACGGCGTTTTGCCGCCGGCCGCGGCGACCGGCCCCCTGTGGTCGAACAACTTCAGCATGAAGGTGCGGATCTTGCCGTTTCTGGAGCAGGCTTCCTTGTTCAATTCTATGAACATGAGCTTCTTTCAGGAATCGGCCCAGAACGGCACGAATCTGACGACGCTGGTCGAGGTGTTTGTGTGCCCGTCGGACTCCAACGTGCCCTGCGGGAGTTATGAGGTCACAGGCGCGGGGGCCCGGCAGATCGGCTACACGAGCTATCCCAACAACCTGGGGACGACCCCCACGAACCACGGCGGCCGCTACGACGGCCCAGCGTATTTCATGGGTGCGGGAACGGTGGCCAGCGTGGCTGGTTTGGCCCCCAACGTGTCATTGGCGGCGGTGACGGACGGAACCTCGAGCACCGTGATCTGGAGCGAGATGGTCCGCGGTAGAAACGGCAGTACGACCGCGGGTGCGAACCAGGTGTATCTGATCCCCATGCGAGCACCCGGCAGAACCACGTACGTTCCCCTGGCCATGCTCAATCGTGCATGCGAAAGCGCGAGCATGCTTTCCGGCTTCGATTACAAGGGGCGGATCTGGGGAACGGACTATGCTGCGCAGGGGGGCGGCTATTCCCACATCATGACGCCGAATCAAAAGGCGTGCCTGTTTCTGGGCCAAACGCAGCCTGTGGAATACTCCGCGGTCTGCGTGGGGGCGAGCTCGTTTCATCCGGGAGGCGTGAACGCGGCATTCCTGGACGGCTCGGTGCGGTTTGTGCGGGACGAGATTGAGCCGCGGGCCTGGTGGGCGGTGGCCACGAAGGCTGGCGGCGAGATCGTCGACGCCGATCGGTTTTGAGGAATCCGCGCGATTGGCGGCGGGTTCAAGCGAACGACGGCCGCCGCCTCCATCCTGGACGCGACGGCCGCCGACAGTGCGCACGGGGTTGAACGGTCACTTATCCCGCGTGGTGACATTGCCACCGGCGAGTGCGGCCTGGGCCGCGGCGAGCCGGGCGATCGGCACGCGGAAGGGGGAGCAGGACACGTAGTCCATGCCCACCTTGTGGCAGAAGGCGACGCTATCGGGATCGCCGCCGTGCTCGCCGCAGATGCCGACCTTGAGATGCTGGCCGTGGTTCTCCTGGCGGGACTTGCGGCCCTTGGCCACGCCGATCTCGATCAGTTGGCCGACGCCCGTGGTGTCGAGCGTCTGGAAGGGATCGACGGGGAGGACCTTTTGATCAACATATGCGGGCATGAACGAACCGATGTCGTCGCGCGAGAAGCCGAAGGTCATCTGCGTGAGGTCGTTGGTGCCGAACGAGAAGAACTCGGCCTCGGTTGCGATCTGGTCCGCGGTGAGCGCTGCGCGGGGCAGCTCGATCATGGTGCCGATCTGGTACTCGACCTTCACGCCGGCGGCCTTCATTTCTTCCTCGGCCACGGCGACCGCGCGCTTCTTGAGAATCGCGAGCTCCTCGACCACGCCCACGAGCGGGATCATGATCTCGGGCAGGACCGTCTTGCCGGCCTTCTTGACGTGGATCGCGGCCTGGATGATGGCGCGGATCTGCATGTCGCCGATTTCCGGGTACTTGATCGGCAAGCGGCAGCCGCGGAGCCCAAGCATGGGATTGGCCTCGTGGAGCTGCTCGACCCTGCGCTTGACCTTCTCGACGGAGACGCCGAGCTGGCGTGCGACCTCGGCCTGGCCGGCGGGGTTGTCGTCATGCGGCAGGAACTCGTGGAGCGGCGGATCGAGCAGGCGGATGGTGACCGGCAGGCCCTCCATCGCCTCGAAGATGCCGATGAAGTCCTGGCGCTGGAAGGGCTCGAGCTCGGCCAGTGCGGCCTTGCGCCCGGACTCGTCGTCGGCGAGGATCATCTTGCGCATGGCGACGATGCGGTTCTCGCCGAAGAACATGTGCTCGGTGCGGCAAAGGCCGATGCCCTCAGCGCCGAAGGAGCGGGCGCGGGCCGAGTCTTCCGGGGTGTCGGCGTTGGTGCGGATCTTGAGCGTGCGGACGTTGTCGGCCCACGACATCATGGTGGCGAAATCGCCGGAGATCGTGGGGGCGACGGTGGGCGCCCGGCCGAGCATCACATCGCCGGTGCCGCCGTCGATGGTGATGAACTCGCCGGCCTCGACCACGTTGCCATCGATCCGCACCAGGCCCTGTTTCTCGTCGATCTCGATCGCATCGCAGCCGACGACGCAGGGCTTGCCCCAGCCGCGGGCGACCACGGCCGCGTGGCTGGCCTTGCCCCCCGTGGCCGTGAGAATCCCCTTGGCCAGGTTCATGCCGGCGACGTCTTCCGGGCTGGTTTCCTTGCGGACAAGCAGGATTGGATCGCCGGGGTGCTGGGCATGATGCTCGACCGCGGCCTCGGCGGAGAGCACGACCTTGCCGCTTGCCGCGCCGGGGCTCGCCGCGATGCCCCGCGCGATGACCTTCCTGGCCGCCTTGGGGTCAAGCTGCGGCAACAGCAGGTGATTGAGACTGTCCGGGCTCACCCGCTTGATCGCGGTGTGGGCGTCGATCAGCCCTTCCTTCACCATCTCCACCGCGATCCGCACCGCGGCCGTGCCGGTCCGCTTGCCGGTCCGCGTCTGGAGCATGTACAGCACGCCTTCCTGCACCGTGAACTCGATGTCCTGCATCTCCTTGTAGTGCTTCTCGAGCTTCTCACGGATGCCCATGAGCTGGGTGTAAACCTTGGGCATCTCCTCCCGCAGCCGCGTGATCGGCTCGGGCGTGCGAATGCCGGCGACCACGTCCTCCCCCTGGGCGTTGATCAGGTAATCGCCGAAGAACTCGTTCTCGCCGCTATTGGGATCGCGGGTGAACGCCACGCCCGTGCCCGACGTGTCCCCCGTGTTGCCAAACACCATCGCCTGCACGTTCACCGCCGTGCCCTTGAGCCCGGAGATCCGCTCGATCCGGCGATACTCGACCGCCTTCTTCCCCATCCAGGAGTTGAAGACCGCCATGATCGCCTTCCAGAGCTGCTCCTTGGGATCCTGCGGGAACGGCTCGCCCACGGCCTTCTGGTAGACGGCCTTGTAGCGCTTGACGAGCTCCTTGAGATCCTCGGCGCCGAGCTCGGTGTCGAGCTTCACGCCTCTCTCTTTCTTGAGGCTGTGCAGCTCGTGCTCGAACGATTCGTGCTCGACGCCCATCGCCGTCGACCCGAACATGTCGATCAGGCGGCGATAGCCGTCGTAGGCGAAACGGGGGTTGTTGGTCTTCTTCGCCAGGCCCTCGACCGAAAGGTCGGAAAGACCAAGGTTCAAGATTGTGTTCATCATGCCCGGCATCGAGAGCGCTGCGCCCGAGCGCACGCTGACGAGCAAGGGGTCCGAGGGGTCGCCGAATTTCTTGCCGACAAGGTCTTCCATGCCGGCCAGGGCTTGTTCGACCTGGGGCTTGACCTCCTCGGGAAGCTGGCGGCCGCGATCATAATAGGCTGCGCAGACCTCGGTCGTAATGGTGTAACCGGGGGGGACGGGAATTCCGATCAGGCTCATCTCCGCGAGATTCGCCCCCTTGCCGCCCAGGAGATCCTTCATCTCGGATCGCCCCTCGGCCTTGCCATTTCCAAACGAGTAAACGTACTTGTTCGTGCCAGCCATCGTGATGCGTTGCTCCATTCGGTCGATCGGAATTCACCGCGGTTGGGAGACCCGGTGGGCATCCCAACTGTGCAAGCGTGAAAAAGCGCTACTATGCGCCTAATTCCATGAGATATCGCACGTTAGCGATTTGGACGGGCCGCGTCAAGCGTCCCGGATCGGCGGATCTACTCCGGTGGAATGCCGCCGGAGCGGTCCGCGCCGACGACGAGCCGGACGGGACCGGGGTTGTGTTGCCACTCCTGCCAGGTGCTGGGGGCGGGCTGGGCCACCCGCACGAGCTTTGCTCCCTTGGCGCGCCCCGTGAACGCGACCAGCCCCTGCCCGTTTTCGACCCACAGGCTTTCCGACCGCCGATCGTAAAGCAAGGGATGATTATCGAAGTAGTAACCCGTGGTGGCAAGCGTGGCCCGCCGGCCGTTCCAGTTCGCGTCATAGACCGAGACGGCCTGTTGCGGCGGAGCATGCTTGTCCCAGAGGATCAAGTAGGGCCGGCCCCGGATGACGTCGTTGATGATGCGGACGCTGTCCAGCACGGTGACGGGATAGACGCAGGGGGTGTTCTCGATCGTCAGGCCGACGACGGCGACCCGCTGCGGGATCTTGCCCCAGACCACTCCTCCCGCGGTTTCGACGATCGGGTTGTCGATCGGCCGCGGCAGAAAGGGGTAGTCGGATCCGGTGATGCGAGCCGGGTCGAGCTCGCCCTGGGCGATGTGGAACCAGCGATGCCCCACGCGATCGACCCAGCGCTGCCAGAGCAAGGTCTCCTGATTCTCGTCGTGGATCCAGTTCTTGGGGCGCTGGGCGTAGGAAATCAGGGGCATGATGTCGGTGTAGCCGACGAACTTCACACTGTCGTAGGAGCCCTGCTCCTGTTGCAACTGGCCCCACTCGCGCCAAAGCGCGCTGGACTCGACCGTGACCACTCCGAGCAGGAGGGCGATGAGTGCGAGTACGGCGAATCGGGAGGCGATATGAACCAGCAGGGCCCTGGGATGAGGACGCTCGGGTGCGGTTTCTGAAACCGGCGAGGATGCCATGACGTTCCTCCGCCTTGAACAAAGGGGACGAAGCTCGACACGCCTTCTGCCGCAAGATCAATCGGTGTTATGCCAGTCCCGGAGCGGGAGGTCAACACCCTGGCTGGGACTAAGGCCCGAAGGGGGTGCAATATTGCGTCCTGATCACGTTCGAGAGCCGCTCGGCGGCTGGGGGCATGCGAGCGTTGGAATCGGCCAAGCCCCAGGCGCGGGCGCACGAGCACAAGCGGCCGGAGCAGATCCCTGGCCGCGGTGAAGGGGGTGAAAACGGAAACCCGAGGCGACCCGCAACGCCCAGTTGCTGGGCCTCGTGCGCGGATCGACTCGGGCTTTCTGAATTCCGGGCGGCCGGGGCGTGATCAGGCCTTGGCGGTGGCCTTGGCCGCGGTCTGAGCCTTCTTCACGAGCTCATCCTGGAACCGCGAGGGCACCTTCTGGTACTTGAGGAACTCCATGCTGAAGCCCCCCTTGCCCTGGGTCATGCTCCGCAGGTCGTTGGAGTAGCCGAACATCTCCGCGAGCGGGACCTCGGAGGTAATCACCGTGTAACCGCTTCGCGATTCGGTGCCCAGAATCACGCCGCGCTTCGAGGAAAGCGCGCCTGTGACCGGGCCCTGGAATTCGGTGGGGACCTCAACCTCGACCTTCATGATCGGCTCGAGGAGCACGGGCTCGGCCTTGCGGAAGGTCTCACGGAAGCAGTCTCGGGCGGCGATTTCGAACGCCATGGTCGAGGAGTCGACGTCATGATACGAGCCGTCCTCGAGCACCATGTGCACGCCCATGACCTCGTAACCGGCCACGGGGCCCTTGTGCATCGATTCGCGGAATCCCTTTTCAACGGAAGGGATGTACTCGTTCGGGATGCGGCCGCCGGTGACCTTGTTCTCGAAGACGAAGGGCTCGGGCGCCTGGGGATCGAGCGGGATCAGCTTGCCCACGACATGGGCGTACTGGCCGGAACCGCCGGTCTGCTTCTTGTGCTTGTAGTTGAAGGGCGTCTCGACGGTGGGCGCTTCGCGATAGCTTACCTTGGGAGCGCCGACGGTGCATTCGACCTTGTATTCGCGGCGGATGCGCTCGACGTAGATTTCGAGATGGAGCTCGCCCATGCCCGAAATAATGGTCTCGCTGGTTTCATGATCGACGTGCACGCGGAAGGTTGGATCCTCGCGCATGAAGCGGTTGAGGGCCTTGGCGAGCTTGTCGTAATCGGCCCGCTTGACCGGCTGGATCGAGAGGTCGATGACCGGCTCGGCGGCGTAGATGCTTTCGAGCGAGAGGTCATAACCTTCCGAGCAGTAGGTATCGCCGGTGGCGCATTCGAGGCCCATGACGGCCACGATGTCGCCGGCGGTGGCGGCGTCGATGTCTTCCTTCTGGTCGGCGTGCACCCGCAGGATGCGGCTGATTCGCGCTCGCTTGCGCTGGCGGGTGTTATAGTAAAACGTGCCCTTGGCGAGGGTGCCCTGGTAGATGCGGATGAAGGTGACCTGGCCGAACGGCTCCTCGACGAGCTTGAAGGCCATGGCGACGAGCGGCGCATCGGGATCGGGGGCAAGCGGCGTCTCGGCCGCGCCGTTGGCGTTGTCCTTGGCGAACACCTCGCGATCGAGCGGGCTGGGCAAGTAGCGCGTCACCGCGTCGAGCAAGGGCTGAATGCCCTTGTTGCGATAGGCGGTGCCCACCATCACGGGGCAGATCTGCTGCGCGATCGTTCCCTCGCGAATCGTGTTGTGGACCAGCTCGAGCGGCACTTCTTGCCCCTCAAGCAGCAATTCCATGATCTCGTCGGAGAGCATCGAAAGCGATTCGAGCATGCCCTGGCGGGCGCGTTCGGCGGCGTCGGTCAAGTCGGCGGGGATCGCCTCCTCACGAAGCGTCTCGCCCTTCTCGCCGTCGAAGTAGATCGCCTTGCGCTCGATCAGATCGATCACGCCCTGGAAATTCGATTCCACGCCGATCGGGAGCTGGAGCGGAATGGCCGTCAGCCCGAGCTTGGTCTCAAGCTGCTGGATCACGTTCGCCGGGTTGGCGCCCGTGCGGTCCATCTTGTTGATAAATGCGATCCGCGGCACACGATAACGCTTCATCTGGCGGTCGACGGTGATCGACTGCGATTGCACACCCGCCACGGCGCAGAGCACCAGCACCGCGCCGTCAAGCACGCGCAGCGACCGCTCGACCTCGACGGTGAAATCGACGTGGCCCGGCGTGTCGATGATGTTGATCTTGGTGTCGCCCCAGTGGACCGTGGTCGCGGCCGAGGTGATCGTGATCCCACGCTCTTTCTCGAGCTCCATGTGATCCATCACCGCGCCTTCACCCTTCACTTCCTTGATCACGTGGGTGCGGCCGGTGTAGTAGAGGACCCGTTCGGTCAGAGTCGTCTTGCCCGAGTCAATGTGCGCCGAGATTCCGATGTTGCGGTAATTCTTGAGATTTTCCATGTTCGGGGGGTTGCACCTGGCCGTCGCCGTCACCGTGGATTCTCGTGACGACAAGCCACAAGCCACGCGGCTTCAAATTCCAGAAATCGGAATCGGCGCGTCATTCCGAGGACGGGCCGAGAGGCATGCCGGAGGGATGCACGGGGCACACCAGGACCGATCAAGATCAACACTTTAATCTATCACGGTGTGCGGCATCTTATAGATTCCGGGTCAAAATCGTAAATGGAGGCAAGATATCTTATCAGTCCATCATAACCCGTCAAGGGCCAGATCTGGCCGGAACCCTTCCACCCCCGGCCGCGAGACCGAGAATACCTCATCTGCTTGAGTTCTCCCAGTCATGGATTGCGATTCGTCCGCTTTTTGCTCAATAATCAAATCAAGGTCTTGGCAGGTGCCCTGGGGTCTTGAATACTCAGTCAACAGGCTTTGCGTTCCGAGAAGCGAGGCGAGCACGGCAAGAGCGGTTTGGCGGCTGTCGCGTACTTCTCGAAACAACCCCGCCGCTCAGTGCGAACAAAGTCAAACGACCTTGGCCAGTGCGCCACGCGGAGACCAGGGGAGGTCATGTCGGCATGGAACTCGACCTCGAACCGGCGAAAGACGGGAAACGCGAGCAGGCGGTCGCCCCTCCCGGACTCAGGATCCTGGTCCCCGGGTGGCCCCAGGCATACTGGGGTCAAAACGCGCGAGCCCTGGTTTTCAGCGGATCTTTTCTCGCCTCTGTCCTTTCCGCCGTGCTTGGCTGGGGATCCTGGGAAGGCTGGATCGGCCTGCTCTTTGCATTCTTTTCCCATGTTGCCTCAACGGCGGATTCGATCTCGCGATGTTCGTTTCCGCGGCTCAGGGTCTCGGTCGCGGTCGGAGTTACGGCCGTGGTGCTGGGGACGCTCATCTACGCGCCGGGCGTGTTTGTGGCCTCGGAGGTCGCCTGGCCAGGATTCGAAAGCACCAACCCCGCGCGAGGCTATCTGGTCGATTATCGCGCGTATCGTCGGAGCAAGCCGCGCGAGGGCGAATGGATCTGGATGCAACTCCCAACCCACCCATTGCGCTACGCGGCCCAGGTTGTCGCCCTCCCGGGCCAGACGGTCGAATGGACCGGCCGGGAATGGAAAGTCGACGGCCAGGATCGCAACGTGCGATTCCCCGCTCACCTTTCCGGCCTGCCACAGCCTTGCAGTTTCACCGTCCCCGAAGACCAACTCCTGGTCGAGCCCGATTCCTCCACCGACGAGGAAGAGCCGGCCGGGATGCTAGTCCTGATCCCGGACGATCTGGTGATCGGCCGCGCCTGGGCTCAGTACTATCCGGTCTGGGAACGAAAGCTCCTCTAGCCGTGCCCCGCCGCCAGCGCCCTGGCCGTGCCCGCGGGCCGAGCCTCGGTTCCAGATCCAGGGGTCCTGACGCCAAGCGCCTGCAACCAACCATGTTACGCTTTGTGAAAACTTAAGCCTTCGGCCTCAGGCGTAGGTGACGATCCGGCTCACCCAATCCGAGTCCTGTCTCGAGGGGCTGAGGCCGGACGCCCGGGGTTGGAACGAAAACTCCAGTCAACTTCGTAAAAAAACGGTGTGAGCCGACGCAGGGAGCCATTTTCCTTGATATCATGAAGCGGAGAATGCCACGGCGGCGGTCGTGGCGAAAACCGAGGAACGCTGGACGCGTGTGCTCAGGGTAATTGAGGAGCCAAGCAGGCGAGACTGTGATGAATCGGATCTGGGCTCCATGGCGGGCTGCCTATCTTAAGAGTCCCGCGGCCGAGGCGGATCGGGGCTGTTTTCTCTGCCATGGGCTGAAGAGCCAGCAGGATCGAGAGAATCTCCTCGTGGTGCGTAAGGATCATTGTTTTGTCATCTTAAATCGGTATCCTTATAACAATGGTCATCTTTTAGTTGCTCCGTGTTCCCATCTGGCCACACTTGGCGAGTTATCGGGTCCGGAGCTTACGGAACCCATCGAGACGATACGCGAGGTGATCGGGGTGCTGGATCGGGTCTTGCGGCCCGAGGGTTACAACGTGGGGTTGAATCAGGGTCGAGCCGCGGGAGCGGGCGTGCCGGGCCATTTGCACTGGCATGTCGTCCCGCGCTGGAATGGCGATACGAATTTTATGCCGGTGGTTGGCGACGCCAAGGTCATCGTGGAAAGCCTGGAAGAATTCTACGATCGGCTGAAGGCCGAGCTGGAACAGGGGCTCTAGCGGGCTGATCGGCAAAGGGCCGCGCCCGGCATGATACGCCTGGCTTTCGGTATTCTGGACTCGTTCCGCGAATCCGCCTCGAGACGGCCGGAGCGAAGAGGGGTGCTTTGCTATGCTGCTTTGGTTGATTCGGGCCGTTTTCATGGTTGTCGTGGCGGGTATGACGTTCCGCTTCGGCAAGGTGGTTGGCGATAACAATCTGGGCAATCCGCTGCTCGTCTATCTGTTTGTGTTCCCGGTCGCGCTTGGAATTTTGATTGTTGACATCCTCACTCCTCGCAAGCGGATTCCCACGATTTCAGCGATTTATTTCGGGGTGATCGTCGGCATCTTCCTGTCGAACCTGGTGAACGACGCATTCCAGCCGACCTTGCAGATGAACTTTGATCCCAAGGTGCATGTGCCGTTCGCGGGCTTCGTGACCATCTTCATCTGTTATATCTGCATATCAACATTGCTACAAACCAAGGACGACTTCCGCTTCATCATTCCCTACATGGAGTTTTCCCGGGAGGTGAAGGGGGCGCGGCCGCTGGTGCTGGATACGTCTGTGGTGATTGACGGGCGGATCGCGGATGTGGTGGAGACGCGGGTGATCGACCAGGCGCTCATTGTTCCGCGGTTTGTGCTCCAGGAGTTGCAGAGCATTGCCGACAGTGCGGACAAGCTGAGGCGCAACCGGGGGCGGCGGGGGCTCGACATTCTGAACAAGCTGCAGAAGTCGCCCGGGGTTGAGGTACGGATTCACGACGCGGAGCTGCCCGAGCTGGATGGGATACGCGAGGTTGACCAGCGGCTTGTGGTGCTGGCGAAGCACCTTGGGGGCAAGGTTGTCACGAACGACTACAACCTCAACAAGATCGCTCGGCTGCAGGGAGTTGAGGTGATCAATCTGAACGACCTGGCGAACGCGATGAAGCCGATCGTGTTGCCGGGCGAGACGCTCACGGTCAAGCTGCTCAAGCGGGGCGAGGAACAGGGCCAGGGGGTGGGATATCTGGATGACGGCACGATGGTGGTGTGCGAGCAGGGTTCGCACCACCTGGGGGAGATCGTGAAGATCACGGTGACGAGCGTGCTGCAGACGAGCGCGGGGCGGATGATATTCGGCCGGCACGACCAGCAGCCCGCCGCCCGGACGGAAGGGCGCTAGTCGGGGGTCCCTAGGCCGTCGCCGGTTGGCCGGGCTTGAGCACCCGGCCGATCTGGCGGACCGCTTGCCGCAGGCGCTGGGGGTTCTCGATCAGGGCGAGCCGCAAGAAACCCTCGCCCAGCTCGCCAAATCCGCGCCCGGGGCTGACCGTGACATTGGCCTCTTCCACCAGCTTCATCGCCAGGTCGATCGACCCCATTGCGCTTCTCCACGGCTCGGGAATCGCGGCCCACACGAACATCCCCGCGCGGGGCGGCTCGACATTCCATCCCAGCCTCGACAGCCCTTTCACGAGCACGTCTCTTCGTTCCTGGTATTCCGCGACCTGAGCCCGGCGGCCAGCCTCGCCATCGCGGAGCGCAACAATGGCCGCGATCTGCACCGCCTGGAAGATGCCGTAGTCGTAATATCCCTTGATGGCCTTGAGAGCCGAGAGCATGTCCTTGTTGCCGGCGGCGAACCCAACCCGCCAGCCGGCCATGTTGTAGCCCTTGGACATGGTGGTGAATTCGCAGCCGACCGACTTGGCCCCTTTCACCGAAAGGAAGCTGGGGGGATCGTAGCCGTCGAAGCCGATGTCGCCGTAGGCGAAGTCGTGGATCACGAAGAAGCGATACTTCCTGGCGAGGGCGACGATCTCCTCGAAGAACGCGGTGTCGACCACGGTGGAAGTGGGATTGTGGGGGTAGTTGAGCACGAGGATCTTGGGCCGGGGCGAGAGGCTTTCGCACACCAGGGCGATGTTCTTGAGAAAGAGCTCTGACTCACGGACGTCGAGGGCGATGACATTGGCGGAGGCAAGGGCGATCGCGTGGACGTGGATGGGAAAGCTAGGCGCGGGGACGACCGCGGTATCGCCGGGGCCAAGCAAGGCGAGGCACATGTGGCTGAAGCCTTCCTTGGAGCCGATGGTGGCCACGACCTCGGTATCGGGATCGAGATCGACGCCGAAGCGTGCCTCGTACTTGCGGGCGACTTCCCTGCGCAGGTTAGGCACGCCCGTGGCTGCGCTATAGCGGTGGTTGCGGGCGTCTCGCGCGGCTTCGCGGAGCTTGTCGATCACCCACTCGGCGGGGGGGTCGGTGGGGTTGCCCATGCCCAGGTCAATGACGTCGACGCCTTCTCGCCGCTTGCGATATTTGATTTCGTTGATGCGTCCGAACAGGTAAGGGGGCAATGCGCGGACGCGAGGGGCGACCTCGAGATCGTAATGCTCGGTTGACTCGTGTTCCTCGACGCCCGGGTTCGACGGGATCTCGTTCATGGCTACTCGTTCGCAAAGGGGCTGGAGAGATTGCGTGCCCGTACCATTCACAATAGAAACAAAAGGGCGGCCCGGACAATGTCAGGGCCGCCCCCATTTCCTGGCGGTTTGCCGGGATCGGGTTTACTTCGCCGCCTTGGAGAGGGTTACGAAGGCGCCCAGGCGCCCCTTTTCCTTCTCGATGTAGACGGCGACCTCATCGGTCTTGGAGGTCATGTCCTGGAAATCCTTGACGCTTGTCAGCGGCCGGATTTTGTGGTTGTGGATGATCTTGGAGATTACATCTCCTTCCGCGACGCCGGCGGCTTCGGCTGGGCTGCCGGGCGTGACCGAGGTCACGAGCAGGCCCTTCTTGTCGGCGGCGACGCCGAGCGACTTGGCGAGCTCGGCCGTGAGCGGCTGGACCTCGAGACCGAAGTCCTTGAAGGCGGTGGTGGCCGACTCCTTGGGCGACTCGCTCGATCCGCCCGACTTGCCTTCGCGCTCGACGTCGAAGACCACGGTCTCCTGGGGTGCGGGCACGATGCGGGTCTTCTGGGTCACGCCCTCGCGGATGTACTCGAGGTCGTAGGGCTTCGAGACCGCGCTCGTGGCGACCTTGAGCCGGAAGGTCGAAGGATCGGCCACGTTCTCGCCGGCGAAGCCGATGATCACATCCCCCTGCTTGAGCCCTGCCTTGTCGGCCGGGCTGCCGGCAACCACGTTCCCCACCATGATGCCCTTGGTTCCATCGGGCAGACCGAGCTGGCGGGCGAGCGCGGGGGTGAGCGGATTCAGCTCGATGCCGATCCGCGCGAAGTGGACCTTGCCGTCCTTGATCAGCATGTCGGCGATGGTCGACGCCAGCTTGATCGGGATGGCGAAGCCGATGCCGTCATTGCCGCTCGAGCCGCCGGTGACGATGGCCGAGTTGATGCCGATCACCTCGCCGTCCAGGTTCACGAGCGGGCCGCCCGAATTGCCCCGGTTGATCGGCGCGTCGGTCTGGATGAACGACTCAAAATCGTTGATCCGCACGTTGTTGCGATTAAGGGCCGAGATGATGCCCGTGGTCACGGTCTGCGACAGCTCGAACGGGGAGCCGACGGCCATCACCAGCTCGCCCACGCGGAGCTTGCTGCTGTCCCCCTTGGGAATCGGCGGGTAGCTCGTGTTGTCGATCTTGATGACCGCGACGTCGGTCTGCTTGTCCGCGCCCACGACCGTCGCATGCACCTCGGTGCCGTCATGGAATTTGACGGAGATCTTGTCGGCGTTCTCAACGACGTGGTTGTTCGTCAAAATGTGGCCGTTCGCGTCATACACGAAGCCGGAGCCCACACCGCGGGTCGGCGTGCCGGGCATGCCGAATTGCTCGTTTTCGGGATTGCCCTGCTCGGGGCCGAAGAAACGCTTGAGCATTTCCTCGAAGTCCTTGGGCGTCTGGCCGTTGGGCCCGGGGAACTGGAACCGGCGGGCCGCGCCGCTGGGCAATTTGGGGGCTTTCTTGGTGACGCTGATCTGCACAACGGAGGGCCGGACAAAATCCGCCACCGCCTCGAACGCCTCGGAGAGCGCCTTGGCGGTCTTTTGACTCTCAGGTGTAACCTTGGGCGCGGCGGGAATGGTTCGGAGCGCACCCGTCGAGCTCAGGAGTGCGACGGATGACACAATTAACGCCGCCCACGCGACTGCATTCTTCCTCATACTGGATCGATCTCCCTACTTGAGCCCGTGGAAACTTGCAAAACGCAGTCTTACTCAGAGGCGTCAACCCGCGCGGACCGTGCCCGCCCGTCTGGGATTTGAGAACCCAGCGCGTGAACCGACCGGTCGGGTGGGCGCCTCGGGGTGAAAATCGCCCTGGATCCCGGATTGATCGAGGCGCGTGGATTAGCAGAATGCGATCACCAGCCTCGCTCACCAGGTACTTCCCTAATACGCCGGAGATATTGAGAAGGTTGGCACACATTTCTCAAAATCCCGAAACCGTTGATCGAGGGGATGGCGTGGCGTCTTTCCCGCGAAGGAGACGGCCGCCCAGCGCTTCGGGAGAGCGCGACTTGCCCCGGCTTTCTTCCTCAAGCCGGCAGACGGCAAGACCGCCTACTGGCCATAATCTAACGCCTGGTCCGAGTTTGCGACAGATGTTTTTCACAGTTGGATCGACCGGATGCTTGACCCGCGGAATTTGGCGCCTGAACGATATCTGGCGGCTGGCCAGGAGCTTGGGGTGCGGCCTGAGACCCTGCGCAGGCTTTCCGCCGCGATCATCGGCCGGGACGAGCACGATCCGGAGTCGTGGGTTCGCGGTTGCCAGGTCCCGCGCAGGGTGCTGGAAGCGATTGGAGCGCCCTTGCCCCGGCTGGAGCTGACAGAGACCCGCACATCCTCGCGCGACGGGTTTCAGAAGCTGCTCTTGCGCACACGCGACGGGCTGGCGGTCGAGACCGTGCTGATCCCGCTGCACAAGCAGGGCTGTGTGAGCCTGTGCCTGTCGTCGCAGGTTGGCTGCCCGGTGGGCTGCGCGTTTTGCGCGACGGGCCGCATGCCGGCCAGGCGCAACCTGGAGACGTGGGAGATCGTGGATCAGTTCGTGATCGCGCGGAACGTGGTGCGTGCGAGCGGGCGCAAGGTGACCGGCGCGGTCTTCATGGGCATGGGGGAGCCGTTCCTCAATTACGAGCGGGCGCTGGCCGCCGCGGAGGTGATCTCCTGCCCCTACGGCGGTGCGATCGCCGGGCCGGCGATCACCATTAGCACCGTGGGACTGGTCGCGGAGATCGACCGATTCACCCGCGAAAACCGCCGGTTTCGCCTCTCGATCAGCCTGATCGCCGCCACCGACGCCAGGCGCTCGCTGCTGGCGCCCAATCTCCGCGCCACGCCCCTTGCCGCAATCATGGCCGCGGCCCGCCGCCATGCGCTTGCCAGACGAACCCGGGTGATGCTGGCTTATGTGTGCATCGCTGGCCTGAATACGGGCGAGGACGACGCCCGGGCGCTCGCCGAGCTTGTGGCCGACACGCCCGTCCGGCTCGACCTGATCGACGTCACCGACCCGACCGGGCGGTTCACGCCGCCGGACGCCGCCGAGCTCGCCGCGTTCCGTGATGCGCTCTCGCGCGAGCTCCGCCAGCCGGTCGTCAGACGCTATTCGGGGGGCGCTGATATCGCCGCCGCCTGCGGCACACTCGCCGGCCGGGCGGTTACGTGAGCCGTCCGCCCAGGCCCCTGCCCCAGCCTGGCCGGGCCAGTCTCAGGCGCGGGGCGTGCGCGCACGCCGCTGGAGCTCATGCCGCAGCGATAGCACAAACTCCAGAATCGGGCTGTGCCACTGCTTGAGCGAAGGCTGAGCACAAACCCAGGTCTCCGCATGCGGCAGCGGTTCGTAGACCCGGCGGCCGCGGCGGATGGCACGCTCAACAATCCCACGGTCGACCAGGAAGAGCAACAGCCCCGCCCGGTTCGCCAGCGGCACCCGCGACCAGTACGGCGAGTACGCAAGGTCGTTCTCGAGATGGAATCCGGAATAACGCATCGCCTCGGCAAAGAGCGCCTGCCGGTGCTCGTCGTTCTGGTGCGCGGCGTAATGCGCCAGCCGGCCGCTCCAACCCAGGCTCGTTTTTTTGTCAAATGGATCAAACACGGAAAAGAGTTCCTGAGAGACGGCGGATAAGGTTCTTGAGCGTGGCCGCCACATAGGATTTCTAGGTCGCGACCCCGCGCAAGGCAAGCTCGCGCGCTCCGATCCAGCGAGAACCTTCGGTCCGGGTGAATCGGCGTAAGTCCAAATGCGGGATAAACTCTTTGACTTGACGAGCACTCGTAGACTACCTTTGGGGTCAACGCCCGGGCCGGGGTCGGCGCGGGGCGGGTCTCGGTGCCAGGTCCCTTCGAGCACGGCGCAACGGTCGTAATCGATGACGCTTTCGCTCTCGCGCTTCGTGGTCCGACATCCCTGGATGGTGATCGGGCTCTGGATTGCCGCCGCCGTGGGCATCCACTTCGCCGCCCCCACCTGGGAAGCGGCCTCGCGCGACGACGACGTGCGCTTCTTTCCCGCCGAATACCCCAGCGTCATCGGCCAGGAACTGCTCGAGCGCGGATTCCCCAAGGACTCTTCAAGCTCTTCGCTCGTCATGGTTTACGAGCGCAAAGGCAGCCTGCTCTCAAACGCGGATTTGGCGTATGTGGAAGCCGCCGCGAACCGCCTGCGCGTCTTCGCCCAGGATCATGATTCGCTCGGCGTCAAGAAGATCGACACCCACCGTTCGCCCGTGATCGGCAGCCGGCTGCTGGGCAAAAGCGCGGATGGGCGCGACCAGGCCGTGCTTTCAATCGTCTCACTCAAGGGCACGTATCTTTCCAAGAAAACCCGGCTCGCCGTGGACGCGATCCTGGACTGGCTCGATGACGCCCCTGCGCCCCCCGCGGGGCTCACGCGGTATGTGACCGGCTCCGCCGTGGTCGGACACGACACGAATACCGCCGCCAGCGAGAGTATCAAGAGTACAACCGACGCCACGATCGCGCTTGTGATCGTGATCTTGCTCGTCGTCTACCGCGCGCCCTTGCTCGCGATGGTGCCGCTGGTGGCGATCGCGCTTGCCGTCTTTGCCTCGCTACGGATGATCGCGCTTGGCACGCTGGTCCCTGGGCTTGGCATCCAGGTCATCAACATGACGAAGGTTTTCGTCATCGTGGTGCTCTTCGGCGCGGGGACGGACTACTGCCTGTTTCTCGTGGCCCGATATGGCGAGGAGCTGGCACGCACGCGGGACCGCAAGGCCGCGCTCGAGGAGGCGATCCGCCAGGTGACGCACGCGCTTACGGCCAGCGCGGGGACGGTGATCGTGGGCCTGGGAATGCTTTACTTCTCGAGCTTTGCCAAGGTGCGCTCGACGGGTCCCACGATCGCGGTGGCGCTTGCGGTGGCGCTTGTGGCCTCGCTGACGCTTGCCCCCGCGCTCATGTCCGCGCTCGGGGGCGCCTTATTCTGGCCGCGGAAGCATCCCGCCGGGCCGGCGAGCGGCGAGGGGGACGATCCCCAAACCGATCCCGACGGCGTGGCGGAGAGCTTCTGGGGCCGCGTGGCCGACATCGTGGTCTCGAGCCCCGGCGTGATCCTGGCCGTGTGCACCGCTGCGCTTTTGCCCCTGGCGATCGTGGGTGCACGGGCGCATTCGAACCATAACCAGCTTGCCGATCTCGACCCCAGCCGGCCTGGGATTCAAGGCGCGCGCGTGGTCGAGCACTACTTCCCGGTTGGCGAGCTGAGCCCGGCGATCGTGCTCGTGGCGGATCCCAGGGTCGATTTCCGCACCGAGGCCGGCAAGAACGCCGTGCGCGAGCTCGGGCGCCGGCTGCGTGAGGTCGAGCATGTCGCCGACGTCCGCTCCGCGATCGCGCCCCTGGGGGGCGACCCGGCCAAAAAGCCCATGCCGGCCTCGATCTTCGACCGGGCACGCGACCAGGCCGTCACAGCCGCCGCTGCGCCTCGCTACGTGAGCCTGGAACCGGCCGACCCAGCCGACCTGGGGCATATCACCCGCCTCGACGTCGTCTTTCGCACGGACCCGTTCTCGGTCAACAGCATCGCCGCGCTCGACCGCATCCGCACGATCCTGGCCGAAGCCACGCTCCCCGGCCAGCCCCTCGCAGGCGCGACTTCCATCGGCATCGCCGGCTCGACCATGGCCGTGAGCGACCTCACACGCGTCACCACGATCGACGAACGCAGAATGTACGGGCTCGTGACCACCGGCGTCTTCCTCATCCTGCTGCTGCTCATCAGACGCCCGGGGATCTGCCTCTACCTGATCGCCACGGTGGTGCTGGGTTACCTGGCGTCACTGGGACTGACCGACATCGTCTTCCACGCCCTTCACAAGGGACCTGCGCCCTGGGGCGGGCTCGACTGGACCGTCGGCTTCTTCCTGTTCGTGATCCTGGTGGCCGTGGGCGAGGACTACAACATCTTCCTGATGTCGCGCCTGATCGAGGAAGAGAAGCGTCACGGCGTGATCGAAGGCACGCGCAGGGCCGTCCTGCGCACGGGCGGCGTGGTGAGCTCGTGCGGCATCATCATGGCGGGCACGTTCGGCTCGATGCTCACGGGCACGCTGACGTCTCTGCGCGAGCTTGGCTTCGCGCTCGGGCTGGGCGTTTTGCTCGACACCTTCCTCGTGCGCCCGATCCTGGTGCCGGCGTTCGTGGTGCTGGTCGATCGGGTGCGAGCCCGGCAGTCCGCCCCCGCCGCGCTCGAACGCGAGCTGGCCCTGGCGCAAAGCTCGGGCGATTCTCCCTCCTGAGCCTGAACCCGCCTCACGAAGCGGCGAGGATCACTTCTTGCCGTCGCGGATCTTCTGGAGCTCGTGCAGCCGCTCGAACGCCGCCGTGTGCGCACGCAGGTGATTCTCCACGGGCGAGATCGCCCCTTCACGCTCGGGCGCCATCCGCACCAGGTCCGCGAGCTTTCCACGACCGCCGTCCAGGTTGTGTGATTCCGCATAGGTTTGCAGCTTGCGCAAGAATGACAGGCACTCGAAATCCGAGCGCCCGTGCTCCTTCATCTTGCGATGGACCCAGGCATCGGCCGCGAATTCCAGCTCGTCGGGATACGCCAGCGGCAGAATGATCCCATAGATCGTCTTGATCGTGCCTTCCTTCACGTCGCGGAGGCTGGGACTGCGCAGCACCTGAAGCATGTGCAAGAGCTCGAGATGGGCGATCTCATGCCCAATCGCAAATTCGAGCAGGTAATCATCTTCCTCGGGAATCATCTCGAGCAGCTTGCGGCTGATGTAGATATAGCTGCCTACATGTGAGAACGTGTTGGGAATGTCGGAATCGAGTACGGTGAAGGTGAGCCGGGGCTCGTGATGCGTGCGTTTCTCGACGAGGGGGCGCGCGGCCTCGATCACTCTGCGCAGCCCTGGGCCTGTGAACTCGCCGTTGAACGTGAGGATCAGCGCGTGGAGCTGCGCCCCGAGCGCCTGGTCGTCGGCGACGGTGTAGCCGTCGAGGTCCCAGACCTTCCTGAGCGGCTCCTGGTTCCAGATGGGATCGAAGGGGCTGGCTGATGCCTCGGACCGCTCCTTGCTCGAAACTCGCTCGCCTCTGCCGCCAGGATCGCGTGGCAGCGGGCGCGAGGATCGATCGGAGGGCTGGGAACTGGCGGCCAGGCCGGGGGTAGTCTTGCCTGAGGGAGCAAGAAAGGTCGTTCCCAAAGCGCCCGACCCGGGCGCTACGGGGGCGATTGGCGCGGGCGTGCCGGCTCGCAATCCGGATGGCGCCAGGTCCGGCTCGCCAGCAGCAAGCGTGGCAAGCTGCTTCTTGTGCTGATCGCGATAGGCTGACCCTTCACGCCAAACAATCCATGCACATATGCCGACATAAACAGCCAGTGCCACGGCAGCCGCGATGTATCGAGCTGTCTTCATGTCTTTCTCCCTGGGCGGTTACTGCGGCTGCGCCCCACCGAAAAGCTGCTCCTGAAGCCTGCGCTGTTCGTCTTCCGGACCGAGCTTCTCCTCGCGCTTGCGCCCGCCGTTTTGCTGCTGCCCCTGGGGCGCGGAGCGGTCTCGCTGCATTTTCATCGCCGTGAACAGCCGGGGATAGAGCGCGCGCTCTTCCAGCGTTTCAGCAGGAGCGAACGAGAGATTATGCTTCCGCATGAACAGCCGCAGCTCGTCCACGTTCGAGGCGAAGCCCTTTTCCACCTCGGCCATCACGTCCTGGATTTTCCTGATCTTGAACAGCTCCACCATCGCCTTGAGCTGGTCGATTTGTTTCCGCGCCTCGCCGGCTTGTTTGCGACTGCGATCTTCGAGCAGCTCGGGGGATCTGATCAGCTTCTGATCAAGATCCGCCACAGCACGTTCGAGCTCGTTGAGCATTTCCTGTTGCATCTTGCCCTCGATGGCCAGGTCGAGCGCCTGCTCAACCTTCGCCTGGAACGCGTCTCGCAGCCTGGCGAACGATTGGTCCTGCAGCGCGACGGTCCAGCTCTTACGCAGGTTGAGCCGAGCCAGCGAGAATGTGGCCCCGCGCTCCCCGAGCTTGAACGGGATTCGCTTGAGCGTGTCGGCATCGAGCGGCACGTTGTAGGAAGCGAATTCCGAATCGGCGAGAGACGGCGACTGGAGCTGCGCCATGAGCGCGTTGAGCGCGTCCCCGTTCATGACATCGACGAGTTCGGGATTCTTGTGAATCCGGTCGTAGATCTCCTCGCGCGCGGCCTTGTGGCGCTCGAGCCGCGCCATCCTGCGCTGGGCTGCCTCGCGATTCTCGTTCTTGAGCACATTGGCGATGTACTCATTGAGCAGGATCTGAGTGCCCACGTGGAGCCGCTCCGAGCGGGCGGTGTTCAAGTTGAACGACCCCATCCCCAGCGCACCCACGCCGACGCCCCGAAAATAGTCCCCCTGAAAGGTGGAACCGGGGCCGATGAAGATGCGCTGAGCCCGCACAGGCGCAGCACTCAGGGCGAGCCAGCCCACGGCAAGCAGGAACGGCCATCTCAGCCTGATCATGTGCACCTCGCCTGTTCCCCGGGAAACGTCTTGAAAAACTCAGGCAAAATCGGCCTTCGATCGTTAGCGCCCGCCCACGCCGCGCTGAAGCGCCCGCTCGGCGGCGGCCTGCGAGGCAGCGGAACGGATCATGCTATTCCGCATGCCGTCGACCATCTTGTTGAGCTGTGCCATCTCCGCCGTCTCAAGCGCGTTCCGCATCGCACGCACCTTGTTCTTGATGTAGTTCGCAAAACGGAGCATCCGTTCCAGAGTCTCCCAGTCCTCATCCTTCCCTTTCGCGGTCGAGTCCTCGGTGGCCGAGATGGTGCGCACAAGGTAGTCCACGTCTCCCACCGGCCGGGAGCGGCCGGGCGCGAATCGGGCGCGATATTCCTCGAGCACCTCCACCTTCACCAGCATTGGCTTCGCCCCCGCGCGAAACCAGACATGCACAATGGCCACGTTGAGCCTGCGCTCGATCGAGTTGAAATTCGCGATCTTTTCCGCGAGCCGGGGCTCAGCGTCGAGGGTGTAATGCTCCGCGGCCGCGCTCTGCTTGCGGCTCACGGCCTGATCATACGAGCAAGGCGAAACCACGACCTGGGGATACGCTCCTGGCTCGGCGTCCCCCTCGCTTTGCAGGTGATACATCCCGGCGGGGATGATCGCGTCTCCACTGTACGCCGCCGGGGTCTCGAGGATCTTGCCCAGCATAAGCCTGTCCTTGCGCGCCCTGGGGATGCTGGCGGGATCGATCGTGGGGGGCGGTGTGATCGCGGGTGCGGCGGCGCGGGCTCCAGGAGAATTCGTGGCTGAGAGGTCCGCGGCCGCCGCGCGATCGCCCAGGCTGGTCCCGGGCGGAGGCGCGCCCGGCCGGCTGGGCTGGGCCAGGCTCGACTGGCCTGGACCGTTCTGGGCGCTCAGCCCCCGGTTGAGATCGCCCATCGCAACGTTTGCGGGAGGCGTGGTTTTGGGCTGATTGGAAGCAATGGGCCTGGTCATGGCGGGCGAGGCCAGCGCGGGTGTGGGTGTGGCTCGGGCAGGCTGCGCCAGCGGTGGAGGAGCAAGCGCGGCCGCGGTCGTTGGCGTGTCGCGCTTCGGGCTTGCCTCTGGCAAGGAAGCGGCCCCAGGCGTGATCGCTGACGCGAACGGGATCATGTCTGGAGGCAAGAATCGGTCGATCAGGAGCACGCTGATCGCGATGGCGATCGCCAGCGTGCCCACGCCGCAACCGATCAGCACACCGTGGGCGCGGATCACGGCGGCCAGATCGAACGGGCTTCTGGCATCGTCCTCGTCGTCCTGGTCCTCCTCGCCTGGCAGCACCATCATGGTGATCGGTTCATCGCGGCCTGCCCGCCGCCCCGCGCCCGGTTCCACCAGCAGCGTCTGGCCCCGCGTGCTCGAGTCCCGCGCGGAGTTCAACCGCGCCGTCGCGCCCTGACCGGCCAGGGCCGGATCAGCCGGCGCGGGGTCGAGCGGCGAGAGCTTCATCGTGCCCGATCCCGCCGCGCCCGCCTGGCCCAGCTTCATCGTGCCCGATCCCACTGCGCCCGCTTGCCCCAGCTTCATCGTGCCCGATCCTGGCTCGGGGCTGGCGGAAACCTTCATCGTGCCCCCAAACGGAGTTGCGGGCGCGAGCGCATGGCCCCCCTCGGCGGCGGGGATCTCGCGGGAGCCGCTCGAGCCGCCGTCGTCGGCAAGCTCCATCGCCCCCTCGCACTGGGGACAACGCGGCTTGCCCCCGGCCTTGCGCAGGCGGTCGAAATCCGCGGCGGCCGTGCGCCCCGTTTTGCCGCAGCGCGGGCAGACGAGCCGCACCTTGCCATCGCCCGCGGCGGGCATGATCGCCAGCTCAAACGCCGCCGCGAAGGCCGAGCACGTGGGAAAACGCTCGGCGGGGTTCTTGCTCAGGCCCTTCATCACCACGTCGCAAAGCCGCGCGGGCAGGTCGGGGCGCAACCGCGAGAGCGGCTCGGGAGAGGCGCTCGTCTGCAGCACAAGAAGCTTCGTCCTGGGCTCGTCCGGCCCAACCTCGAACGGGCGCCTGCCGCGCAAAAGCTCGTAGACCGTGATCGCAAGCGCGTACTGATCGACCCGGCCGTCGAACGCCTCGCCCATGATCAGCTCGGGCGCCATGTATTCCGGCGTGCCGAGCACCATGCCCGTGCCCGTGAGCGCCCCGTTCGACGTCGCTGCGCCCTGGCCGCTGCTCATGGCCCGGGCCACGCCAAAGTCGCTCAGGAACGGCTCTCCCTGGGCGTCGAACAGGATGTTATCGGGCTTGACGTCGCGGTGGATGAACTGCTGGGAATGCGCGTAATCGAGCGCGGCGGCGATCTTGCCCAGCCACGACGCGACCTCGCCAGGCCCAACCGGAACCGCGCCACCGCCCGGCTGCCGCGGCCGCCGCGTTTCCAGGCTCCCACCCGGCAATAACTGCATCACCGCGAACGGGATGCCCTCGAACGCGCCCACGTCCGAAACCTTGACGATATGCGGATGCGACAAACGCACAAGCGCCTGGATCTCGCGCGTGAAGCGCGCGGCGAATTCGGGATCCTCCATCATCGAGGGATGAGGCGCCTTGATGACCACATCGGCGTCGATGTTGCGGTCGTGCACCTGGTAAACCGAGCCCATGCCGCCCGCGCCCAGGCGCCGAAGCACCCGATAACGCCCGGACGCGTCCGATTCACCCTCCCAGTTTCTACGCATGCTCGCCATCCGCACATTCCTCATACCGTCTGGTGGGCCGCCGCGCACCACGCGCCGTTCGATCAAGAAGCGTCAAACGGACGCGCAACTGCCCACGGACGTCGTTCCGCGAGCGCCGCCCCAGCCGAGGCGGATTCGCCTAATTCAGCCTAATTCACGAGCGGGACTGACCTGGAATCGCGTGAGGAGAGCCTGCGCTCGAGCAGCGCAAAGGCCACGATTCCAACCTGAGCCATCAACATCGAAAGGAGCGCCAGAAGATCCGCACGCGGCCCCATTCGCAGCGTTTCCGCCGGAAAATAGGTCTCCGCCAGGTCAGCCGCAGAGCCGCTTGTCGCCGCGGGGTTCACAGTGGCGGGCGTGTGCGCGCTTGCCTCGGCCAGCAGCGCCGC